>CAIVVS010000360.1 GCA_903909415.1 uncultured Pseudomonadota bacterium | reverse complement strand
GGGAGGGATGCCGGCGCCGCGAGGTTCAACCACTGCGGCCGCGCGAGGCCGACGAACGGGAGCTTGTGCTCTGCGCACCACGCCTCCAGGCTTCCGTAGCGCACGCTCTCCGCATCCGTTGCGGGAAATGGCGCGTAATCGCCATTCAGTTCGGCAGCGTGCCGGTAGTCATCCAGTCCGCCCTGGTCGTCTGCCAGCTCGAAGCGCGCCATGCCGCGCAGGTACCAGCCGCGTGAGCTGCCCGGCTCCAGTTCGAGGCTGCGCGAGAAGGCATCGCGCGCACCGCGCGTGCCGCCGAGCGCGCGCAACGCCATGCCCAGTTCGAAATGCGCCTCGGCGAACGCAGGATTGTTCTTCACCGCCAGGCGCAGGTGCCCCAGCGCTTCGGCGGCGCGATCTTCGTGCAGCAGCAGGCGTCCGAGGTAGTAGTGCGCCTTGGACGAGGTCGGAGACAACGCAAGGGCGTTGCGGAAATAGATCTCCGCCTTGCCCGGATTGTCCAGGGCCAGCAGCACCAGGCCGTAATTGATGTGGGCGGGCGCGTACGCCGGATTCAGGCCGAGCGCGTCGAGCAGGAAGATCGCCGCCGTCTTCGCATCGCCGGACAGGCGCAGCACCTCGGCGGCGCTGTTCAGTATCTCTGCGCGGCCCCCTGCGATCCTGTTCGCCTCTTGCAGGCGCTCAAGCGCCTCGGGATAGTGGCCTCGATGCAGGCAAACGAGCCCGGAGAGGTGCATGGCGTCGACGTTGTCCGACTGCTCGCGCAACACCTGCTCGCAACCAGCCTCGACCTGGTCCAGCGCGCCCTTGCCCAGCAAGTCGAACAAGGCGCTGATGCGCCCGGGTGAAACGCGCTCTGACATGCGGGCATGGCCGGTCGTTGCAGTTCGCCCAGTATAACAACCGCCCCTGCGCCGCCCCCGCGAAACGTGAAAAAGTGGTTGGTTTTATTGAAGTTTTCCACATAGAATCTTTCCGACGCCGCATCCTTCCGGCACGCGGTCTGGCGCCCTCGACACATGCCGAGCCGTCCGCCCGCCACCATCAGCTCCATCCCGGATCGCTCCCTGCATGCCCGTAGTGCCCTGCCACTGGATACCGCCCAGATGAGTTCGCCCGCGCAGCCGATCCCGCTGTTCAAGGTCTTCATGGCCCCGCGCTCGGCGCTCATGCCGCGCCTGGAGGAGGTGCTCTACAGCGGCCAGATCTCGGAGGGGACGCCGGTCGCCGAGTTCGAGCAGCGCTTCGGGCAGTTCATCGGACAGCAGAACGTGCTGTCCTTCTACTCCGGCACGGCGGCGCTGCACACAGCCCTCGTGCTTGCCGGCGTGCAGCCCGGTGACGAAGTGGTCTCCACCCCGATGACCGCCGAGCCGACAAACCTCGCGGTGCTCCATGCCGGCGGGCGCATCGTCTGGGCCGACGTGGACCCGCGCAACGGCAACCTCGACCCGGCGTCGGTGGAACGCGCGATCAGCCCGCGCACCCGCGCCATCATCGCCGTGCACTATGGCGGCATACCCGTGGCGCTCGCGGACCTGCGCGCCGTCGCCGCGCGCCACGGCATCCCCGTGATCGAGGACGCGGCGCACGCGCTGGGCGCGCGCTACGCCGGCGAGCAGATCGGCGCGCATTCCGAATACGTGATGTATTCGCTGCAGGCGATCAAGCACATGACCACGGTGGACGGCGGCATGCTGGCCTGCCGCAACCCGGCCGACCTGCCGCGCGGCCGGCGCTTCCGCTGGTTCGGAATCGACCGCATGGCTTCCCGAACCGAAGTGGATGTGCGCGAGACCGGCTGGAAGTACCACATGAACAACGTCAATGCGACCATAGGCCTGGTGCAGTTGGACCACATCGCGCCGGTGATCGCACGCCACATCGACAACGGACGGTTCTTCGACGGCGCCCTGCGCGGCGTGCCCGGCATCGAGCTGTGCGCATGGGACGCCGCCGCCGAGCCCTCTTACTGGTTCTACACCGTGCTTGCGGACCGCCGCGACGACCTGGCCCGCCACCTGACCGCGCGGGGCATCGGCAACTCGATGGCGCACAAGCGAAACGACATGCATACCGTGTTCGAGTCCAGTCGTGTGCCGCTGCCCGGACTGGAGAAATACTGGCGGCGGATGCTGCACATTCCCTGCGGCTGGTGGGTCGGTGATGCCGAGCGTGACGCGATCGTCGCCGCATTGCGCGATGGCTGGTAAGCAGCAGATCCCGCTGTTCCGCATTCCCGTGCCGCCGGACATGGCGCGCGGGCTGGGCGAGATGCTGGCGGCGACCGTGATGAGCGGCCAGCTGGCGCAGGGACCGCGCGTCGCGGAGTTCGAGCGCGCGCTCGGCGGCTGGCTGGGCGAATCCCATGTGTGCGCGACCGCCGACGCAGCCGGCGCCCTCACGCTGGCGCTGGAGCGCTGCGGCGTGGGACCGGGCACCGAGGTGATCCTGTCACCCATGGCCTGCGTCGCCACCGTCATGCCGATCGCCAACCTCGGCGCCGCGCCGGCCTGGTGTGACACCGATCCCCTGACCGGCATGCTGGACCCGTCCGCAGTCCGCGCGATGGTGGGCCCGCGCACGCGGGCCATTCTCGCGTTCCACTGGGCCGGTGACGTGTGCGCGCTGGACGCCATCGGCGAGGTGGCGCGCGAGGCGGGCGTGCCGCTCGTGTCCGACGCGTCCGAGGCATTGGGGGCACGGTGGCACGGACGGGCGCTGGGCAGCCACGATGCGGACCACACCATCTATTCGTTCGGGCCGGTCAGGCAACTGACGGCAATCGAGGGCGGCGCCATCATCAGCGCGCGGGCGCAGGACGACGCGTACCTGCGGCGCGCCCGCCGCTACGGCATAGACGGCCCCAGCTTCCGCCTGCCGAACGGCGACCTGAATCCGGCCAGCGACATCGCCGACGCCGGCCGCTTCAACACCATGAACGAGATCGGCGCGACGCTCGCGCTGGCGCAGATGGACAAGGTGGACGCCGTCATCGCCGCCCACCGCGCCAACGCAGACTGGTTCGACCAAGCGCTCGAAGGCGTGCCGGGCGTCACCCTGCTGAAGCAGAACCCAAATGCCGAGCGCAGCCCGTGGGCCTACGCGCTGCGCGTGCAAGGGCGCGACGCCCTGATCGCGAGGCTGCGCGCCGAGGGCATAGGCTGCCAGCGCCTGCACCTGCGCACAGACGCCTATGCCTGCTTCCGCGAGGCGAGAACCGGACCACAGCCAGGCACGGACCTGTTCGACCGCGAGAACCTCGCCCTCCCCTGCGGCCCGTGGGTCGACGAGGCCGCGCGCGAGCGCATCGCCGCCTGCCTGCGCGCTGGCTGGTAGCCGCCATGGAATTCTCGCATCGCGCCGCATGCGACGATGCCCGGGCGCTGGCCCTGTTCGACGCCGAGTTCATCCATGGACGCGGAAGGACCCTGTCCCTGGCGCAGCGCCTGCCCGCGGTGTTCGGCACGACTGGCGCCACCGCCTGGAGCGTGCGCGACCAAGGGGAGTGCGTATCCGCATTCGTCACGCGCCCGTTCGATTGGCTGGACGCAGGCGCCACCCTGCGCGGTGCCATGGTCGGGCTGGTGTGCACGCGGCAGGACCATCGCGGCAAGGGACTGGCGACGCGCCTGCTGGCCACGGCGCTCGAGGAACTGCGCGTGCAGCAGGTCCGCTTCGCCGTGCTCTGGGCCGGCAAGCCCGACGTCTACGAGCGCGCAGGCTGGCAGTTCGTCGATCGCGGCCTGCTCGGCAG
>CAIVVS010000359.1 GCA_903909415.1 uncultured Pseudomonadota bacterium | reverse complement strand
CACCACCAGCATCCAGTTGGCGCGCGTGGTCTGGGTGACCGGGGTGAAGTCCTTGATCGGGTCGTAGAGCATCTTCTTGACCGTGCCCACGACCATGGCATGCGTCTGCACGCCGCCCAGCAAGAGCGTGAGGCCGTCGGCCGGCTGGCGCATGACGTATTCGCCGCCGATCTGCGCGGCCGCGCCGGCGCGGTTCTCGATCACCACCGGCTGGCCCCAGGTCTCCAGCAGCCGCGGCTGCAGCGTGCGGATGATGAAGTCCACCGGGCCGCCGGCCGTGTATGGCACGACCACGCGCACCGGGCGCGCCGGCCAGGGCGCTGCGGTACTTGCTGCTTGGGCCTGCGCGTCGGCCCACGGCATCGCCGCCACGCAGGCGACGGTGAGTGCAACGGCACGCCATCCCCCGAGAGCGGCGGGGCGCATCAGGCGTGCACCGGGCCCGCGCCGATCTCGGCGACGACCTCGATCTCGACCAGGATCTCCGGCGTGGCCAGGCCCTTGACCTCGACCAGGGTGGACACCGGGAAGTCGCCGGTGAAGAACTCGCGCCGCGCGCGCCACACCTCGGTGTTGTTCTTGATGTTCACCACGTAGATGTTCATCTTGATGACGTCGTGCATCTTGCCGCCCGCGGCCTCGACCATGTGGCGGATCTTCTCGAAGATGAACTTGGACTGCTCGTACTCGCCCTTGCCCTGGATGGTGCTGCCGTCATTGGCGCGCGAGGTCATGCCCGATACGTAGAGCGTGTCGCGGATGCGCAGCGCGTTGGACCAGCGTCCCGGGGGCGCCTCGGCGACGTTGGGGCTGGTGACTTTGGTGACTTTGGTGATCTTGGCCATGCTGATTGCTCCGTCGGTGGTCGTCTTGGGGTGCTGAGTTGTGCTTATTTCCGGGATTCCAGCTTCCCGATGGTTTCATCGGTGTGGTAGCTGGGCTTCTCGTAGTAGTGCGGGCCGTCGTAGATCTCGATCAGCACCGAGCGCTTGCGCGCGATGGTGGGACCGTGCGGGTTGTCCTTGGGGTTCATGTAGAAGTCGCCGGGGCGCAGCGTGATCTTGCTGTCCAGGTACTCGTACTCGCCTTCCAGGCATTGCATGAACTGGTTGGAGGCGTGCGAGTGTTTCTCGGGCACGCCCACGCCCTCGGGGAAGTCGATCAGCGCAATCGAAGCGCTGGTCGCCGGGTTCACCCAGAGGAAGTACTGGCGCAGTCCGTTGGGGAAGACCAGCCACTTGGCCGGGTCCAGGTCCCCGAGGCGTACCAGCACTTCGCCCATGGGGGTGCGTATGTGGATCTTCTTCTCGTCCATGCCCTGCTCCTCACCAGAATGAAACCAGCATACGGGTGGCAAAACCGAACAGCAACAGCGCGAAAACGCGCTTCAACACCCTGACCGGCGCGCGGTGCGCGACCGCCACGCCCACCGGCGCCATGAGCATGCTGGCCACCACGATGCCGGCCAGCGCCGGCAGGTAGACGTAGCCCAGGCTCCAGGCCGGCAACCCGCCCTCTTGCAGGCCGGAGGCGACGAAGCCCACGGTGCCGGCAATCGAGATGGGGAAGCCGATGGCTGCCGCCGCGCCGATCGCACCCAGCATGGGCACGTTGCAGAACAGCAGGAACGGGATGGTCATGAAGGCGCCGCCGACCGCGGCGAAGGCCGACACCGCGCTGATCGTGAATCCTGCTACGAACAGGCCCAGCCCGCCGGGCAGCGGCCGCGACGGGTTGGGCTTGCGGTCCAGCAGGATGTTGGTCGCGGCGGCATACACCGTCGCCACGAAGATCAGCGCGAACAGGCGCGTGGGGATGATGCCGGCGATGGCCGAGCCGGCCAGGCCGCCGGCGATGATGCCCGGGGTCATGCCGCGCACGATGTCCCAGCGCAGCGGGCCGCGCTGCATGTGCGAGCGCACGCTGGAGATGGAGGTGAACAGGATGGTGGCCATGGACGTGCCCACCGCCAGGTGCAGCACGTGCGCCTTGTCGATGTCCTGCGCGCCCAGCGCCAGCACCAGCATGGGCACCATGATCGCGCCCCCGCCTATGCCCAGCAGCCCCGCGAAGAATCCGACCGCGGCGCCGATGCCCGCATAGGCGATGAACCACTCCAAGACATCCGCTCCCGACTGGTTGGACCGCCAGGTTCAGGCAGCCGCGTCTTTGTTGCCCAACGTTGATTCCATGTACTGCGTCGTGCGCCGGCGCTGCGCGGCATTCATGTGCAGGCCGCACTTGGTCCGGCGCCACATCACGTCGGCGCCGGTGCGCGCCCACTCGTGCGCGCGCAGCCAGTCCACTTCCGCCTGGAACAGGCCGCCGCCGAAATTCTCGCCCAGATCGGCCTCGGTTTTCGCGCTGCCGAGGATTTCTTTCGCCAGCGTGCCGTGGCGGCGCGCCATGCGCACCAGCAGGCCCACGCCCAGGCCGGGATAGCGCCGGCTCATATCGTCCATCAGCGCGTCGAAGTCGCCGAAGTCCCCGCCGGGCAGCGCGGCCGCGTGGGTCCAGGGCTCACCCGCGCCCGGCATCCACGGCGCCAGGCGCGACAGCACCTCCTCGGCCAGGCGCCGGTAGGTGGTGATCTTGCCGCCGAACACCGACAGCAGCGGCGCGCCCTGCCCGGTCTCACCTGCGTCGAGCATCAGGTGGTAGTCGCGCGTCACCGCCGAGGGATCGTCCGAGCCGTCGTCGAACAAGGGACGCACGCCGCTGTAGCGCCAGACCACCTGTTCGGGCGTGATGGGGCGCGCACTGTAGCGGCTGGCGGCCTCGCACAGGTAGGCGACCTCGTCCGCGCTGATCTGCGGGTGCTGCGCCTCGGGCGCGCTGCCTTCCACCGGCACGTCGGTGGTGCCGACGAGGGTCCAGGCGCGCTCGTAGGGAATCATGAACACGATGCGCCGGTCCGGGTTCTGCAGGATGTAGGCGTGGCGCAGGTCGTGGATGCGCGGCACCACGATGTGGCTGCCCTTGACCAGCCGCACCTTGCCCGGCGAGGGCAGGGACACAGTCTCGTCCAGCACGCGCTTGACCCAGGGGCCGGCGGCGTTGACCAGCATGCGCGCGCGCAGCTCCCGGGTGCCCGCGCGATCGTCCAGCGTCACCACCCAGGCATCGCCCTCACGCCGCGCGCGGCTCACGCGGGTGCGGGTGAGGATGGTGGCGCCGCGCGCCGCGGCATCGCGCGCGTTCAGCGTGACCAGGCGCGCATCGTCCACCCAGCAGTCGGCGTAGCGGAAGCCCTTGCTGAACCCCGGCTTCAGGCCCGCACCGTAGCCGCCGTCGAGCAGTTTCACGCCGCGCGAGCGCGGCAGCCGCGTGCGGCCGCCCAGGGTGTCGTAGAGGAACAGGCCGAGCCGGATCATCCACGCGGGGCGCAGGTGCGGTTCGTGCGGCAGCACGAACTCCAGCGGCCAGATGATGTGCGGCGCGATGGTGAGCAGGGTCTCGCGCTCGGCCAGCGCCTCGGACACCAGCCGGAACTCGTAGTACTCGAGGTAGCGCAGCCCGCCGTGGATCAGCTTGGTGGAAGCCGATGACGTGGCCGAGGCAAGGTCGTCCTGCTCGGCCAGCAGCACCGACAGGCCGCGCCCGGCGGCATCGCGCGCGATGCCCGCGCCGTTGATGCCGCCACCGATGACCAGCAGGTCCACCGTGGCGGGGGCGTTCATGCGGCCACCACCACGTTCGGCTGGCTGCCGAGCGGCAGGCTGACGCTGATGCGCACGCCGGCCGGCTCGCCGTCCGCGCCGGGCAGGTTGTCCGCGACGATCTCGCCATGGTGGAACTGCGTGATCAGGCGCGCGACGTAGAGGCCCAGTCCGAGGTGCGGCTCCGAGGGCTTGCCCGTCGTGCCCTTGCCGGCACCTTTACCCATTGCGCCCTCGCGCACGCTGACCATGGATTCGAACAGCCGGCCACGCATGGACGCCGGCAGCGGCGGGCCCTGGTTCTCCACCGCGAGCAGCGCGCGGCCTGCGGTGGCGGTGAGCGACAGCTTCACCGGCGTGCCGGGCGAGGCGAAGTCCATGGCATTGCCCACCAGCTTGTCCAGCATCTGCGCCAGCAGGTCGGGCGAACCTTCGGCCACCATGGGCGCGTCGCCCTGCACCGCAAGCTCGATCGCATGCTCGCGGTAGGCGAGGCGGTAGCCCTCGACGCAGCCGCGCACCACGGCGGCGAGGTCGAAGCGCTCGCGCTCCTGCGCCTGCAGGCCCTGTTCCAGGCGGCTGGCCTCGCTCATGCGCGACAGGATGGTGGACAGGCGCGACAGGCCTTCCTCGGCGCGCGCGATGTAGGTCTGCGTCTCCTCGGGCGAGTGCGACAGGTGCAGGTTCTCCAGCGACGAGCGCACCACCGCGATCGGCGTGCGCAGCTCGTGAGACAGGCGGCTGGCCATGCCTTCGAGGTAGGCGTTGTGCTGCGCGAGGCGCGCCAGCACCTCGGAGAAGCTGCGCGACAGGTCGCCGATCTCGTCGCCGGCGTCGGAGGCGGT
>CAIVVS010000358.1 GCA_903909415.1 uncultured Pseudomonadota bacterium | reverse complement strand
GTTCCCGCGAAAGCGGGAATCCAGCCGTGTTCCAGCGCGAAGTCGCGCGCGACGCCCCGCCCAAGGGCTGAGTCCGCCGGGTTGGCCCGGTCATTCCCGCGAAAGCGGGAGTCCAGCGACTATCACCATCCGCAACGCCACTGGATTCCGGCTCGCCGCTACGCGGCGTCCGGAATGACGGCCAACGCGAGAAGGTGGCACCGTCATTCCCGCGAAAGCGGGAATCCAGCGGCTTTCACCAGCCCCAACGACGCTGGATTCCGGCTCGCCGCTGCGCGGCGTCCGGAATGACGGCCAGCGCGAGAAAGTGGCACCGTCATTCCCGCGAAAGCGGGAATCCAGCGTCGTTCATCGCATCGGCACGTCGATCAAGCAGCCGCCTCCAGCAGCAGCCGCACCAGCTCGTCCGGCGCGCTCAGTTGCGGCGCGTGGTCGGTGTCGATCGCGTCCACCCGCTCGAAGGCCATGCGCGCATGCATCGCGCGCTGCAGGGCCAGGTGCACCGAGCGGTCCTGCAGGGTCTCGATGTAGCGCCCGGGCACGCGGCCGTAGTTCGCCTCGCTCAACGCCACCCGGCTGGCCGACTGGATGGTGGGATAGGGCGTGAGCCTGGCCGCCGCGGCGCGTGCGAGTTCCGGCGGCGCGCGGTGGTAGAACACCTCGACCGCATCCTCCACCGCGATGGCCGAGCGCAGCCCGTCGGCGCTCAGCGTCACGCGCCTGTTCGCCCCGCGCATGTCGGGCTTCTGGTGCGCGGCGTACAGGTCGAGGATGGATTCGCCGTCACGCGCGACGAAGGCGCAGAGGTAGACCGCGCGCCGGATGCCTTCCGGCGCCAGCTCGCAGGCCTGCTGCACCACCACCCCGCCGCCGGAATGCCCGACCAGCACCACCGGAGCCCCGGATATGCGTGCGGCCTCCCGCACCGCCTGCGCCACATGGCCCGCCATCATCGCCAGGGTCACCGGCCCGGCCGGCTCCGGGCCGCAGCCATTGCCGGGCAGGTCCACCGCCCGCGCCGCATGGCCGGCGGCCTGCAGCCGCGCCACCACCGGTTCCCAGGCCCAGGCGCCCTGCCAGGAACCGTGCACCAAAATGAATCCCGCCTTGCCGTCCACCCGCTACCCCCGCCGACCGTCGTCGCGCGTTGCATTGCACATTCCGTTGCAAATCCCGCACCCAGTGTGAAATAGTGCCTGCCCAGCCGGCCGCAGCGCAATCCGATCCGCAATCCGATCCGGCGTTCCACCCGTATTGCCATCCACGCGAACGGGATTCGCCCGGGCGCAACCATGAAGGGGAGACTGCCTTGAAACACGCCATCCTGATGCTCGCCGCCGCGACCTTCGCGCTCGGCTCCGCCACCGCCGGCGCCCAGACCATCGCCGGCTGCAAGATCGAACCCAACACCAAGTGCGCCGGCACCAAGCTGTGGCGCGCCGACCTGCGCGCGGCCAAGCTGGCGGGCGCGGACCTGTCCGGGGCCGACATGACCGACGCCGACCTGTCCCGCGCCGACCTGTCCAACGCCAACCTGTCCAAGGCCAACCTGCTGGGCGCCAAGGTCGAGGGCGTGAACTGGACCGGCACCAACCTGAGCGGCGCCACCATGACCGCCTCGCGCGACAGCTACGGCGTGCCGCAGCCCAAGGTGTGCAAGGACGGCTCCATCGGGGCCTGCAAGTAAGGCTGCAGGGCGACGGACCGGCAGCGGTCCGCCTTCCCGGCTAGACCTCAGCCGTGTCCCGGTAGTCCGGCACCGACGCGTTCCAGCCCAGCTCCTCGCTGAGGCGCAGGCGGAAGGCGTCGGCCGCACCGGGCTCGCCGTGGTTCACGAACACCTGCTGCGGCGCCGCCGGCATGGCGCGCGCCCAGGCGATGAGTTCGTTCGCGTCGGCATGCGCCGAGAGGTTGTTGATCGACGCCACCTCGGCGCGCACCGGCACGTGCTCGCCATGGATCTTGATGGTGGGCGCGCCCTCCAGCAGCGCCGCGCCGCGCGTGCCGCCGGCCTGGAAGCCGACCAGCAGGATGGTGTTGCGCGCATCCGGCGCGAAGGCCTTGAGGTGGTGCACCACGCGCCCGCCGGTG
>CAIVVS010000357.1 GCA_903909415.1 uncultured Pseudomonadota bacterium | reverse complement strand
CTCGTGGTGGACCGCGATACCGCGGCGCGCCTGGGGATCACCTCGCAGATGATCGACACCACGCTGAACAACGCCTTCGGGCAGCGACAGGTCTCCACCATCTACAACCCGCTCAACCAGTACAAGGTGGTGATGGAAGCGGCGCCCGAGTTCCTGCAAAGCGCCGAGAGCCTGAAGGACATCTACGTCATCAGCAAGTCGGGCGCCTCGGTGCCGCTGGAAGCCTTTGCCCGCTACGAGACCACGCGCACTGCGTTGTCGGTGAACCACCAGGGGCAGTTCGCCGCCAGCACCATCTCGTTCAACCTGCCGCCGGAGGTGTCGCTGTCTCAGGCCGCCGACGCCGTGCGCACGGCCCTGGCGCGCCTCGGCGCGCCGGTCGGCCTCACCGGGACCTTCCAGGGCACGGCACGCGCCTTCCAGGCGTCGCTCGAGAGCCAGCCCGTGCTGATCCTCGCCGCGCTGCTGGCGGTGTACATCGTGCTGGGCGTGCTCTACGAGAGCCTCGTGCACCCGATCACCATCCTCTCGACGCTCCCCTCGGCCGGGGTGGGCGCGCTGTTGGCGCTGATGCTCTTCGGCGCCGAGTTCTCCATCATCGCCTTCATCGGCGTGATCCTGCTCATCGGCATCGTCAAGAAGAATGCCATCATGATGATCGACTTCGCGCTGGAGGCCGAGCGCACTGAAAACCTTTCGCCCGAGCAGGCCATCCTGCGCGCGGCGGTGCTGCGCTTCCGGCCCATCATGATGACCACGCTCGCCGCGCTGTTCGGCGCCATTCCGCTGGCGCTGGGCGCGGGCGAAGGCGCGGAGCTGCGCCGGCCGCTCGGCATCGCCATCGTCGGCGGGCTGATCGTGAGCCAGGTGCTCACGCTGTACACGACGCCGGTGGTGTACCTTTATCTGGACCGGCTGCGCCACTGGCGCGCCCGGCGAGCCGCACCCAAGGCCATGCCGGCGGGCCATCCTCTGGAGACGACATGAAGCACGCCCTGCCCTCAAGCACGGCCACGCATCGGGCCACCGCGCCTGCGCCTGCAAGGTTCCTGCCGCTGGCGGCCGCGCTGTGGACTGCGCTGGCGGCTACGCTGTTGCTCGCCGCTTGCTCGGTCGGGCCGAACTACGTGCGCCCCGAGCTTCGCGCCGGGGCGAAGGCACCGGCCGCCTTCAAGGAGTCCGCTCCCGCTGTCGTCGCCACCGGAAATGCCGACTGGCAGCCCGCCCGTCCGCGCGATGGCGAGCCGCGCGGCAAGTGGTGGGAAATCTATGGCGATGTGACGCTCAATGCGCTGGCCGACGAGGTCATCGCCGCCAACCAGACCGTGGCGCAGGCCGAGGCGCGCTATCGCCAGGCCGTCGCGCTGGCCGAGGGCACGCGCGCGGGGCAGTTCCCCACCCTCACGGGCAACCTTTCGGACACGCGCTCACGCGCCTCGGCCAACACCAGCACGGTCACGGTGGCGCGCGGCGTCACCACCAACCATTCGATTTCCGCCGGCGCGAGCTGGGAAGCCGACTTGTGGGGCCGCGTGCGCCGCAACGTCGAGGCGAGCGAAGCCAGCCTGCAGGCGAGCGCGGGCGACCTCGAAGCCGCGCGCCTCATCGCCCATGCGCAGCTGGCGCAGAACTACTTCCAGCTGCGCGTGCTCGATGCGCAGAAGAAACTGCTCGACGACACCGTGGCGGCCTACGAACGCTCGCTGCAGCTCACGCAGAACCAGTACGCCGCGGGCGTGGTGGCGAAGGCCGATACCATCCAGGCCACCACGCAGCTGCGCTCCACGCAGGCGCAACGGCTCGACATCGGGGTGCAACGCGCGCAACTCGAGCACGCCATCGCCGTGCTCACCGGCCGCACGCCCACGGAGTTCAGCCTGGCCCCCGATGCCACGGTGGCGATTTCCGCCATGAAGCCGCCGGTCATCGCCCCGGGGCTGCCCGCCACGCTGCTCGAGCGCCGCCCGGACATTGCCGCCGCCGAGCGTCGTGTCGCCGCGGCCAACGCGCAGGTGGGCGTGGCAAGCGCTGCCTTCTTCCCGACGCTGACGATCAACGCATCGACCGGATTCCAGGCCTCCAGCATGGCGAATTGGCTGACCGCCCCCAGCCGCTTCTGGTCGCTCGGGCCCGCACTTGCGCTGACGCTGTTTGACGGCGGGCAGCGCCGTTCGCAGACCGCGCAGGCCGTGGCGGCCTACGACGCGAGCGTCGCCTCCTACCGCCAGACCGTGCTCACCGCCCTGCAGGAAGTCGAGGACAACCTGGCAACGCTGCGCATCCTCGAGCAGGAAGCCGCCGTGCAGCGCGAGGCGCTCGAGGCCGCACGGCTGTCGCTGTCGCTGGTCACCAACCAGTACAAGGCCGGCACGGTGAACTACCTGAACGTGATCACCGCGCAAGCCACCGCCCTCACCGCCGAGCGCAGCACGCTCGACATCCTCGGCCGGCGCATGTCGGCCAGCACCGTGCTGATCCGCGCGCTGGGCGGCGGCTGGCATGACGGCCTGCTGCCCCCGGGCCACACGGCCCAGGACGCATCGGCCCGCCGCTAAGACCCGCCGCCGCAACAACGGCATCCCCGTCTCCTTGATCCGCCGGCTCGCAAACGGCCCTGCCCTTCTGTTAGGCTTGGAGCATGACGATATCCGGTGATCTCTCCGGCGAACTGCAGTTGCTGCGCCCCGACGAAGAACTCATCGTCGGCAAATGGGTGCTCTTTCGCGACCGCATTCTCGGCGACCCAAGCGAGCAGCGCATCGGCAGCCTGGTCACTGACGTTCTCGAGTACCTCGCCGACCACCCCGAGCAGGGCGGCTGGCGGCGCCTTTACCGCGACCCCGGCGACGGCCGGCTGTGGGAACTCTCCCGTCCACGCATGGAAATGACCGGCGGCGGCCCGCGCGCCCTGCGCGTCTGCAGCGTCGAGCGGGCGCTGGAGGTCTACGGCTGGAGCGGCAGCATGGCCGAGGACCAGGGCGCCGGGGGCTGAACGCAGCGCCGGCAGTCGCCTTGCTGCAAAAGACTACCGCCCAACCTGTCAGCATTGATGCCGTCATGGCGCATGGGAAAGTCACATTTTTTCAATAATGTCAGTAAACACCGGACTCCGGCGATGACCTCGCGATGATCGCCGACTTCACCAACCGCCTGCGCAAGAACCTCGCCCACTGGCACAAGTGGGCGCGGCGGCGCGGCGTCTCGTGCTTTCGCATCTACGACCGCGACGTGCCGCAGTTTCCGTTTGCCATCGACCGGTTCGAGACCATCGCCCCGCGCGGCGGGACGCACCTGCATGTGCAGGAGATCGACACCGGCTGGCAGATGACCGACGACGAATACACCGCGTGGCTGATCGCCGTGTGCGATGCGATCTGCGAGGTCTGCGAGCTGCCTGCGGAACACCTGCACTTGAAGCGCCGCGAACGCCAGCGCGGCACCTCGCAGTACGAGAAGCTGGAAGACGACGAGGCCGAGACCTTCGTGGTCGAGGAGGCCGGGCTGAAGTTCCAGGTCAACTTCGACGAGTACCTCGACACGGGGCTCTTCCTCGACCACCGGCCGATGCGCGCCATGGTCGCCGAGACCATCGCGGGCCGTGCGAAAGCGGGCGCCGGCTCGCGCTTCCTCAACCTCTTTGCGTACACCGGCAGCTTCACCGTGCATGCCGCAACAGCGGGCGCCAGCGGCTCGACGACGGTGGACTTGTCGAACACCTACCAGGCCTGGACCGCGCGCAACTTCGCGCTGAACGGCATCGATCCCGTCCGCCACGCGCTGGTGCGCGCCGACGTGCTGGTGTGGCTCGGCTCCGCGGTTGCCGCAGGCGAGCGCTACGACGTCATCGTGCTCGACCCTCCGTCATTCTCGAATTCGAAGAAGATGCAGGATGTGCTCGACGTGCAGCGTGACCATGTGCGGCTGGTGAACCAGTGCCACGCGCTGCTGGCCGACGGCGGTGAACTGTTCTTCTCGACCAACCTGCGTTCGTTCGAGATCGATGCGCAACTGGAAAAGCGACTGAACCTGCGCGAGATCACGCGCCAGAGCGTTCCGGAGGATTTCCGGCGGCCGAGCCGCGCGGATCCGCACCGGGCGTGGCACGCCCGGCGATAGCGCAGGCTGCCGGTCAGTCCGCCGCCACCGAATCCACGAAGCGCTGGACGTCGTTGCGCGAACCTTCTGCAGCTCCGCCATGGTCCTGCGCGGATTCGAGATAAACGCTCTTCGGATGCGCAGGCAGCGCCTCGAAGATGAACGAACGTCCCTGGCTCTTCACTTCATTGGACGAATTCACCACCAGAACAGGCAGCGCCTCCTTGATGCCCTTGGCGCTGGCGTTCATGTTGGCAAGTCCGCTGGGCGAGAAAAATGACAGGAAGGCATCGACCGTCGTGGAAAGCGGGCGCTGGCGATCCTGGTTGTAATCGGTGAAGCTGATGCGCTCGTCGCGCTTGCCTTCCTTCGCCATCGCCGCGGCACGATCCACCGCCTCGCGGATCAGGCCGGAGCGGTACCAGCCGCCGGGCATGTGACCCGGCGCGAGCACGATCAGCGCATCGGCATCGCCGTGCAGCGCCTGGTAGGCCAACGCCCCGTTGGCCCCGAAGCTCTCGCCGCCGACGATTACCTTCTTCGCGCCGGCCGCACGCAACCGCGCGACCTCGCGATGAACTTCTTCCAGCCCCGCCCGATAGGACGTGCCGTACAGTCGTCCACCGCTCCAGGGCATTTCGGGACTGACCACCGTATAGCCCTCGCGCTCGAAGTAGCGTGCCAGCGGCCCCGGCGGCCGGCCCCACTTGCCGTGCATGAGGATGAGGGCAATGTCCTTGTGGGCAGGGGGTTCGGCCGCAAACGACGGCACGGCGGCAATCGCCCACCCCATGAGCAGGATGAACAGCTTCGCGATGCGATGCATGAATCCTCCCGGGATTGAAACTTCGCGATCCAGGCACCCAGCGCTCATGGAACGACGTTCAGCCTTCGACCATCCCCGAAGGAAGCCCCGCATCCGCAGCGGCCCGGAAGTGCCGGTTGGCGTCGTGCACGCGGCCGATGGCGTCGAACAGGCCCGCCAGCGCAACGTGCGCGGCGCGGGTGGGTTGCACGGCGATGCTCGCCTCGAGGAAGCTCTGCGCCTTGCCCCACAGCTCGCGCTGCATGCACAGGCGTCCCAGCGTGAGCAACAGCGGCCAGTCGCGCGGGCGCTCGCGCAGCCAGGCCTCGCAGCGCTCGATGCGCGACAGCGCATCGTCGTCGCGGCATTCGCCGTAGAGCAGCACGAGGTTGGGCGACCAGTTCCTCTTCAGCGCGTCTTCGATGATGGCGTGGGCGGTGCGGCAGTCGCCCTGCTGCATGAAGGCGCGCGCGCCGGCCACGGCCAGCGCCGGCTGCTGGCGCTCGCGGTCGGGGATTTCACGCCAGTGGGACTCGAGCGCGCGCCGGTCGTGGGTGCGCGTCGCGAGCAGCGCGACCCGCGCGCGCACGAGGATGGTGTCCAGCGCCTCGGGCGGCAGGCCCGAGCGCTTTTCCAGCAGCCGCGCGATGCGGATCACCTCGTCCCAGTTGCCCAGGCCCTGCTCGGTGCGCAGCAACAGCAGCAGCGTCGCAATGTGCTTGGGGCCCTGTCCGTGAGCAGCCAGGAAGCCCGCAGTCAGCTCAAGAGCCTGCACATCCGTGAACAACGGGAGGCATAACAACTGGTAACACAACGTGTAAGTCAATGTGCCTCTGTGTGCGTCT
>CAIVVS010000356.1 GCA_903909415.1 uncultured Pseudomonadota bacterium | reverse complement strand
CGCCTGGCGGTAGGGCTCGTCGCTGCGGAACACGGACGGGTCGCCGGCGCTGGCCGCGAGCGCGAGCAATTCGGGCGACACCGCCACCAGTCGCGTGGACAGCGCGAGCTCGGCGCCCAGCTGGTGCACGCCCTCCAGGTAGTGCTGCAGCACGCAGCTGGCCTGGCGCTGGAAGGCGATCGCCAGCGACTCGGCGGTGACGAAGGGATTGCCGTCGCGGTCCCCGCCTATCCACGAACCCATGCGCAGGAAGGGCGGCAGTTCGGGCAGGTCCGCGAGGCCGTGGCTGCGCGCCACCTCGCGCGCCGCCATGCCGTAGAGGCGCGGCAGGCCGTCCAGCAGGGTGTAGCGGTAGAACGACAGGCCGTTCTCGATCTCGTCCACCACGCGCAGGCGGTTCAGCCGCAGCATCGCGGTACGCCACAGCGCATGGATCTGGTGGGTCAGGTCGGCGTCGATCGCCGCCGCATCCTGCGCGTCGGCGCGCTCGCGCGCGGCCAGCAGCGATGCGATGGATCGCTGGATGTCGAGGATGCTCTTTCGCTGCACCTCGGTCGGGTGCGCGGTGAACACCGGCGCGACCAGTGCCTCGCCCATCCAGCCGAGCAGGCGTTCCGCATCCACGCCCTCGCGACGCAGCTGCGCGAAGGCGTGCGCGAGGCTGCCGTGCGGCGGCGCGTCGGTGGCGCGCGCCGCGCGGTCCTGCCGGTTCTGGTGCCGGTCCTCGGCGACGTTGGCCAGCAGCGAGTAGTAGCTGAAGGCGCGCACCACGTGCAGCACGTCCTCGGTGCCCAGGCCGTCCAGCATCGCGGCCAGGTCACCACCACCCTGCGCGCCGCCCCGCGCATCGCCCTGCTCCGCGCCGCGCACGACGCTGTCGCGACGCTGCTGCACGGCGCGCGCGCGTATGGTTTCGATGCGCTGGTAGCCGTCCTCGCCGATGGAGGCGCGCAGCACCTCGCCCAGCAGCCTGCCCAGCAGCCGCGTTTCCTCGCGCAGTGGGGTATCGGGGTCCTCGGCCATGGCGCCGCCCCTAGCGTCGTTCCAAGCGCGATCGCCGTGCGCGCTTGCGGTCATTCCCGCGACAGCGGGAATCCAGCGACGTTGGGACCGTGGACGACACTGGATTCCGGCTCGCCGCCATGGGCGGCGTCCGGAATGACAGCGATGCCGGGATGGCACGGGCCGATAGTGCATGGCACCACGCTCCGTCATTCCCGCGAAAGCGGGAATCCAGCGACGTCTGCGAACGACACTGGATTCCGGCCCGGGGGCGAATCGTCGATCCGCTCCCGTCCGGAACGGCCGGGATCACAGGCTCACGCTCCGGCCACCATCGACCGCGATGATCTGCCCGGTCACATACGGCGCATCGGCCACCAGGTAATGCACCGCGCCGGCAATGTCCTCCGGCTCCCCGGCGCGCTTGAGCAGGGTGTGCGACACCACGCGCTGGCGCGCGAGTTCGTCGAAGGAATCGTCCTCGGGCCAGAGCACCGGGCCGGGCGCGACGCCGTTGACCCGCACCTCCGGGCCGAGCTCGCGCGCCAGCGACCGGGTCAGCCCGGCCAGGCCGGCCTTGGCGATGCTGTAGACCACGTAGTTCTTGAGCGGCCGCTCGGCGTGGATGTCGGTGATGTTGACGATGCAGCCGTGGGTCTTCTTCAGGTGCGGCGCGGCCGCCTGCGACAGGAACAGCGGCGACTTGAGGTTGGTGCCGACCAGGTCGTCCCAGCTCGCCAGCGTGATCTCCCCGACCGGGGTGGGCGAGAAGCTCGAGGCGTTGTTGACCAGGATGTCCAGGCGCTCGAAGCGCGCCAGCGTGTTCTTGACGATCTCGGGCAGCCCGGCCACGTCCAGCAGGTCGGCCTGGATCAGCGCCACCGAGTGCTCGCGCCGCGCGTTGAGCTCGGCCTGCAGCGCCAGCGCATCAGCCTCGGCCGAGCGGTAATGCAGCACGATACGCGCACCGGAAGCGTGCAGCCGGCGCGCGATGGCGGCGCCGACGCGCTTGGCCCCGCCGGTGATCAGCGCGACCTTGCCATGCAGGATTCCTGTGGGGTTTTCCTCGACCATGCGGTGATAATACCGGACGCCTGAGATGCGCCTGCCCGGCAAACCCGCGGCTGCCACGCACAGGATCGGCGTTTCGCAATCCCGCAACGCCGCGGAAACATTGCCTTGACGTTCCCGGACTACCCTCGCGCCATGACATCCCCTTTACCCCGCCAACGCATGCTTCCCACGACCCGGACCAAGGCCCGCGCGCGGCTCGCCTGCGCCGTGCTGTCCGGCTGCGCGCTCCTGTCCGGCTGCGCCGGCGGCGTGTTCGGCACGCTGGGGCCCGACTACGCGCGCCCCGAACCCGCCACGCCCGCCGCGTGGCAGGCCGCCCTGCCCGAGGCGCCCGCGCCCGTGCCGCACCAGGGCAGCACGAAGCAGCTGGCTGCCTGGTGGGCGCAGTTCCGCGACCCGACGCTGGATGCGCTGATCGCGTCCTCCCAGCAGCACAGCGGCACCTTGGCGCAGGCCGCGGCCAGCATCGCGCGCGCGCGCGCCGACGCCATCACCGCCGGCGTGGCGGCCTCGCCCAGCCTGGACGCAATCGGCTCGGTGAACCGCGCCGCCTTCACGTTCGGCGGGCCGCTGGCCTACCGCAACCAGACCCAGCTGGGTGTGCAGTCCAGCTGGGAGATCGACCTGTTCGGCGGCCTGGCGCGCCAGCGCGAATCCGCCGACGCGCAGCTGCAGGCCAGCATCGCCGACTGGCACGAGGCGCGCGTGTCGCTCGCGGCGGAGACCGCCAACACCTACGCGAGCCTGCGCCTGTGCGAGCGCCAGCTGGTGCAGGCCACCGACGACGCGCGCTCGCGCGCCGAGACCGCGCGCATCACCGACATCGCCGGTCGCGCAGGCCTGCAGGGCAGCGCCACGGTGGCGCTGGCGCGGGCCGCGGCCTCGGAGGCATCGGCCGCGCTGTCGCAGCGCCGCGCGCAATGCGACATCGCGGTCAAGGGACTGGTCGCGCTCACCGAGATGGACGAGCCCGCGCTGCGCGCGCTGCTGGCGAAGTCCGGCACCGCGAAGCTACCCGAGCCGGCGCGCTTCGACATCCAGTCCATCCCGGCGCGCGTCATCACGCAGCGCCCCGACATCGCCGCCGCCGAGCGCAGGCTGGCCTCGGCCAGCGCCGCCATCGGCCAGGCGGAGGCCGACCGTTATCCGCGCCTGACGCTGTCGGGCAACATCACGCCCACGCGCGTGTCGCTGGGCAGCGCGCCGGCGCTCTCGCTCACCACCTGGTCGATCGGCCCGTCGCTGCTGATGCCGCTGGTCGATGGCGGCCGGCGCGCGGCCAACGTGGACGCGGCGCGCGCGCAGTACGCCGCCGCCGAATCCGCGTGGCGCGCCAGGGTGCGCAACGCGGTGCGCGAGGTCGAGGAAGCGCTGGTACGGCTGGCCAGCAGCACCGGGCGCCAGGGCGACACCGCCGCCAGCGCGCGCGGCTACCGCGCCAACCTGGAGGCCGCCCAGGCCAGGCTGCGCGCCGGACTGGGCAGCGTGCTGGAACTGGAGGAAGCGCGCCGGCTGTCGCTGGCGGCCGATGCCGCGCTGGACGCGCTGGAACAGGAACGCGTCGCCGCATGGATCGCGCTGTACCGTGCCGTCGGCGGCGGCTGGGATGCCGAGGCGCCCGCGCCGACCGCATCGCGCTGAGCTGCCGGCACTTGGGTACAGCGGCGGGAACGAGACGACAGCAGCGAGACAACGGCACCGAGACGATGGCACCGAGACGACATTAGGTAAATTATATAATGAAATCAGCCACTTATATTAAAATCGGCCTGTTTTCCATGCTTGCCATCACGCTGCCGCTGGCGGCGCAGGACAAGGGTGGCGCGGACAAGGGCCCGACCAAGGCCGGCAAGCCCGCGCTCACCGTCACCACCCTCGTCCCGGTGCGCGCCGACATGGCGACGCTGGTGCAGGCCACCGGCAGCATCGCCGCCTGGCAGGAAGCCAGCGTCGGCGCCGAAAGCGGCGGGCTGCGCGTGGCGGAAGTGCGCGTGAACGTGGGCGACGTGGTGAAGCGCGGCCAGGTGCTCGCGGTGTTCGCGGCCGAATCCGTGGAAGCCGACCTCGCGCAGGCGCGGGCCGCGCTCGCCGAGGCCGAGGCGGCGCTGGGCGACGCGCGCGCCAACGCGGCGCGCGCGCGCGAAGTGCAGGCCAGCGGCGCGCTCAGCCAGCAGCAGGTCGCGCAGCTGCTCACCGCCGAGAAGACCGCCGAGGCGCGCGTGGCCGCGCAGCGCGCGCTCGTGTTGGCGCAGGACCTGCGCATGAAGCACGCCACGGTGGCCGCGCCGGACGACGGCAGCATCTCCGCGCGCAGCGCCACCGTGGGCGCGGTGGTGCCGCAGGGACAGGAACTGTTCCGGCTGATCCGCGGCGACCGGCTCGAATGGCGCGCCGAGGTCACCTCGGCCGAGATCGCGCGCATCCGGCCCGGCCAGGCGGTGACCGTGGTGTCGGCCACCGGCGCGACGGCCGCCGGCCGGGTGCGCATCATCGCGCCCACGGTGGACCCGCAGACGCGCAACGCGCTGGTGTACGTGGACATCCCCGCGGCGGCGGCGCGCGGCGGCGCCTTCAAGGCCGGCATGTTCGCGCGCGGCGAGTTCGCCGTCGGCGGATCCAGCGCGCTCACCGTTCCGCTGGCGGCGATTTCGCTGCGCGACGGCTT
This sequence comes from uncultured Pseudomonadota bacterium, assembly GCA_903909415.1. Next base: position 545 of record CAIVVS010000356.1, on the reverse strand, counting down.
CGCCTACGTGTTCAGCGTGGGCGCGGACAACCGCGTCACGCAGGTGAAGGTGGACATCGGGCGGCGCTCGGGCGACCGGGTCGAGGTGCTGGGCAAGCTGGATGCGAACGCGAAGCTGGTGGCCTCGGGCGCGGCCTTCCTCGCCGACGGCGACCTGGTGAAGGTGGTCGCCAAATGAGGGGCTTACATCGGGGAGCAGCGGCATGAACAGCCCCAATGCAGGCGGCGGGCTGAACGTATCGGCCTGGTCGATCCGCAACCCGGTCCCGGCGCTGATGGTGTTCGTGCTGCTCACCTTCGGCGGCCTGCTCGCGTTCTCCGCGATGAAGGTGCAGAACTTCCCCGACCTGGACCTGCCCACCATCGTGGTCACGGCCTCGCTGCCGGGCGCCTCGCCGTCCCAGCTGGAGACCGACGTCGGGCGCAAGGTGGAGAACTCGATCGCCACGCTGCAGGGCGTCAAGCACATCTACACCAAGGTGCAGGACGGCGGCGTCACCATCACCACGGAATTCCGGCTGGAGAAGCCGGTCCAGGAGGCGCTG
>CAIVVS010000355.1 GCA_903909415.1 uncultured Pseudomonadota bacterium | reverse complement strand
TGGTCGAGGAACGAGGACCCGCCGATGTTGGTCGCGTCCACATAGGCCGGTTGGATGCCGAGGTACTCGGCGGTGGTGAGCGCGGGCAGGAAGTTCACCGAGTTCGCGGTGAACAGGCCATCCACGTCCTGCAGCGTGAGCCCTGCGTCGGCGAGCGCGGCATGGGCCGCCTGCCCCAGCAGTTCTAGGTGCGAGAAGCCGGGTGCCTCACCCAGGCCGGCGAGGCCGATGCCGACTACCGCGGCCTTGCCCCTGAGGCTGGCGTGCTGGTTCTTTCCGTTCAGCGCGGGACTCATGATGGCTCGACCCGGGGATCGAACAGCACGAGGGTTTCACCCTTGGGCCCTGCCCCCGGCGCGATGCGCGCCGCGACCGCCTGGCCGATCGCAACCAGTTCCGGCGCGATGCCCTCGACCCGGCTCATCAGGCGCGCGCCCTCCTCCAGGTCGATGAGCGCGAGGTTGTAGTCGCCGCCCTCCTCGGACTTGCGGCGCACGACCGTGGTCGAGTACACCGTGCCGCGACCGGACACCACGCGGAACGCGAGCCGGTCCGAGCCGCAGTGCGGGCAGGCCACGCGCGGCGGGAACACCTGCTTGCCACAGGCCTCACAGGACTGCAGCGCGAGGTCACCGCGTTCCAGGTGGGCGGCGAATTGCGCGTCCGGCCCTCCGAGGGTGGTGTCAGCCATTCCAGCGCCCGCCTCAGTCCGGCTTGATGCCGGCCGCGCGCACCACCTTGCCCCAGCGCTCCAGGTCGGCGCGGATGCGCTCGGTGAGTTCCTCGGGCGTGCCGCCGCCCGGGTCGGTGCCCAGCGCGGCGAAGCGCTCGGCGAAGCTGTTGTCGCGCAGCACGCGGTTCATGTCGGCGTTGAAGCGCTGCACGATCTCACGCGGCGTGCCCGTCGGCCCGAGCAGGCCGTACCAGGTCACCGCCTCGAAGTCGCCCAGGCCCTGCTCCGAGAGCGTGGGGACTTCCGGCGCGGTGGCGGCGCGGCGCTTGCTGCCGATGCCGATGGCGCGCACCTTGCCCGAGCGCATGTGCTGAAGGCCGACCGAGAGCTGCACAAACATCATGGTGATCTGCCCGCCCAGCAGGTCGTTCATCGCCGGGGCCGAGCCCTTGTAGGGCACGTGCACCATCTGCACGCCCGCCATCTGGTTCATCGCCTCGCCGGCCAGGTGCGCCTGCGAGCCGTTGGCGGGCGAGCCGAAGGTCACCTGTCCCGGGCGCGACTTCGCGAACGCGAGCAGTTCAGCCACGTTCTTCGCCGGCACCGCGGGATGCACCACCAGCACGTTCTCGATGGTGGCCACGGTGATGATGTGCGCGTAGTCGCGCATCGGGTCGTAGGGAAGCTTCGCGAACAGGTGCGGGTTGACCGCGAGGTTGCTGGTGGGCGCGATGATGAACAGCGTGCCGTCCGGCGGCGCCTTGGCGACCTGCTCCATCGCGAGGTTGCCCGAGGCGCCCGGTCGCGCCTCGACGATCACCGGCTGCCCCAGCGACTCCTGCAGCCGCGGCGCGAGCAGGCGCGCGAGCAGGTCGGTCGGCCCGCCGGCCGCGAAGCCGGTGATCAGGCGCAGCGGCCGGTTCGGCCAGGCCTGCGCAAAGGCCTCGGCAGGGGCCAGCGCGGCCAGCGTCGCAGCCACGGAGAGAGTCCAAAAAGTACTTTTAAAACAGCCACTTATGCTCATGTTGGCTCCTTTTTGACTGCACCATCGAAAAGACCGGCCCAAGGCTCGACCGGTTCAGCCGTCGCGCACCCTGCCGCGCAACGACTTGGTTTCGGCGCGCCGTCCCTTGCCCTCCAGGCGCCGCTCGCGCGAGGCGCGCGTCGGGCGCGTGGGCTTGCGGCGCTTGGGCACGAAGGCCGCGGCGCGCACCAGCGCGTCCAGCTTGGCCAGTGCCTCGGTGCGGTTGAGTTCCAGGCTGCGGTGCTGCTGCGCCTTGATCACCACCACGCCCTCGCGCGTCAGGTGCTGGCCGCCGGAACGCAGCAGGCGCTGCTTGACCGTGTCCGGCAGGGTGGACGCCAGCACGTCGAAGCGCAGGTGCACGGCATTGGACACCTTGTTGACGTTCTGGCCGCCGGCGCCCTGCGCGCGCACCGCGGTGATCTCGACCTGCGATTCGGGGATGGCCAGGGGGTCGCCGGCGGCGGCATCCGGTTCGATGCGCGGGACGACGACGCTACCCACGATGCGGGCGCGGGACCGCGCGGCGGTCTCGGCCATGCTCAGAGCGCGTGTTTCTTCAGGATGTCCAGCGACACGAACTTGAGCACGTTCTCGTGCGTGGCCTCCAGCACCACCTGCGGCGCCTTGCCGGCGCGCAGCGCCTCGACGAAGCGCAGCACGTGCAGGCACCAGCGGTCGCCGGCGTGCAGGCCGCGAAAGCGCATCTCCTCGCGCGGCGTGACCAGGTCATTGCCGCGCTCGACCGAGAAGTCGAGGAAGGCCTGCGTGGACTTGATGCACACCAGGTGCGCGACGTTGTCCACGTTGTGCGTGGCGCAGCAGCCGTCGCGGAAGTAGCCGGTCAGCGGATCGTAGCTGCACGCGAGCAGCTCGCCACCGAGCACGTTCTTCTCGCGGGACAGGACCTTGTTCGCCATTGCCGGGTGACTCCGCTCAGTGGGGCTGGATTCAGGCCAGGTGGGTTTCGATATAGCGCTTGACCGCGCCGGCGTCGGGGTCAAGCACCTCGACGCGCTGCGGCAGGGACTCGATGTTCTCATATCCGGACGGCCGGGCGGGATCGCGTCCCAGCGCCTCGCGGATGGTCTCGGCGAACTTCACCGGCAGCGCGGTTTCCAGGCAGATCAGCGGCACGCCCGGCTCCCGGTGCGCGAGGCCCACCTTGATGCCGTCGGCGGTGTGCGTGTCCACCACCACGCCGTAGTCCTGCTCCACCCGGCGGATGGTGGCCAGGCGGTCGGCGTGGGTGCTGAAGTCGGACACGAAGCCCGAGGCAGCGATGCCCTTGAAGTAGGCCGAGGACGAGAGGTCGAACTGGCCGCCCGCGTCCACCGCGCGCCACAGCTCGCGCACCCGCGCCGGGTCGCGCCCGACCAGGTCCCAGGCGAAGCGCTCGAAGTTGGACGCCTTGGAGATGTCCATCGACGGGCTGGAGGTGGCGAACACCTCGGCGCCGGCGCGCACCCGGTACACGCCGGTGCGGAAGAACTCGTCCAGCACGTTGTTCTCGTTGGTCGCGAGGATCAGCTGGCGGACCGGCAGGCCCATGCGCCTGGCGATGAAGCCGGCGTAGATGTTGCCGAAGTTGCCCGAGGGCACGGAGAAGGCCACCTGCTCGGCGTTCGACTTCGTCGCCGCGAAGTAGCCCTTGAAGTAGTACACCACCTGCGCCGCCACCCGCGCCCAGTTGATCGAGTTGACCGTGCCGATATGGTGGCGCGCCTTGAAGGCCGCGTCGTTGCTCACCGCCTTGACGATGTCCTGGCAGTCGTCGAACACGCCGCGTATCGCGATGTTGTGGATGTTCGGGTCCTGCAGCGAGTACATCTGCGCCGCCTGGAACGGGCTCATGCGCCCGTGCGGCGAGAGCATGAACACGCGGATGTTGCGCTTGCCGCGCATCGCGTACTCGGCCGCCGAGCCG
>CAIVVS010000354.1 GCA_903909415.1 uncultured Pseudomonadota bacterium | reverse complement strand
CGGCGATGCCTGCGCGCAGCGTGGCGACCACGCCCGCGCGTGGCGCCGCGGACGCCGCAGCGCGCACCGCCGCGCTGGCGCCTTCGCGTACGGAAGTGCCTGCTGCTGCGCACACCGCCGCCTCCGCAGCGCAGGTGGCTGATTCGGAGGAAAAAGCAATAAAATCAGCGGGTTATGCCGATTCCGGCGGAAATGCCTCGGCGCTGCGCGATGCCGAGGAAGACTGGCCGGCCTTCGCCCGCGGCCTGAACGTGGGCGGCCTGGCCAAGCAGCTGGCCCAGCAGAGCGAGCTGGTGCGCTTCGATCCGGATGAGATCGAGCTGCGCGTGCCGCCTGTGGCCAAGCACCTGGCCGACAAGCTCTACCAGGACAAGCTGCGCGCCGCGCTGGAGGAGCAGTTCGGCCAGCCGGTGCGGCTGGTCGTCAAGGTCGGAGAACTGCGCGGCGACACGGCGCAGGATCGCGCGGTGTCGTCCATCCAGCAGGATGAATTCGTGCGCGGGCTGGTGGAAGGGCTGGATGCGACCATCGTGCCGGCGTCGATCAAACCGGTGCACTGAGCCATGCACTGAACGATGCATCGAGCCGGGCGCCATGCCCGCCATCGGGCCGGCGCCGAGTGCAACAACCAACGTGTGAGGACAGAATGATCAACAAGGGACAGCTTGCCGGCCTGATGCGCCAGGCGCAGCAGATGCAGGACAACATGAAGAAGATGCAGGACCAGCTCGGGCTGGTCGAGGTCGAGGGCGCGTCCGGCGCCGGCCTGGTCAAGGTGACCATGACCTGCAAGCACGACGTCAAGCGCGTGACCATCGACCCCTCGCTGCTGGCCGATGACAAGGACATGCTGGAGGACCTGGTGGCCGCGGCGATGAACGACGCGGTGCGCAAGGTCGAGTCGACGGTGGCCGAGAAGATGTCCGGGTTCACCTCGGGCATGGGCCTGCCGCCGGGCATGAAGCTGCCGTTCTGAGCCGCGCCTGCCGAGAGCCGGAAACGGCCAGCCGATGAGCGCCGCCGTGCCGCGCGATGACGACACCGGTCCCGGCCTGGAGCCGGAGCCCGTCCCTGCACCTGCGTCCGCGCCTGCGCCCGTGTTGCGGGACGCCGCGACGGGGACGGCCCGGGCGAAACCCAACGGCGCCGCCGCCACGCGCAGTTCCGCCCGCGCCAATGCCGGCGGGCCGCCCGCGTCGCTGTCGGCGCTGATGGACGCCCTGCGCTGCCTGCCGGGCGTGGGCCCCAAGGCGGCGCAGCGCATGGCCTACCACCTGCTGCAGTACGACCGCAGCGGCGCGGAGACGCTGGCCGGCGCGCTGGGCAACGCGCTGCAGACGGTGGTGCGTTGCGCGCGCTGCAACACCTTCACCGAGACCGAGGTCTGCGGCGTGTGCGCCTCGCCGCGCCGCGATCCGGCGCTGCTGTGCGTGGTGGAGACGCCCTCGGACCTGCTGATGATGGAGCAGACCCTGGCCTACAACGGCATGTACTTCGTGCTCATGGGCCGGCTGTCGCCGCTGGACGGCATCGGCCCGCGCGACATTGGCCTGGACGTGCTGGCGCGGCGCGCCACCGACGGCACGGTGCGCGAGGTGGTGGTCGCGACCAACTTCACCAACGAGGGCGAGGCGACCGCGCACTACATCGGCGAGATGCTGCGCGACCGCGGCGTCAAGGTGTCGCGCATCGCGCGCGGCATCCCGGTGGGCGGGGAACTCGAATACGTGGACATCGGCACCATCGCGCAGGCGATGGTCGAGCGGCGCCCGGTCTGATCCGGGCCGCCGCCGGGAAACAAGCAGCGGAGGAGAGCAGTCAGCATGGCAGCCGGAAAGAGCAAGCCCCTGGCGGGGTTGAAGGTGGTGGAACTGGGACAGCTGATCGCCGGCCCGTTCGCGGGCAAGTTCTTCGCGGACTTCGGCGCCGAGGTGATCAAGGTCGAGCCGCCCGAGGCCGGCGGCAAGTCGGGCGGCGACCCGCTGCGCAGCTGGCGCACCCTGCACCAGGGCACCTCGCTCTGGTGGTACGTGCAGAACCGCAACAAGAAGTCCGTGACGGTGAACCTGCGCCTGCCCGAGGGCCAGGAGATCGTGCGCCGATTGGTTCGCGAGGCCGACGTGCTGATCGAGAACTTCCGTCCAGGCACCATGGAGAAGTGGGGCCTGGGCTACGAGGCGCTGTCGGCCGACAACCCGGGCCTGGTGATGCTGCGCCTGTCCGGCTTCGGCCAGGACGGCCCGCAGGCCGAGCAGGCAGGCTTCGGATCGATCGGCGAGTCCATGGGCGGGCTGCGCTACGTGACCGGCTTCCCGGACCGCGCGCCGGTGCGGCCCAACCTGTCTATCGGCGATGCGATTGCGTCGCTGCACGGCGTGATCGGCACCATGATGGCGATCGAGTCGCGCCACCGCACTGGCCGCGGCCAGGTGGTGGACGTCGCGCTGTACGAGGCGGTGTTCAACATGATGGAGGGCATGCTGCCCGAGTACGCCTACGCCGGAGAAATCCGCGAGCGCACCGGCTCCAACCTCACCGGCATCGTGCCGTCGAACACCTACCTGTCGCGCGACGGCAAGCACATCGTGATCGGCGCCAACGGCGATTCGATCTACCGCCGCCTGATGACACTGATCGGCCGCCAGGACCTGGCCGATGACCCGACGCTGGCCGACAACGCCGGGCGCTCCAGGCGCGCCGACGAACTGGACCGCGTGATCGGCGAGTGGACCGCGACCCTGGACGGGGAGCAGGTGCTGCAGCAGCTCGATGCAGCGCAGGTGCCCAACGGCAAGATCTTCAGCATCGCCGACATCGTCGCCGACGCGCAGTACCAGGCGCGCGGCATGATCCGCGACGCCACGCTGCCCGACGGCACGCCGATCAAGGTGCCGGGCGTGGTGCCGCGCCTGTCGGAGACGCCTGGCGACCTGGAGTGGGTCGGGCCGAAGCTGGGCGAGCACACCGAGGACGTGCTGCGCGCCCACGGCTATGACGCTGCCGCGATCGCGGCGCTGCGCGGCAAGGGCGCCGTCTAGGCGGGCCATGCAGGGCGCCGACGAGCATCCTGCGGACGCTCCCGGCGACACGCCTGGCCACGTCAGGGTGCCGGTGGCGAGCATCAAGGGCCGCGGCGCGGCTGCGAACCCGCAAGGGCGCTTCGCCCGTGACGAACGCGAGGCGGGTGAGCCGGCTTTGGCCGGGGACGGATCGCCCGAGCCGCCGCGCCATCCGCAGACCGTGGTCCGGCTGCAGCAGGCACGCAGCATCATCAGCCGCAATGCCTCGCCCGACATTCCGTTCTCGCAGTCCATCAATCCGTACCAGGGCTGCGAGCACGGCTGCATCTACTGCTACGCGCGTCCCAGCCACGCCTACCTCGACCTGTCCCCGGGACTGGACTTCGAGACCCGGCTGTTCGCCAAGCCCAACGCCGCCGCGCTGCTGCGCGAGGAATTGGCAAGGCCCGGCTACCGCTGCGAACTGATCGCGCTGGGCGCGAACACCGATCCCTACCAGCCGATCGAGCGCGAATACCGCATCACGCGCTCCATCCTCGAGGTGATGCTGGAGTGCCGCCACCCGGTGAGCATCGTCACCAAGTCCGCAGGCGTGCTGCGCGACCTGGACCTGTTGCGCGAACTCGCGCGCGACAGGCTGGTGCGGGTGAATGTGTCGGTGGACACCCTGGACGGCGCACTGGCGCGCACGCTGGAACCGCGCGCGGCCGCACCGCACCGGCGGCTGGAGGCGATACGGCGCCTGGCGCAGGCGGGCGTGCCCTGCGGCGTGTTCGTCGCGCCGGTGATTCCCTTCGTGAACGATGCCGACATGGAGAAGGTGCTGGAGGCCGCAGCCGGCGCAGGCGCGGACTCGGCCCACTTCGTGATCCTGCGCCTGCCGAACGAACTGAAGGACCTGTTCCGCGACTGGCTGCAACGCCACATGCCGATGCGCGCCGCGCACGTGATGGCGCGGGTGCAGGACCTGCGCGGCGGGCGCGACAACGACCCGCGCTTCGGCAGCCGCATGCGCGGCGAGGGCCCGTACGCCGAACTGATCGCCAGGCGCTTTGCGACCGCCTGCCGCCGGCTGGGGCTGGGGACCGGGCGGGAGGCAGGACTGCGAACCCAGCTGTTCCGCCCGCCGGCCGGGCCACAAGGCCGCTTGTTCGGTTGATCGCGGGATTTGGCGGTGTTGGAATGGCGTGCTAAAATTACAATAAAAACAGCCACTTAATTCGTTTTCAGCGATTTCCTGAGGAGGAAGCATGATCCGCACGCTCGCCTGGATGGCCCTCGTCCCGTTCACGCTTGGCGCGACGCCTGCGCTGGCCCAGGGCGCGCCCGAGAAGACCGCCGTGCACATCGCCGTCGGCGGCAAGGCCTCGCTCTACTACCTGCCGCTGACCATCGCCGAGCAACTGGGCTATTTCAAGGCCGAGGGCCTGGACGTCAAAATCAGCGACTTCGCCGGCGGCTCGCAGTCCTTGCGCGCGGTGGTGGGAGGCAGCGCGGACGTGGTGTCCGGCGCGTACGAGCACACCATCAACATGCAGGCGCAGAAGCAGTACATGACCGCGTTCGTGCAGATGGGCCGGCTGCCGCAGATCGCCGTGGGCATCGCTACCGCGAAGGCGGCCAGCTACAAGTCGCCCAAGGACCTCAAGGGTCTGAAGATCGGCGTGTCGGCGCCGGGATCCTCCACCAACATCCTGTTCAACTATTTCATCTCCAAGGGCGGCCTCCAGGGCAGCGACGTGGCGTTCATCGGCGCGGGCACGGGCGCGGGGGCGATCGCGGCGCTCAGGAGCGGCCAGGTGGACGTGATGTCCAACGTCGAACCGGTGATGACCAAGCTGGAGCAGGAAGGCGCGGTGAAGATCATCGCCGACTGGCGCACGGTGAAGGGCACCGAGGCGACCTTCGGCGGGCAGTTGCCCGCGGCCAGCCTGTACGCGCCGGACAAGTACGTGCGCGACAACCCCAACACCGTGCAGGCCCTGACCAACGCCATCGTGCGCGCCAACCGCTGGCTCGCGCAGGCCGGCGCGACCGACGTGGTGAAGACGGTGCCCGAGACCTACCTGCTGGGCGACCGCGCCCTGTACCTGTTCGCCTATGACAAGGTGAAGGAGGCGTTTTCCCCCGACGGCACGATCTCGGAGGCCGGCGTGAAGGCAACCCTCACGGTGCTCGCGTCGTACAACCCGAAGATCAAGGGGGAGAACATCGACCTCAAGCGCACCTTCACCAATGACTTCGTGAAAAAGGCCAACACGAAGTTGGCCGCCACCAAGGCGAAGTAGGGCGCATGGCGGCAGGCACGGGCGCTTTGCCGGCACCGCCCCCGGCGCTGGCGCTGGAGGGCATCAGCTGCACCTTCGCGTCGCGCGAGGATCCGTCCAGGTCCTACACCGCGGTGCGCGACACGACGCTGCGCGTGGCCGAGGGCGAGTTCGTCTCGGTGGTGGGGCCCACCGGCTGCGGCAAGTCCACGCTGCTGAACGTCGCAGCCGGCCTGCTCGCGCCGACCGCGGGCAGCGTGCGGGTGCGCGGGGAGGCGCTCAGCGGCATCAACCGCCAGGCCGGCTACATGTTCCAGGCCGATGCGCTCATGCCCTGGCGCAATGCGATTGACAACGTCACCGCCGGGCTGGAGTTCCGCGGCGTGCCGCGGGATGAAGCGCGCGCGCAGGCCGAGGACTGGCTGCGCCGCGTCGGCCTGGCCGGGTTCGCCGACCGCTATCCGCACCAGCTCTCCGGCGGCATGCGCAAGCGCGTGGCGCTTGCCCAGATGCTGATCCTGGATCCGCGCATCCTGCTGATGGACGAGCCGTTCTCGGCGCTGGACGTGCAGACCCGGCAACTGATGGAGAACGAGCTGCTGGAGCTCTGGTCCGTCGACCGGAAGTCCGTGGTGTTCATCACCCACGACCTGGAGGAAGCGATCTCGCTGTCGGACCGGGTGGTGGTGCTGTCGGCGGGGCCCGAGACCCACCCGATCGGCGAGTTTGCCATCGACATGCCGCGCCCGCGCGACGTGTCCGAAGTGCGCCTCACGCCGCGCTTCATCGAGCTGCACGCGCTGATCTGGCGCGCCATGAAGGAAGAGGTGCTCAAGGGCTATGTCCAGCAACAGAAGTGATCCGCCGCGCCGGCGCGGCTGGGCGGAGCGGCTGCGCCCCGGTTCGCACAACCTGCGCGCCTGGCAGATGGGCATCCTGTTCGCCTTCCTCGCGTTCTGGTACGTGGCGACCAAGCCGGGCCTGCTGCCGCCGGTGTACTTCGACGACGACAACAAGGCGGCGTTCTTCTTCGGCGAGCCGCTGGTGGTGGCCGAGCGCCTCTGGGACTGGTTCACCGGGGGGGAAATCTACCGCCACCTCTGGGTGACCCTGCTGGAAACGCTGCTGGCCTTCGCCATCGGCACCGTGGGCGGCGTGGTGATCGGCCTGTGGCTCGCGCTGACGCCCACCGCGTCGGCGATCTTCGACCCCTACATCAAGGCGGCCAACGCGATGCCGCGGGTGATCCTCGCGCCCATCTTCTTCGTCTGGTTCGGCCTGGGCATCTGGTCCAAGGTGGCGCTGGGCGTGACCCTGGTGTTCTTCATCGTGTTCTTCAACGTCTACCAGGGCGTGCGGGAGGTGAGTCCCGTGGTGCTGGCCAATGCGCGCATGCTGGGGGCGAGCCAGCGCGACCTGCTGCGCCACGTCTACCTGCCCAGCGCGATGAGCTGGGTGTTCGCCAGCCTGCACAACTCGGTGGGGCTGGCCTTCGTCGGCGCGGTGGTGGGCGAGTACCTGGG
>CAIVVS010000353.1 GCA_903909415.1 uncultured Pseudomonadota bacterium | reverse complement strand
TGATGGTGGAAGTGGACATGGTGAAGATCGGGCCGTTCGCGACCGCGTTCGCCGGCCCGCCGCTGCGCAAGACCGAGGAGAAGCAGGCATGAGCAAGACGACCAATGTGTTGATGATCGGCTCCGGCGCCATCGGGCGCGTGGTGCTGCGTGAAGTCGCCGGCGACCGCGGCGCTGGCGCCGGCCAAGACGGGCTGGCGATCAAGTGGATCCTGGAACTCCCCGAGTTCCGCGAGAAGGTGCAGCAGGACGTGGGCGACGCCATCCAGGTGATCACCTCGCTGGACCAGCTCAGCGTGAAGCCCGACTACGCCATCGAGTGCGCCGGCCATGCCGCGGTCAAGGCGCACGTGCCCGCGCTGCTGAAGCGCGGCATCGACCTCGCGCTGGTGTCGGTCGGCTCGCTGTCCGAGCCCGGCCTGGCCGAGTCACTGGAGAAAGCCGCGGCCGAAGGCGGCGCGCAGCTCACGCTGATCTCCGGCGCCATCGCCGGCATCGACGCCATCGCCTCGGCCAAGGTAGGCGGGCTGGACGAAGTCGTCTACACCGGGCGCAAGCCGCCGATCGGCTGGATGGGCACGCCGGCCGAGAAGGTCTGCGACCTGAAGAACCTCAAGACCGCCACGGTGATCTTCGAGGGCAGCGCGGGCGAAGCCGCCCTGCTCTATCCCAAGAACGCCAATGTCGCGGCCACCGTGTCGCTGGCGGGCCTGGGCCTGTCGCGTACCCGCGCCACGCTGATCGCCGACCCGGCGGTGAGCAACAACATCCACAACGTCAAGGCGCGCGGCGCCTTCGGCGAGCTGGAGATCACCATGTCGGGCAAGCCGCTGGCCGAGAACCCCAAGACTTCGGCGCTGGCCGCCTACTCCGCGGTGCGCGCGCTGCGCAACCGCGTGGCCGCGCTGGTGATCTGAGCCATGGGCGACTCCCTGCGCATCCTGGTGGGCGGCGAGTGGCGCGACGGGCGCGGCGCGAGCTACGCGACGCGCTACCCGGCCGATGACACGGTCAACGCGGAACTCCGTGCCGCCAACGTCGAGGACGTGAACGAGGCGATCGAGGTCGCGCACGCAGCCTGGCAGAAGCCCGACTGGCGCGACATCAAGCCCCACGAGCGCGCCAATATCCTCCATAAAATCAGCCAGTTGATCCGTTCCCGGCACGAGGAACTGTCCCAACTGCAGCGCCGCGACAACGGCAAGCCGATCAGCGAGACGCGCGCCCTGGTGGCCAGCGCCGCCGGCACCTTCCAGTTCTTCGCCGCGGCCTGCGAGACAATGGAAGAGGCGATCACGCCCTCGCGCGGCGACTACCTCACCATGGCCGTGCACGAGCCGCTGGGCGTAATCGCGGCGATCACGCCGTGGAACTCGCCGGTGGCGAGCGAAGCCCAGAAGCTCGCGCCCGCGCTCGCGGCCGGCTGCGCCGTGGTGCTCAAGCCCGCCGAGATCACGCCGCTGCTGGCGCTGGAACTGGGCCGCATCTGCGAGCAGGCCGGCGTGCCGCGCGGCGTGGTCAGCGTGCTGCCGGGCAAGGGCTCGGTCATCGGTGACGCGATCGTGCAGCACCCGCTGGTCAAGAAGGTGTCCTTCACCGGCGGCACCACCACCGGCCGGCACCTGGGCAAGCTCGCCGCCGAGAAGCTGATGCCGGTCACGCTGGAACTGGGCGGCAAGTCGCCCACCATCGTGTTCGAGGACGCGGAGCTGGACCACGCGGTCAACGGCGTGCTGTTCGGCATCTTCTCCTCATCGGGCGAGTCCTGCATCGCCGGTTCCCGCCTGTTCGTGCACGAGACCGTCCGCGAGGCCTTCATGGCCAAGCTGGTGGCCGCCACTGAGAAGCTGCGCGTGGGCGACCCCGAGGACCCCGCGACCCACATGGGCCCGCTGATCACCAGCGCGCACCGCGGCACGGTCGAGTCCTACGTGGAACTGGCCAAGCAGGAAGGCGGCCGGCTGCTGGCAGGTGGCTTCCGTCCCGCCGGCGCAGCGTTCGACCGCGGCTGGTTCTACCGGCCCACGGTGTTCGACGGCCTGTCCAACGCGACCCGCACCGCGCGCGAGGAAATCTTCGGGCCGGTGGTGATCGCGATCCCCTTCACCGACGAGGAATCGCTGATCGCGCAGGCCAACGACAGCGTCTATGGCCTGGCCGCCGGCATCTGGACGCGCGACTACCGCCGCGCCTGGCGCGTCGCGCGCCGCCTGGAAGCGGGCAACGTCTGGATCAACACCTACAAGCAGCTGTCCATCTCCACGCCCTTCTCCGGCATCAAGGAAAGCGGCCTGGGCGTGGAAAAGGCGCACCAAGGGGTGTGGCAGTACTGCTATTCCAAGAGCCTGTATTTCGGCATGAACGAGCGTCCGCTGCCCTGGGCCAATCCCTGAGCCAGCCGCGCGCAACGCCACATCCCCAGATTCAAGAACAGGAGCAGTCATGGCAGGCAACATGACAGGTTCGGGCAGTTCCGGACTCATTGGACAGTCACTGCGGCGCGTCGAGGACGACAAGCTGCTGCGCGGCGCCGGCCAGTACGTGGCCGACCTGCAGGTGCCGGGCACCCTGGTCGCGGTGTTCGTGCGCAGCCCGCACGCGCATGCCACGGTCACCGGCACCGACCTCGCCGCCGCGCTGGCCATGCCCGGCGTGCAGGCCGTCTACACCGTGGCTGACACCGACGGCGTGCTGGAACCGATCTGCGTGGCCGGCGAAGTGCACACGCCCGAGCGGCTGATGCGCGAACTGAAGCCCATGGACCGGCTGCACCCCACGCCCGCCTTCCCCAAGGAACGCGTGACCTACGTCGGCCAGCCGGTCGCGATGGTGGTGGCGGACACCCGCCAGCAGGCGCTGGACGCCGCCGAGCAGGTGCACATCGACTACGAGCCGCTGCCCGCGGTGCTGGACCCGGATGCCGCGCTCGCGCCCGGCGCCCCGCTGCTGGAGCCGTCCTGGGGCAGCAACCTCGCGCTGTCGGTGGCCACCGGCAAGGGCGACCCCGAGGGCACGTTCAAGTCCGCGGCCGTAGTGGTGGAGGAAGAGATCCGCACCCACCGCTACGTCGCCTCGCCGATGGAATGCCGCGGCGTGATGGCCATGCCCGAGCCCTACGGCAACAAGATGACCATCTGGGCCAGCACCCAGACCCCGCACGTGATGGCCGGCATCGTCGCCAACTCCCTGCACCAGCCGGTGGACACGGTGCGCGTGGTGGCCTGCGACGTGGGCGGCGGCTTCGGCCAGAAGGGCGTGCAGTACGCCGAGGACATCCTCATCCCTTTCGCCGCGCGCGAACTGCGCCGCCCGGTGCGCTGGGTGGAGGAGCGCGGCGAGAACCTGACCGCCGCCGCGCACGCGCGCGACCAGGTCCACCGCATCCGGATCGCCGCCGACAAGGACGGCACCATCCTCGGCATCACCGACGACGTGCTGGTGAACTTCGGCGCCTACAACGTGATCGGACTGGTGGTGCCCTACAACACGCTCTCGCACCTGCTCGGGCCCTACCACGTGCCCAATGCGCACATCTCGGTGCGCGGCGTGCTGACCAATACCTGCTTCACCACGCCCTACCGCGGCGCCGGTCGCCCGGAGGCGGTGTTCGCCATCGAACGCATGATCGACCGACTGGCCGCGAAACTCGGCATGGACCCGGCCGACGTGCGCGAGAAGAACCTTGTCACCGCGCAGGCCATGCCCTATGACACGGGCCTGCTGTACCGCGACGGCAACCCGCAGGCATACGACTCGGGCGACTTCCCGGAACTGCTCAAGCGCGCCCGCGCCATCATCGGGCTGGACGACATCCGCAAGCGCCAGAAGGCCGACCCGAAGCTGATGCTGGGCGTGGGCTTCGCGCTCTACGTCGAGGGCTCGGGCATGGGGCCGTTCGAGGGCGCCGTGGTCAAGGTGCTGCCCTCGGGCCGGGTGCAGGTCGCCACCGGCGCCTGCAGCCAGGGACAGGGCCATCGCACGGTGTACGCGCAGATCACCGCCGACACCCTGGGCGTGCCTTTCGACTCCGTGGACGTGGTGGGCGGCGACACCGCCACCATCAGCTACGGCATCGGCACCATCGCCAGCCGCAGCACGGTTACCGCCGGCAATGCCATCCACAAGGCCGCCACGCTGGTGCGCGACAAGGCGCTCGCCATCGCCTCCGACCTGCTGGAAGCCGCAGCCGGCGACCTGGAGATCGTCAACGGCGAGGTGTCCATCAAGGGCGTGCCGGGCAAGTCGATTCCGCTGGGCAAGATCGCCCTGTCCGCGGCGGGCTCGGTGTTGCGCCGTGGCGAGGCCGGCGACGGCAACCTCTCGGACACCGCCTACTTCGTCCCGCCCACCGTGACCTACGCCAGCGCCTGCCACGCGGTCGCGGTATCGGTGGACCGCGACACCGGCACGGTGAAGATCGAGCGCTACGTGGTCGTGCACGACTGCGGCCGGGTGGTGAACCCGCTGCTGGCCGACGCGCAGGTGATCGGCGGCGTCGTTCAGGGCGTGGGCGGCATGCTGCGCGAGGAACTCGCCTATGACGAGACCGGCCAGCCGCTGGCCGGCACCTTCATGGACTACGCGATGCCGATCGCCTCGGACATCCCCGACATCGAGCTGGACCACATCGAGAGCCTGTCCACGCGCAACCCGCTGGGCGTGAAGGGCCTGGGCGAAGGCGGCGCGATCGGACCGCCGGCCGCGATCGCCGGCGCCGTGGAAGACGCATTGCGCAGCCTCGGCGTCGTCGTGCGCGGCGGCCCGCTCACCAGCGCGCGCGTGCGGGCGATGATCGCCGGCGCCGCCTGAACCCCTTCTCTACCCGAATCTTTTTCAATCCTCCACGAAACACAGACCCAGGAGCCTCCATGAAACCCTTGTCCAAGCTGCTCAGTGTCGCCACAGGCACCATCGCCATCGCCCTGCTCGCCGCCCCCGTGCTGGCGCAGCAGTTCCCGTCCAAGCAGGTACGCCTGGTGGTGCCCTTCCCGCCCGGCGGGCCGACCGACGCGATGGCGCGGCCGCTGGCCGAGGGCCTGACCCGCGCCTGGGGCCAGCCGGTGATCATCGAGAACAAGCCCGGTGCCAACACCATCATCGGCACCGACTACGTGGTCAAGCAGCCGGCCGACGGCCACAACATCCTGTTGGCCAGCGACCCGTCGATGTCGTCCATCCAGTACCTGTACAGCAAGCTGCCCTTCGACCCGGTCAAGGACCTGCTGCCGGTGTCGGGCATCGCCACCACCACGCTGATCATGCTGGCCCCGGCCAGCAGCCCGGCCAACTCGCTGCGCGAGTGGATCGCGCTGGCCAAGGCCCAGCCCGGCAAGCTGTCCTACGGCAGCATCGGCCCGGGCAGCGTGACCCACCTGGAGGCCGACGCCTTCGCGCGCACCGCCGGCGTGAACCTGATCCACGTGCCCTACAAGGGCACGGGCGAAGTCGTTCCGGCGTTGCTGAACGGCCAGATCGACATGGCGCTGTCGGCCATCGGCGCGTCCATGGGCCTGATCAAGGCCGGCAAGATGAAGGCCTTCGCGCTGGCCAACACCGTGCGCTCGCCGCTGGTGCCGGACGTCCCCACCTTCGCCGAGGCCGGCCTGCCCTTCGAGGCCCGCACCTGGTTCGGCCTGGCGGTCGCCGGCGGCACGCCGCGC
Organism: uncultured Pseudomonadota bacterium; assembly: GCA_903909415.1. The sequence continues at coordinate 23,782 of CAIVVS010000353.1, read as the reverse complement.
GCGCTGGTCGAGCGCATCGCCACCGACTCGCGCTAGATCACCGAGTCCGAGGAGTACCGCACCAAGTACATCGTCGGCATCGGCCTGGACCCGTTCCCGCTCGGACCGGAAGGCCTGGCCGAGTTCCTGGTGAAGGACCGCGCCCGCTACGCGCAGCGCGTCAGGGCCGCCAACCTGCGGCTCGACTGAACGCCGCGACCCACAGAGACAACACGGAGAGCAGACATGAGCATCCTCGGCATAGACGGCGTCACCTACGGGGTGACCGACCTTCCCAAGTGCAAGCAGTTCTTCCTCGACTGGGGCCTGTCCCTCAAGGCGGAGTCCGGCAGTTCGCTGGACTTCGAGGGCATGAACGGCTGCGCGATCCGCGTGCGCATGGCGGATGACGCCTCGCTGCCGCCGGCCATCGAGGCCGGCCCGACGGTGCGGCTGGTGGTGTGGGGCGTGGAATCGCACGCCGACCTGGAAGGCCTGGCCAAGTCGCTGGCCGGCACGCCGGGTTTCCGCGCCGATGCCGAGGGCGTGGAATGCCAGGACCCCAACGGCCTGGCGATCCGTTTCCAGGTGACCACCAAGCGCAAGATCGGCGTGAAGGGCTCGCCGGTGAACAGCTGGGACAACCACTCGCGGGTGGACATGCCCTCCACCATCTATGAACACGCCACGCCCATCGAAGTCGGGCACGTGGTGTTCTTCACCCAGGACCTGGCCGGGATGACCCAGTTCTACACCGAGCGCTGCGGCTTCTCGCTGTCGGACAGCTACCCGAACCGCGGCGTGTTCCTGCGCTGCTCGGCCCACGGCGGCCACCACGACATCTTCCTCCTGAGCCTGCCGAACAAGCCCAAGGGCCTGAACCACATTGCGTTCAGCGTGCGCGACATCCACGAGGTGATGGGCGGCGGCATGCACATCAACCGCTGCGGCTGGGAAACCGAGATCGGGCCGGGACGCCACCCGATTTCGTCCGCCTACTTCTGGTACGTGAAGAACCCGGCCGGGGGCCTGGCCGAGTACTACGCGGACGATGACGTACTCACCCCGAACTGGAAGCCGCGCGAGCTGGAAGTCACGCCGGAGAACTTCGCCGAGTGGGCGGTGCTGGGCGGCCTGGACGGCAAGTCCCGCAGGCAGGTGCGCGGGCCGGTGGCCTCGGAGAACACGACGGCCGGCGCGGCGGTGCGGCACAAGTAAAGCCGCCGGACACCGGCACTGGGCTACATCACCACCGGCCGGTCCGGCAGCTCGTTCTGCTGCGCACTGGCCGGCGGGAAGTGGCGCACCAGGTAACGGGCCAGCGCCTGGATGCCGCTGATCGCGCCGGCCTCGAAGCGTCCTTCGCCGAACGCGTTCTCCATGGCATGGCAGAGGCTGTCCCAGGCGTCGGCCGGCAGCACGGCGTGGATGCCGCGGTCGGCGATGATCTCCACCCGCCGGTCGGCCAGCAGCAGGTAGATCAGCACGCCGTTGTTCTGTTCGGTGTCCCAGACGCGCAGCTCGGAGAACAGCTCCAGCGCGCGTTCGCGCGCGGTGCGCCCGCCGAACAGGGCCATGCCCTCCAGCGCGCCTTCCACCGCGAAGCGGATCTCGCCGCGGTGTTCCGCCTCGCCGGTGCGTATCGCCTGCTCGATCGCCAGCAGCGCGCGGCGCGGGAAGACCCGGTTGACGCGGCTGCGGCTCATCATCAGGTGCCGCCCTATGCGGCTGAAGTCCATGGCTACCACCGGCCCGACGCCCCGCCGCCGCCGAATCCGCCACCGCCCCCGCCGAAGCCGCCTCCGTTCCCTCCCGATCCGTAGCCGCCCGATCCATAACCGCGGGCGCCACCGCCCAGCACGGCGCCGAACCCGCGCCCGCCGCTGAGCAGCGTGAACAGCAGCGACAACATGCCCGCCATCACGCCGACGGCGACGGTGCCCGCCAGCAGCCAGGCAATCACGCCCACCGCGCCGCCGGTCACCACCGAACCACCGACCTTGCCCAGCAGGCGGCTCAGCATGCCGCCCAGCACCAGCGCGATCACCAGCAGGACGGGGCCGTACTGCTGCAGGCCCTCCATGCCGGAGGCAGGGGCCGGGGCAGCCCGCGCCGGTGCGGGCAGCGGCTCGCCGTCCACGACGCGCAGCATGCGGTCCACGCCGGCGCTGATGCCGCCGTAGTAGTCGCCCTCGCGGAACTTCGGGGTGATGACCTCGCTGATGATGCGCTTGGCCGTGGCGTCATTGAGCGCGCCTTCCAGCCCGTAGCCCACTTCGATGCGCATCACGCGGTCGGCCTTGGCCACCACCAGGATCGCGCCGTCATCCACCTTCTTGCGGCCCAGCTTCCAGGCCTCCGCCACGCGCAGCGCGTACTGCTCGATGGACTCGGGCGCGGTGGTGGGCACGATGAGCACCGCGACCTGGCTGCCCTTCTTCGCCTCGAAGGCCTGCAGGGTTTGTTCGAGCGCCGCTTTCTGGGTCGCATCCAGCGTGGCAGTCATGTCGGTCACGTGACCGGTGAGGGGTGGGACTGCGACCAGCGGCTGGGCCTGCGCCAGCGTCGCGAAGGCCAGCCACAGCGCCGTCACCGGCCAGCCTGCACAGGAGCGGCGAAGCACCCTCATTGTGCCGCGCCCTTCGCCTCCGGGGGAGCGGTGATCGCGGGGGCGGGAGCGGCTGCGGCGGGCGACGAGGCAGGCTTGCCGAAGTCGATGGCCGGCGGGCTGGAGATTTCCTTCTCGTTGTCCACCGTGAAGCCGGGCTTGAGCTTGAAGCCGAACACCATGGCCGTGAGGTTGGACGGGAAGGAACGCACCGTCACGTTGTAGTCCTGCACCGACTTGATGTAGCGGTTGCGCGCCACCACGATGCGGTTCTCCGTGCCCTCGAGCTGGGCCTGCAGGTCGCGGAACCCGGTGTCCGACTTCAGCGCCGGGTAGTTCTCGGTCACCACCAGCAGGCGCGACAGCGCGCCGCTCAGTTCACCCTGTGCCGCCTGGAACTTCGCGAAGGCGGCGGGATCATTCAGCAGCTCGGGCGTGGCCTGGATGCCGCCCACCCGGGCGCGCGCATTGGTCACGCCGAGCAGCACCTGCTGCTCCTGCGCGGCGAAGCCCTTGACCGTAGCCACCAGCCCCGGCACCAGGTCGGCGCGGCGCACATACTGGTTCAGCACCTCGGCCCAACTGGCCTTGGTCTCCTCGTCCGTGCCCTGCAGGGCGTTGTAGCCGCAGCCCGAGAGGCTCAGCAGCAGGAAGGCGGCAAGGACGATACGGAAGTGGCGCACGCGGGTTCCCCGATTCCATGGCTGGACGAAGGGGACAAGGTACGGGACCGCACGCTTCGGGTCTGAGCGGTGGCGCACATTGGGCCACGACGCATTGGCTGCCGAGCCACGAATTCACGCGGCACCAGGGTCAGGCCTACTGCACGGTGATCTTCGCGTAGTCCACGATCTGCCTGAACTGGCGGATGTCGGCCTCGATCACCTCCATCAGCTCCTTGCCGTCGCCGAAACGCGGCTCCAGGCCTGCGGCGTCGAGCTTGGGCTGCATGTCGGGCAGCATGATGGCCTTGCGGCTGTCTGCGTCGAACCGGGTGATCAGGTCCGCCGGCGTCCCCAGCGGCGCCATGAAGCCCAGCCACAGGCCCACATCGAAGTTGCGCAGCGCCGCCACGCCGCCTTCCGCTACGGTGGGCACGTCCGGCGCTGACAGCGCGCGGCGCTTGTCCGGCACCGCGACCGCGCGCAGCTTGCCCTGCCGCATCAGGCTGTTGACCGAGGACAGCGTGACGATGGCCAGGTCCAGTTGCCCGCCCATCAGGTCTGCGGTCGCCAGCGAGCAGCCCCGGTACGGGATGTGCGCCACCGACGCATCGGCCTGGTACTTGAGGATTTCCATGGCCAGATGGTGGGTGGTGCCGACACCGCAGGAGCCGTAGGACAGCTTGCCCGGGTCGCGCTTGGCACGCGCCACCAGGTCCGCAATGCCGGTCAGCGCCAGCTTCTGGCTGCTGACGATGACCATGGGCGAGTTCACGGTGATGCTGACCGGGGCGAAGTCCCTGGTCAGGTCGTATGTGAGTTTGGGATACAGCACGTGGCTGGACGCATGGCTGTTGCTGATCAGCACGAAGTTGTGGCCGTCGGCCGGCAGGCGTTGCGCCGCCACCATGCCGATGGTGCCGCCCGCGCCGCCGCGGTTCTCCACCAGCACCTGCTGGCCCCACGACACCGACAGCTTCTCGCCCATCAGCCGGGCCAGCGCATCGGCGCTCCCGCCGGTCGTGAAGGGCACGAGGATGCGGACCGGACGACTCGGCCAGGTGCCCTGCTGGGCCTGGGCTTGCGCCTGGGTCTGGCATGCGAGCGCCGCCAGCACGACTCCAATCCAGCGCAGGAGGGAGCTCATGACGGCGCGAACCGCTTGGCGGTCTGCACGGCCAGGCCAGGCCTGCCGGTGCGGCGTGCCTGCTCGATCAGCGTGCGCATGTAGTCGCCCGCCCTGACCGGCGCGTAGCGTGGTGGATTGTCCGGCCCTTGGCAGGTCGGCAGGCATTCCACCAGGGTGTCGCGCGCGGGTGCGACGAACAGCGGGATGGAGACGCGCGCCTTGCCGCTGCCGTTGAGCGCCCGGTGCAGGTTGGAGGTGTACAGGTCATTGGTCCAGGTGGACATGAGATCCCCGATGTTGACGACGAAGGCACCCGGGATGGGCGGCACGTCTATCCATTCCCCGGCGGAGTTGCGCACCTGCAGGCCGCCGAGCGAGTCCTGCGACAGGATGGTGAAGGCGCCGTAATCGGTATGGGGCGAGGCGCTCCATTGCGTGCGCTCGGCGCGCGAGGCGTCCAGCGGCGGATACCAGTTGATGATGGAATTCAGGTCCATCTGCGCGAACATCGCGTCGAAGTGCGCTTCCGGCAGGTCCAGGCTGAGCGCAAAGGCGCGTGCGAGGCGCCGGGACAGCAGCACCAGGGAGGCCAGGTGCTGCTTCATGAACGGCGCGAATCCCGGCAGCGTGACTTCGTCGGGCCAGCGCGCCAGCCCCTCTTCCTGCCAGCCGGACCCGGGCTCGCCCTCGCGCAGCTCGCGGCTGATCAGGATGAAGCGTTCCTTGAGGTCGGCCGCCTTGTCGGGGTTGGCTTCCGGGTTGATGCCGCCCACCGGCAGGTAGCCGGTCTGGCCGGCGCCGCGCACGGCAGTCGCCATCTTCTGGTCGCGCGGCAGCGCGAAATAGCGGTGGCTCAGATCGACCGAGCGGTCGAACTCGGCCAGCGGGATGCCGTGGCCGGTGAGGTAGAAGAAACCGAGGTTGACGCAGGCGTCGCGCAGCCGGCGCGCGGTGGCCTGCCTGTCCGCACTGCTGCCCGCCCCGTCCATGAACGGGCTGATGTCGATCACCGGTGACTCGGTGAGCGCCTCCCGCTCTATCGCAAAGCGCTCGTCACGCCTGCGGTAACGGTTGTCGAAGTCGGCGAATTGCCCGACCTGCCCGTCCTCGATGATCTCGACCATCTGCGGCTCCCGGCTTGCGACATCGGTGCGTCGCCGCCGGGAGGAAGTCCCGGCGGCGCCCTGCCATTGCTTGGACTGCGCCTCGAACTACAGCTCAGGCCGCCGACTTGTCCAGCAGGTGCTGCGGCGTGCTCGAGACGATCTTCGCGTAGGCCGGGATGAAGCCTGTGCCCCGGATGTGCTTGACGAAGGCCGGCTTGATCTCGTTGGCGAGGATCTTGCGGATGCGGGCGTGTTCCTCGATGTCGCTCCACTCGGCGATCAGCCAGAAGTGCGCCGGGTTGGTGACGTCCTGGCACAGCACGCCGTCCCTGACCTGCGCGGGCGACTTGTGCATCGGATTGCCGTCGGAGTAGTCGAACTCGTCGAACAGCTTGATGAATTCGTCGATGTGGTCCGGGTCCACCTCGAAGTCGTAGATGTGCAGGAAGTTGCCCATGCTGGCCAGGGGTACGAGTGCCATGTGTGTCTCCTTGTTGTGCCGTGTTCGTCGGCGCGTTCGTCGTTGCGTTCGTCGGTTCGGGACGCTCAGCGGCCCGAGATCCTCTTGATCAGCGCGGGGTCGAGCAGGTCGTTGGTGTAGAAGTCCGCGGACTTGCCGCCGGAGATCAGCTTGCCGTCGGTCAGGGTCTTGATGCCGGTCGCCATGTCGGCGTCGGCCATGAAGCCCACCGGCATGTTGGCCGAGGCCGGGGTGTTGAACAGCGCCGCGGAGCCGTCGATCTGGCCGCGCAGCACCTTCGGGTCGAGCTTGGCCTGCGGGCGCGCGGCGATGACCGCGGCCACGGCCTCGTCCTGCTTGCCGTTGATGATGTAGGTCCAGGCACCCGCCACGACGCTGGCGAAGCGGCGCAGCGCCGGGCCACGCGCCTTGATCTTCTCTTCCGAGGCCACCAGGCCGAATCCGGGGAAGCTCAGGCCGTAGTCGCCGAACATCACGCCCTCGGACGCCCTCGGACCGGCAACGATGGGCAGCACGAAGGGCGCGCTGGAGAACACCGCGTCACCGCGGTTGGCGAGGTAGGTCGGCACCTTCGCGGCGGCGTCCACCGCGACCAGTTCGACCTGGTCGCGCTTCAGCTTGCCCGCGGCGAGGAAGGCGTCCAGGAACGGGGCCTCCAGCGAGCCGGCGGTGTAGATCAGCTTCTTGCCGGCGAGGTCGGCCGGGCTCTTGATGCTGCCGCCGCGCGGCACCAGCAGCGCGATGTCGTTCTTGCGCACGAACACCGCGATGCCCTTGATCGCCAGGCCCTTGTCGCGGGCGATGATCATGGGCGCGAGCGACGCGTGGCCGACGTCGAACTTGGAATTGCCCACCAGCTGCACCGTGGTCACCGAGCCGTTTCCATCCTCGATCTCCACGTCCAGCCCGGCGTCCTTGAACCAGCCCTTGGACTGCGCCAGGTGGAAGGGCGCATGCGTGCCCCATGGCACCCAGTCCAGGCGCAACGTGATCTTCTCGGTCTGGGCGGCGGCCCAGGGTGCGGCGGCCATCAGGACTGCGGCGAGCGATGCGCGTACGATTTTCATCGAAAACATGATAACCCCCTGTTTATGTTGAAGTTTTCGGAATCCGCCGGGCCTCAGCCCCGGCGTCCGCCGAACAATGCCTTGATCCTGCCCAGCAACCAGCTCCAGAACACGCCGCCTGCATCCGGCGCGCTGGCCGACCCGCCCGCCACCGGTGCCTGTCCCGAGAGGTCCCGGTCCAGGTTGGCGGCAAAGTCCGACACCATCTTGCGCACGAACTCGCGCACCAGCCCGCCGCGCGAGAACTGCGCCAGCGGCCCCTGCAGGCTGTAGTCGATGGACACGGTGACCCGGGTCCCCGCGCCCGCCTGCTCCAGACGGTAACCGATATCGCCCCGCGCACGCGAGCCCGACAGGCTGTCGGTGCCGGCGCCGCGGATCATGCCGCTGTGGTCCGCGTCCCTGCGCTCCAGCGAGGCCGCGCCGGCGAAGGACGCCTTCATCGGCCCGAGGCGCGTGGTGACCTTGCCCTTGAGCGAGTCCGGCGTGGAGGACGTGATCTCCGCCCCCGGCAGGCAGGCCGCGACGCGCGGCATGTCGGCGAAGGCCGCCCAGACGCGCTCCAGCGGGTGCGCGACGGTGAAGGACTCCTCGATCCGGATGCCCTGGGCTGCCGACGGCGCCGGGGTACTGGACACGGATGCCGCAACCGGCGCGGCCGCCGTCGCCGGGGTGGCCTGGAAGCCCGCGAAGGCGGCAGCGGGCGCGGCGGCCTGCGCCACCGGCGCCGCATCATTGGTCGCGCGGCGCGCTTCCAGCACCGACAGGATGGCGCGCGTGATGCCCTGGTAGCCGGTGCAGCGGCACAGGTTGCCCGACATCTCGACCCGCACGCGGTGCTCGTCGGCATCCGGCAGGCGCAGCACCAGGTCGCGCGCGCTGATCAGCATGCCCGGCGTGCAGAAGCCGCACTGCAGCGCGTGGAACTTGCTGAAGGCCTCGCGCAGCTGGGCCATCACCGCATCGTCCTCGAAGCCCTCGATGGTGCGCACCGACTGGCCGTCGCAGGCGGCGGTGAAGGCGATGCAGGAGCGCGACGGCACGCCGTCGATCAGCACCGTGCAGGCGCCGCACACGCCGTGCTCGCAGCCGAGGTGGGTGCCGGTCAGGCGCTGCGATTCGCGCAGGAAATCACCCAGGTGCAGGCGCGGCTCGACCAGCGCGTCCACGCCCTGCCCGTTGACCTCCAGGCTCACCGGCACCGGCTTCACTTTCATCACGACCGGGGAGGCGCTCATGATCCCACCGCCATCTTCACGGCGCGCCGCACCGCGGTCACGCGCAAGGTACGCACCGGTCCCGAGAAGGTCAGTCCGGCCGCATCGAACGCGGCGCTCACGGACAGTTCCGACACCGCCTGCTCGCCGCGCAGCGCGATGTCACGCGCGAGCAGCGGCAGTTCCTTCGGCGGGCCGTCCAGCGCGCCCATGAACAGGCGCGCGAGCTTGCGCGACGGGTCCAGCAGCAGCGCGGCACTGGCTTCGGGGAACTCGCCGGTCTTGCGGCAGAACTTCCAGTAGCCCCAGCGGTAACCCTCGCCGGGCTTCGTGACGTCCACCGCGGCGATGAGTTCGTCCTCGCGCAGTTGCGTGGCGAAGGCGCCGGTCATGAAGCCGTCGGCCGGCACGCTGCGCTCGCCCTTCGGGCCGGCGAGCAGCAGGCTCGCGCCCAGCGCGGCGAAGGCCAGCGGCCAGTCGGCCGCGGGATCGGCGTGGGCGAGGCTGCCGCCCACGGTGCCGCGGTTGCGGATCGCGCGGTACGCGATGTTGCCGGCCACCGCAGCGATCATCTCGCAGCCGGCCAGCGGCTGGTCTTCCAGCATCGCGTGCGTCACCGCCCCGCCGATGCGCCAGCCGTTGCCCTGCGGCGTGACCGTCTTCAGCGATGCGAGCCTGCCCACATCCACCAGCTGCGCGGGACGCGCCAGGCGCAGGTTGAGCATGGGCCCGAGCGACTGGCCGCCGCCGAAGGCCTTGGCCTCGCCGCCGCCCGCGGCCAGCGCCGCGACTGCAGCCGCGACGTCCGCAGCCCGAAGGTAGGAAAACTGCGCCGCCTTCATGCCGCCTCCAAGGTCGTTACGAAAACGGTCGGCTCGCTCATGCGGCCTCCAAGGTCGTTACGAAAACGGTCGGCTCGCTCATGCGGCCTCCCGTTTGGGGATCGACGACTGGCGAGCCTTCTCGATCGCCTCCAGCAGGCGTTCCGGCGTCAGCGGCGTGCGCGCGATCTCGACCCGGTCGGAACGCAATGCATCGTTCACCGCGTTGAAGATCACGGCAGGCGGCGCGATCGCCCCGCCCTCGCCCATGCCCTTGATGCCGAACTCGGTGTAGGGCGACGGGGTTTCCATGTGGAAGATGCGCATGTTCGGCACTTCCGTCGGGCCGGGCAGCATGTAGTCCGCGAGCGTGGACGCGTTCGGCTGGCCGTTGGCGTCGTACTCGATCTCCTCGTACATGGCGGTGCCGATGCCCTGCGCGATGCCGCCTATGGTCTGGCCCTCGACCACCATCGGGTTCACCAGCGTGCCGCAGTCCTCGACGATCACGTAGTCGAGGATCTCGACCTGGCCGGTCTCGGTGTCCACCGCCACCGCCACCGCGTGCGAGGCGTAGCTGAAGGCGCCGGTGTCACGCACCGGCTTGTAGCTCATGCTGGCTTCCAGCCCGCGCCGGTCCACGTCCAGCGGCGCGCGGTCCGGCCGCAGGTACCAGGCCTCGCACACCGCCTTGAGCGTGACGGCCTTGCCGTCCGGGCCGACCACGCCCTGCACCTTGTCGAAGCGCGCTTCCTCCGTCTTGATGCCCAGCAGGTGCGCGCCGATGTGCACCACGCGCGGCACGAGCTCGCGGCAGGCATTCGCCGTCGCCCCGCCCGCCATCACGATGGAGCGCGAGGCGTAGGTCCCGGTGGAGTACGGCGTGGTGCCGGTGTCGCCGTGCGTGACCTTGATGCGCGCCACGTCGATGCCGAGGATCTCGTGCGCGACCTGCGCGATGGTGGTCTCCATGCCCTGGCCGTGCGAATGCACGCCCACGCGCACCTCAAGCCCGCCGTCCGGGGTGAGCTTCACCGCGGACTGGTCGTAGCCCGGCACCAGGGGCAGGCCCCAGGTGGCGAACACGCTGGTGCCGTGCGCCGACTGCTCGCAGTAGGACGCGAAGCCGATGCCGATCTTGCGCCCGTCGGGCAGGCCTTCCTTCTGGCGCTCCAGCCACATGTCGGCGTCGAGCTTCTCGCGCGCGGTCTTGAGCGCCTGCGGGTAGTCGCCGCTGTCGTAGTGCTTCTTCATCACGTTGTCGTAGGGCATCTGCTCCGGGCGCACCAGGTTGTCCATGCGCACCTGGTAGGGGTCACGGTCCACCGCGCGGGCGATGCCGTCCATCAGCAGTTCCATCGCAAAGCACACGCCGGTGCGCGCCACGCCGCGGTAGGGCATGAAGCCGGGCTTGTTGGTCGCCACGCAGTAGGTGGTGCAGCGGTAACCCTGGAAGTCGTACGGCCCTGGCAGGTTGCCGATGGCCTGGCCCGGCTCCAGCGCGATGGTGAACGGCCAGTTCGAGTACGCGCCGCCGTCGATGGTGATCTCGGCGTCCAGCGCGAGCAGCCGCCCCTTGTCGTCGGCGTAGCCCGTCAGGCGGTAGCGGTGCTGGCGCGCGTTGGCGCCGGACACCAGGTGCTCGCGGCGGTCCTCGATCCAGCGGAACGGCGTGCGGTACTTGAGCGCCAGCCACGCCACCGCGAGTTCCTCGGGGTGCACGATGACCTTGTAGCCGAAGCCGCCGCCCACGTCGGGGGCGATGATGCGCACCTGCGCCTCCTGGATGCCCAGGAACTGCGCGATGCCGGTGCGCACGATGTGCGGGGTCTGGGTCGAGTAGTACATGATCAGCTGGTCGGCGCGCTCGTCCCAGTACGCCACCACCGCCTTGCCTTCCATGGGCACCATCGCCTGGCGCGAGAGCTCGATCTCGCGGCGCACGACCACGGTGGCCTTCTTCATCCGCTCCTCGAAGCCGTTGTCGGCCTTGAGGGTCACGAACAGGTTGTCGTCCCAGTCCTCGTGGACGCGCACCTCCTTTTCGGCGCGGGCGGCATCGGACTCGACCAGCGCGGGGAGTTCCTCGATGTCCATCTCGACCAGTTCCGAGAGGTCCTCGGCCTCGGCGCGGGTGCGGCCCACGCACATGACCACCGGCTCGCCGACGAAACGCACCTTGCCGTGCGCCAGCGGCGGCTGGCCTGACAACTTGTAGCCGGGGATGGTGGAGTCGGCGACGATGTCGCGCGCCTCGGCCAGGTCCTCGCGGGTGAACACCATGCCGGCGGAACCGGCGGGCTTGCGGATCGCCTTGATGCGTCCGTGGGCGACCGGGCTGCGCAGGAAGTGCACTTCCTTCTGGCCCGGCAGCATCATGTCCGAGACGTACTGGCCGCGGCCGTGCAGGTGGCGGACGTCTTCCTTGCGCCTGAGTCGCGCGCCTATGCCCTGTCCGGGCTTGCCGTGTTCGGCCATGTGTTGCTCCTCCTGAATGCCCCGGGGCGCGGAGGGAAGGACTCCCGCCCGCGCCCCGGTTGCTTCCCTGCCCGCTTACTTCTTGGCGGCGGATGCCGCGTAACGGTACTGGTCGAGCGTGTTCTCGGCGACACGGAACCAGAGGTTCTGCTCGTCGCGGAACTTGCTCCACTGGTCGTAGATGCGCTTGAAGTCGGCGTTCTTCTCGGACAGTTCGGCCATCACCTCGCCGGTCGCCTTGTAGCAGGCGTCCATCACCGGCTTGGGGAAGGCGCGCAGCTGCGTGCCGGCGCCGATCAGCTTCTTCAGCGCGATCGGGTTCTTCACGTCGTAGTTCGCCGTCATGGTGGCGTCCTGCGCGAGCGCGGCCACTTCCAGCGCCTCCTGGAAGGCCTTGGGCAGCGCTTCCCAGGCCTTGATGTTCACCAGCATGGTGTTCTGGGCGCTGCCCTCCCACCAGCCGGGATAGTAGTAGAACTTCGCGACCTTGTGCAGGCCGAGCTTCTCGTCGTCGTGCGGCCCGATGAACTCGGCGGCGTCGATAACGCCCTTCTCAAGCGCAGGATAGATCTCGCCCGGGGCGATCTGCTGCGGTATCACGCCCAGCTTGGCCATGATGGTGCCGCCGATCCCGCCGACGCGCATCTTCAGGCCCTTGAGGTCGGCCACCGACTTGATCTCCTTGCGGTAGAAGCCGCCCATCTGCACGCCCACGTTGCCGCAGGAGAAGTTGATGATGCCGAACTGCTTGAAGATCTCGCGCGTCATCTCCAGGCCGCCGCCCCAGTTCATCCAGGCGCTCTGCTGGCGCTGGTTCAGGCCGAAGGGCATGCCCGAATCAAACGCCAGCGCGGGATGCTTGCCGATGAAGAAAGACGACAGCGTGTGGCAGGCCTCGATCGAGCCCGAACCGACCGCGTCGAACACCTGCAACCCGGGCACGAATTCACCGGCCGGGGCCACGCGGATGTCGAACTTGCCCTCGGTCAAGGCCAGCACCCGCCTGGCCATCGCCTCGACGCCACCATGGGTGGTGTCCAGGCTCTTGGGCCAGCTGGTCTGCAGGCGCCAGCGCACCGTCGGTGCGTTTTGCGCGATCGCCGGCGCGGCAACGGCGCCAAGGGCGGCGCCCGCACCGGCCTTGGTCAGAAAGTCACGACGTTTCATCTTCACTGCCCCCTGTTGAGCCGGCAAAAGCCCGGCGAAATGGTTGGACGCCCCGGCCCCGGCCGCGGCGCGCTGCTCCGTTCAGACCGGGTAGACCAGGTCGTTGGCGATGATCAGCGTGTCGTACACGCACTGGCGCTCGGCCAGCAGCAGGCCAGACTCGCCGCGCAAGAACACGTCGAAATAGCGCCCGGACTGGTGGATGGTGGTGGGGCCCTCGACCAGGGTCTGCAGCACCATGTAGTTGGCCTGCGCGCGCACCCGTTCGCCGCCCGGCGCGCCTTCCACCGACATCACGCGCACGTTGGTGATGAAGTGCTGGATGTAGCGCGGCGCGAACATGGTGGTGTTCTTGATGGCGAAGGCGCGGTCGCGCAGCATCGCCTTGCTGTCGCACCACACCAGGCCCACCGGCAGCCCGGCGTCGGCGTTCTCGCGGCCGGTGACGCGGTACATGGCGTCCTCGGTGAAGAACTCCGGCCAGGACTCCAGCTCGAAGCGGTCCAGCGCCAGGCCGTACTCGGTGTTGAACTCCTCGATCTCCAGCCGCAGCTCGCGCGCGACGCGCGGATCGACCGGCTTGCCCTCGAATCCCGGATACATGGTCAAAACCCCATCGTTTCGCGGTACTGGCGGTACATCGCCCGTATCGCGGATTCATCGATCAGCGAACCGGTCGTGCCCTCGGTGTCGCCGCCCAGCTTGAGCAGGCCAATGTCGGTGGGCGCGCGGCGCATGCCTTCCTGCTCGAAGCGGATCGCCTCGTTGTCCTCGACGCCGAGGAAGCCCGCCGGGCCCATCAGGTTCGACTGCCGCAGGCGGTGGTTGGTCATCTCGTCGGTGTCGTCCTCGTAGCCGAAGGCGGTCCACATCATGATCTGGCTGTGCGGGCCGTTCGGGATGATCTGGCGCACGCCCAGGGTGTTGAGCTCGCGCTGCACCACCAGGTTGGGCCAGATGGTCTGCATGGTCACCGACCAGGGCGAGTCGAACTCGCGCACGTACTTGAGGAAACGCGGGTCGGCGAGCTTCAGGTCGTCGCGGAAGGCGCGCATTTCCTTCTTGGTGCCGGCGTCCACCACCGAGTCGATGTTGTCCGGCTTGGACGAGGCCATGGTGCCGTGGCGGCCGGTCGGGTCGGCGATCATCGCGGACTTGCTGCCGGCCACCATCAGGCCGAAGGTCACCAGGAAGGCGTGCAGCAGGGTCGCGTGGTACGGGTCCTTCAGGTTCTCGTGGTACAGCTTCCAGTTGCCCTGCAGCTCGTTGCGGTAGTAGCCGTGGATGCGGACCTTGCGGTTCTTGAACACCACCTCGAAGTGGTGCAGGGTTTCCTCGCCCAGGTACTGCTCGATCGGCTCCAGTTCCTTCGCGAAGGACGCGAACACCACGCCGTGCAGCACCGTCACGGTGAGCTGCTTCAGCCCGTGGTCCGCGTTCTGGAAGTCGGCCGGCATGCCGCCGCCCTTGCCTTTCTCGCCGCGCCGGAACGGCACGCCCTGGAGGTTGCCACGCAGGTCGTAGGACCACTGGTGGTAGGGGCAGACGAACTCGGACACGTTGCCGCGCGGCTCGCGGCAGAACTCCACGCCCCGGTGGGCGCAGCGGTTCTCGAACACGTGCACGCTGCCGTCGACGTCGCGCGCCACCACCACCGGCGTGGGGCCGACGTAGGAGCGCTTGTAGTCGCCTGGCTTGGGTATCTCGGCTTCGAGCGCGACGTAGTTCCAGGTGGGGCCGTGGAAGATGCGCTCGACTTCGCGCTGGTAGACCTCGGGACTGGTGTAGATCCAGTCCGGGACTTCGGTGAGGCCGGCGGCGGGCCATTTCAGGTCCGCGCCCTCCAGGTCCCGGGCGTGGGTTCCGATGGGGCCGATGACGGTGTCTGTGATGTACATGGCGGGTCGGCTTTCCTGCTGTATGCGCGCAGCCGGACGTGGCGGCGACGGAACAGCCAGTGTATCGCGGCTCGCGCCGGAATGGGCACCCCGCCCCGCGCGGGTGCGCGGCGCACCAAGCGCGTGTAAAAGTCCGTCCCGCCCCTTGCACCGGCGTCCGCGCCACCGGACAATGCCCGCCTGACCTACGCAGGAGTACGCATCATGGGAACCGGGCTGATCGTCATCATCGTCTTTCTGGCGGGCCTGCTGGCGCTGGTCGCCTGGGTGGCCGGGCTGTACAACGGCCTGGTGCAGCTGCGCAACCGGTTCAAGAACCAGTTCGCGCAGATCGACATCCAGCTCAAGCGCCGCTACGACCTGATCCCCAACCTGGTCGAGGTCGCCAAGGGCTACATGAAGCACGAGCGCGAGACGCTCGAAGCGGTGATCGCCGCGCGCAATTTCGCCTCCAAGGCGGCCAGCCAGGCGGCGGCCAACCCGGGCGACCCCGCCTCCATGCAGCAGCTGGCCACAGCGGACGCCGCGCTGACCGGCGGCCTGGGCCGGCTGTTCGCGCTGGCCGAGGCCTACCCCGAGCTCAAGGCCAACCAGAACATGCTCGCGCTGCAGGAGGAACTGACCAGCACCGAGAACAAGGTCGCGTTCGCGCGCCAGGGCTACAACGACGCGGTGATGGCCTACAACAACCAGGTCGAGTCCTTCCCGTCCAACCTGATCGCCAACAGCTTCAACTTCCGCCTCGCGGAGCTGCTGGAAGCGACCGAGTCGCCCGAGGAACGCAAGGCCCCTAAGGTCCAGTTCTGAGCAGCCCGGCCTGAGCGCGGCGCCCCCGCCGGGGCCCGCGCAGCCCCGCCGCCATGGATTTCTTCACCCACCAGGAACGCGCCCGCAAGGCCAGCCGCTGGCTGGTCGTGCTCTACGTGATCGCGGTGGCGGCGATCGTCGCCTGCATCGCGCTGGTGGCGGGTGCGTTCTGGATCTATGCCGGCCACCAGTCCATCTGGGCCAAGACCGGCATCCGCGCCTTCCTCTACGTTCCCTGGGGGATCTACCTGGGTGCCGGCGGCGTCGGGCTGGCCACCATCGCCATCGCCTCGGTGTACCGCATGTACGAGCTGGCCGACGGCGGCGAGAAGGTCGCGCAGCTGGTGGGCGGGCGCAGGATCGCCGGCGACACGCGCGACCGCTACGAGCGGCGGCTGCTGAACATCGTCGAGGAGATGTCGCTGGCGGCCGGCGTGCCGGTGCCGGCGGTCTACGTGCTCGACCGCGAGGGCGGCATCAATGCATTCGCCGCCGGCTGGAGCCCGGACGATGCCGCCATCGCCGTGACCACCGGCACCATGCGCCAGCTCAAGCGCGACGAGCTGCAGGGCGTGATCGCGCACGAGTTCAGCCACGTGCTCAACGGCGACATGCGCCTGAACATCAAGCTGATCGGCCTGCTCAACGGGCTGCTGGTGATCGCGTTGCTGGGCGACCTGCTGATGGACCTGACGCGCAACAGCCGCGGCCGTTCGCGCGACTCCAAGAGCAACCTGGTGCTGGCGGTCTTCCTGGCGGGACTTGCGCTCTACGTCCTGGGCTACCTGGGCGTGTTCTTCGGCAACCTGATCCAGTCTGCGGTGTCGCGCCAGCGCGAGTTCCTCGCCGACGCCTCGGCGGTGCAGTTCACGCGCAATCCCGAGGGCATCGGCATGGCTCTGCGCAAGATCGGCGGGGCCAGCGGCCGCTCGGAGCTTGAGGACCCGCACGCCAGCCAGTTCGCCCACATGTTCTTCGCCAGCGGCACGCGCGGCTGGTTCGCCAGCCTGATGGCCACCCACCCGCCGCTGGAGGAGCGCATCTCGCTGGTCTACGGCGGGCGCCCCATGCCCTTCGTCAAGCTGGTGGCCGACGAGGAGCCCGAGGACAGGGACGCGCCGCGGTCCGGTACAGCGGGCGGCGCGGCCGCCGACAACGCCTGGGGCCACGGCGCGCTTGCCGCAGGCGGCGCGATGTCCGCCCCGGCAGCCGCCAGCTGGAGCAACGCCGGCGTGGGCATGATGGGTGCGATCGGCAACCCCGGGGCGGCACAACTGGACCACGCGGTGCAGTTGCGCGCCGCCCTGCCACCGCTGCTGCGCGAGGCCATCGCCAACACCAATGGCGCGGTCGCGCTTTCGTACGCGCTGCTGCTGGAGGCGCCGGGCACCCCGGGCCGGCAGGCGCAGCTGGAACGGATAGGCGCGGAGCGCGCCCCGGCGGTCGAGGCACTCGCTGAAGTGCTGTCCGCCCCGGGCCTGGGCGCGGGCGTGCGCCTGGCGATGCTGGACCTGGCCGCGCCGGCACTCAAGCAGATGGGGCCCGATTCGCGCAAGACCTTCCTGGAGCGTGCATCGCAGCTGGCTGCGGCCGACGGCAAGATGAGCCTGGCCGAGTTCGCGTTGATCACCGTGCTGGAGCGGCGCCTGGCCGCGCCGCGCGACGCCGCGAGCCAGCGCCACTACACGACCTTGTCCGTGCTGGCCGGCGAGTGCCGCATCATCCTGTCGCTGCTGGCCTATGCCGACAATGCGGTTGCGCCCGGCGACGCCTTCCAGAAGGGCTACGCGCCGCTGGCCTTCCCGGGAACGGTGCCGGTGCTGCCGCGCGCCGACGTGAAGCTGCCCGCGGTGCGCGAGGCCATGGTCAGGCTGAACCAGCTGCCGCCGATGCAGAAACCGCGCGTGATCAAGGCCTGCCTGGAATGCGTGATGGCCGACGGCGAACTGCGCCCCACCGAAGCCGACCTGCTGCGGGCTCTGTGCGCCGCGCTGGACAGCCCGGTGCCCCAGCAGCTGGATGCTGCGGCGCTGGACAAGGCCGCGTAAGGCACCCGCCGCAGGACGTCCGTCGCACCAATGGAAACGGGGCCCGAAGGCCCCGTTGTCTTTTGCGTAACCAGTGCTTACTGGGTCTTGCTCTTCACCCAGGCCACCAGCTCCTGTTCCAAACGAACAAGGGGGCATTGCCCCCTTGTAGATTCCCCAAGTCAGCTTGGGCTACTTACTGCGTCTTGCTCTTGACCCAGGCCACCAGCTCCTGGACGTCGGTGCTCTGCGGCTGGCGCTTGGCCATTTCGTCCACGACCGGCTTCATGTCCTGGTACAGCAGGTGGTCCTGCAGCACGCTGTAGAGGTAGAGCTCGGGCGTGATGTCATCGGCCGGGGCCGACCCACGCATCTGCGAATACGTCTTTTTTGCCTGGGCGACCTCCGCCTGCTGCTCGGCCGTCAGCCTCGGGGCCTTGCCGCCGCCGCGCACCTGCACACCGCCCGAGCGTCCCAGCTTGGCGATCTGGATCAGTTCCGGCACCTGCGCGATCTTCTGCGGCACCGAGGACGGCAGGGTCGCGACTTCCGACGGCTGGCCGCCTTCGCTGGCCTGCGCGCCGGCCTTGAAGTTCGCCGGGCCCTTCCAGGTTTCCTGGCGGCCGCCCTGGAAGTACACCAGGCGGATCTGCGCGCCCGCAGGCACCGTGAAGGCGTCGCCCTGGCGCACCTTCATGAAGGCCTGCGCCTTGGTCGCCGCGGCCGAGCCGCTCTGGTAGTTCACGTCCCCGGCCAGCAGGTTGACCAGGCCGACGTCCTGGCCTTGGGCGAACACGCTGCCGGAGAGCATCGCCGCGCCGGTGACGGCGGCGGCAAGCATGGATTTAAGGATGGTCATCTGTGTCTGCTCCCGAATGATCGATGGGTGGACGATAGGCCTGTCCCGCCATCGGGGACAGGGAATTTATCACGCGGATTCCGGACCTTATGGCCCGAATGTGACGCAATGCGCATTGCCGGGCCATCGCCGTGGCGGAAGGCGCTGCGGCGCGCCTCATTTGCTCATCCTCGACTCGAGCCAGCCCGCGACCTGGCGCACGTCGGCATTGCCCGGTGCGCGGCGCTTCATCTCGTCGATGGTGGCGCGCATGTCGTCGAACTGGCCGTGGTCCTGCAGCACCGACAGCAGGAACAGCTCGGGCGTCACGTCGCCCTCGTCGGACTGCGCGCGCATCTGGCGGTAGTTGTCCTGCGCCGCCTGGATCTCGGCCTTGGCCGTGGCGCTGAGCGAGGACGCGGGCCGCGACAGGCCGCCGCGCACCGTCACCCCGCCCAGTCGCGCCGACTGCATGAGGTCGGGGATCTTGGCCATCTTCTGCGGCACGGTCGCCGGCAGGATCGCCACCTCGGGCGCGCTGCCGCTCAGGCGTTCACCCAGCGCCGCGCCGACGCGCAAGCCCGCCGGGCCCTTCCAGGTCTCCTGGCGCCCGCCCGCAAACCAGGTCAGCCTGAGGCTCGCGCCGGCCGGCAGCGTGAAGCGGTCGCCCTGGCGCACCTTCATGTAGGCCAGCGCCTTGCTGGCCGAGCCGGTCTCGCCCTGGAACATGACGTCCCCGCTGACCAGGTTCACCAGGCCGGCGTCGGCTGCTTGGGCATGGGCGCGCTGTGCGGCAAACCCTGACGCAATCATGACGGCGGCCAGCAGCGACAGGCCCAGCCTGCGCATCGCAAAAAAGCCAGAAAAATCAATTAAGTGACTGTTTTTATTCAACATTTTTACCGCCCTCCTGTGTCACCCGGGACCAGGCCCCGGATCAATGCGCAAGTTCCATGCCCCTGCCCGTGCCGCCACCCGACCGGACCGGCCATCGTCGGGGATCAGGCCGAGGCCGGGCCGCCCGAGGCGCCGCTGCCCCCGGCCGTGCCGATTCCCAGCACCTCCAGGGTCTCGATCGGCTCGTCACGGCCCTTCACCTTCACCGTCTCCACCTTGCCGGTAACGATGTCGTCCCCGGCTTCGCTGACCGTGGTGCGACTGGCCACCAGCACGCAGCCCATTTCCTTGGTCACGCCCTCCAGGCGCGAGGCCGCGTTCACCGTGTCGCCGATGGCGGTGAACTCGATGCGCTTGACCGAGCCGATGTTGCCGACCACGCACTCGCCGGTGTGCAGGCCGATGCCGATGCCGAAGGGCGGCAGGCCGCGGTCGGGGAATCGGTCTTCCATCCACTTGCGGAAGCCGTGCGCTTCCTCCGCCATGCGGATGGCCGCGATCAGCCCGCGGCGCGCGTGGTCCGGGTAGGACACCGGCGAGCCGAAGATCGCCATCACCGCGTCGCCGATGTACTTGTTGACGTTGCCGCGCTGCTCGAGGATGGGCGCGGTGACGCGCGAGAAGTACTCGTTGAGCATCTCCACCACCTCGTGCGCCTTGAGCTTCTCGGAGATGGTGGTGAAGTTGCGGATGTCGGAGAACAGCACCGTGACGCGTATGGTCTCGCCACCCAGGTCGAGCTTGCGGCCCTCGGCCAGCATCATGTCCACCACCTCGTCGGACACGTAGCTGCCGAACATGCGCTTCATGCGCGCGCGCTCGCGCTCCTCGCCGGTGAGGCGCTGCGCGATGCTGCCGAGGAAGGCCGCGGCGAGGCCCACCTGCACGCTGCCCGCCGGCAGCACCCAGTCCTGCAGGAAGGCGAGGTAGGCCGCCGGCAGCACCAGCACGGAAATGCCCACGCCGGCGACCGCGCCCCAGGCCGGGTGCAGGCGCAGGAACAGCAGCGCGCCCAGCGCGACCCACAGGGTCACGTACACCCACTCGATGCCCAGCGGCAGCGAGCGGGGGTAGCGCCCCGACAACAGGGTCTCGATGATGTTGGCGTGGATCTCCCCGCCTATCATCTGGTCGGCTTCCTTGCCGAGCGCGGCGCGCGAGTAAGGCGTGAAGTGGCGGTCGGACGTCCCCGCGTTGTTGGCCGCGATCACCGCCACGCGGCCCTTCAGCGCCTGCACCTGCGGGTCGGCGAGCGCGTCGGGCTTGAGCAGCTTGGACATGGACACGGTCAGGATGGTCCCGGGCGGCCCGACGTAGCCGATGCGCCGCATCTCGAACGCCCGCGTGAGCTCCTGTCCGCCCAGCTGCCAGGTGGGCGCGGCCGGGTCGAGCCCCGCGCTGCGTATCGCCAGCTGGGTGCCGAAGGCGATGCCCGACGGGTGGTCGGGGATGAACACCGGGAAGAAATGGCGCACCAGCTTGTCCGGGTCGGGCTGCAGGTTGGCGATGCCGGTGTCGCCCAGCTGGCGCGGCAGCAGGAACAGCTGGTCCGCCGGCGGCGTGAGCAGTTCGCTCTCGCCCTTGGCGTTCTCGACCACGTGCGAGATGAGCACCACGGTGCCGGTGGCCAGCTGCGCGCGCAGCGGCGAGTCGTAGTTGCGGCTGATCTCGCTGTCGGGCAGGTTGAGCTTCTTCAGCCAAGACTCCGCGCTCACCGTATAGATGAAGTCCAGGCCCATCGACTTCAGGCCCGCGGCGCGCGCGGTCTCCATGGCCTGCGCCCAGTAGGGTGCCCAGAACGCCAGCGGGTCGTCCTTGAGCAGCAGCAGCGTCTCGTCGTCGATCGCGATCACCGCGGCGTGCTCGGCGTCGCGGCGCTTGCCGGCGAACTGGTGCCAGTAGTCGTAGTACACCTGCTCCAGCGAGCGCACCCAGCCGGCGCGCTCCAGGCTGAAGGTCACCACCATCGCCACCGCGACCACGATCAGCCAGCGAACGGCCTTGCTACCCGACAACGATTTGAACAATGCGGCCCCGCTCAGTCACCGACGAACACGAAAGGCGCCCAGAAGAACGGATTGGCGCGCGAGAAATGGTACTGGCCGCTGCTGTAGCCGCCGCCCACCAGCGAACGCTGGGCGTCCGACAGCGAGGCCAGCGTCCCGGTCCCCGACTTCAGGTTGCGGAAGGTCGCCGTCATCAGCGCCTGGGTGGACAGGCTGTCCACCGACCAGTGCGACACCAGCAGGCTCTTGGCCCCGGCGTACATGAAGGCGCGCGTCAGTCCGGCAAAGCCCTCGCCGTTGTTGGCCTGCGCGGTCTCCCCCGCGGTGTTGCAGGCCGACAGCGCCACCATGTCGGCGTTCAGCTCCAGGTCCTCGATCACTTCCTTCATGGTCAGCATGCCGTCCTCGCCGGCCAGGTCGCCGACGAGGGTCAGCGCCAGCGCCGGCTGGGCCAGCGCCTTCTGCGCGCGCTGCGCGGCGGTGAGCGGCGCGGGCGCGCCGCCCTCGGCCGGCGCATCGCCCGCGCCGAGGTAATCCCCGCCGAGGAAGCCGTGGGTGGCGAACAGCACGTAGCGCGCGTCCTTCAGCTCGCCCGCCTTGGCCCGCTTCTCCTGCGCCTGCTCGCCGATGAACAGCGCGTTGGTGCCGCCGATGATGCCGGCGATCTCGCGCGCCTCGTCGGCGGTTTCCTTCAGGCGCGGGATGTCCGGCGTGCCGTCGCGCAGCCGCGGCACCGAGGAGCCGAGCGCGTCGAGGAAGTTGCGCGTCGCCGGCGACAGCGCCTTGCCCTCGAACACCGGGTCGGCGAAGGCCACCAGCTCGCGCGAGCGGCGCACCTCGGCCTTGGGGTAGAGGCGCTGCGAGGTCAGCGCCGAGAGGCTGGGCAGGTAGGCGAAGCGCATCGATTTTCCGAGGTACTCCAGCGTGGCGTACTCGGACAGGAAGGGTGTGGCCTGCGCGCCGTTGGCCGCCTGGCGCGCGGTGCGGAATGCCTGCTGCTCGGGCGTGCCCCAGCGGCTCACCATCATCTCGAACGGAAGGGTGTGCAGCGGCCCGTCGCCGACCAGGATCACCTTGTCCTTGCCGGCCAGCTCGGCCACCAGCGGCGCGACCAGGTCGCGGTACAGCGAGTAAAGCACCGCCGGGTCGATGTCGCGCAGGAACAGCACCGACTCCCCGCCGGTGACCTTGTCGATGGCGCGGCGCACGCCGTGGATGCGCCGCGCAATGTCGTCGCGCTTGACGCTGGACACCACCATGCGCAGGCGCTCCTGCGTCACCGCGAACGCCACCGTCTCGTTGGGCAGCAGCACGTAGGCCAGCACCGCCTCGCCTGGGCGCAGCAGCTTCTTCTGCAGGTCCTCCACCGTGACCGGCCGCGGGCTGGTCAGCTCCATGAAGCGCGGGAACTTCTTCCACAGCTCGTCCTCGACGGCAGCGTAGGACTTGTTGGTCGCCTCCAGCACCGCCGAGAGCTCCTTGCGGCGCCCCTCGGCGTTGGTCTGCGAGGACGGGATGGTCACCAGGGTCTGGCGCACCGCGTCGATGCGCGACTGCAGCGCGTCGCGGCTGCCGCGCAGCTTGAGGAACTCCGGGTCGCCGGAGAACCGCGCCACGTCCGACTGGCGCATCATTTCCGTGAACACGCGCGACTGGTTGCGCGAGGCGATCTCCAGCACCTGCCGGTCGAAGCCCTGCTGCGGCGCGACGCGGTGCAGCTGCAGCAGCACCTTGATGGTCTCGAGGTAGATGTTCGAATACTGGCCGAGGAAGGCGGCGCGCGTTTCGTCCGACAGGCCGCGGGTGCGCACGTACAGGAAGTCCAGCGCCTCCACCGCCTCGCGGTAGTAGGGCAGCGCCTCGCGGTAGCGCCCGCGCTTGGCCAGCGAGAACCCCAGCCGGCTGGCGTTGAGCAGCAGCACCCGCGGGTTGCCGCCGTTGCGCGCGGTCTCGACGGCGCGCGCGTAGGTCTGCTCCGCCTCGACGATCTTGCCCTGGCGGTCCAGCGACACCGAGAGCGAGGTGAGCGAGGCGGCGGTGTCCGGATGCAGCGGGCCGACCGACTTCTCCAGTATGGCGAGCGCGCGGCGCTGCATCACCTCGGCATCGGCGCTGCGCCCGCGCTGGTCCAGCAGCGCGCCCAGGTTGTTCAGGGTGTTGGCCAGCGACGGGTGGTCAGGTCCCAGGGACTTTTCCTGGATCGCCATCGCGCGCCGGTAGAGTTCCTCGGTCTCGTTGAAATAGCGCAGGTCGCGCCGCGCCCTCGCGCGCTGCTCGGAGGGCGAGAGTTCCTCCTCCTTGCCCTGCTCCAGCAGCACGTTGGCCAGGTTGTTCAGGCTGGTGGCGGTGTCGGGATGCTCGCGCCCAAGCACCTTCTCGCGCAGGCCCAGCACGCGCCGGTGCACGCGCTCGGCGTCGGCGAACTTGCCCTGCACGTAGAGCACGTTGCCCAGGTTAGACAGGCTGGTCGCGGTGAGCGGGCTCTCCGCCCCGGCGGTGCGCTCGTGGATGGCGACCACCCGGCTCTGGATGGACTCGGCCTCCTGGTACTGCCCGCGCGCGGCGGCCTCGTCGGCCTGCGCGGCGAGGCGCTG
>CAIVVS010000352.1 GCA_903909415.1 uncultured Pseudomonadota bacterium | reverse complement strand
TCGGCCTCGTTGCGGTGGGCCATGGTCAGGTAAGGATCGTTCCAGTCGCCCAGCACGCCCAGGCGCAGGAAGTCCTTCCTCTGGCGCTCGATCTGCTCGGTGGCGTAGGCGCGCGCCAGCGACTGCGTCTTCTCCACCGGGATGTTCTTGCCGTGGGTCTTCTCGATCTGTACCTCGATCGGCATGCCGTGGCAGTCCCAGCCCGGCACGTAGACCGCGTCGAAGCCCGACATGTTGCGCGACTTGGTGATCACGTCCTTGAGGATCTTGTTCACCGCGTGGCCGATGTGGATGTCGCCGTTGGCGTAGGGCGGGCCGTCATGCAGCACGAACTTGGGCCGGCCGCAGCTGGCCGCGCGGATCGCGCCGTAGACGTCGGCGTCCTGCCACTCGCGCACCCATTGCGGCTCGCGCTTGGCGAGGTCGCCGCGCATCGGGAACGGCGTGTCCGGCAGGTTCAGCGTGGCGCGGTAGTCCGGTCCGCCATCCTTGCCCTGTCCCTTGGCCTCCCCCTTGGACTGCGCGTCGCCGCCGTCCTTGCGTCCCTTGCCGTCCTTGCCGACCTTGTCGTTCATGTCTTCTGCCTTGCGAGAAAGTCCCTGGCCGCGTCGCAATCGCGCGCGATCTGGGCGGTGAGCGCCTCCAGCCCGTCGTAGCGCGCCTCGTCGCGGATCTTGTGCAGGAAGCGCACCGCCACCTGCCTGCCGTACAGGTCGCCGTTGAAATCGAACAGGTGCACCTCCAGCACGGCCTGTCCGTTGGCCTTGACCGTGGGGCGCACGCCCAGGCTGGCCACGCCGTCCCGCTCGCCCGCGTCGCCGTCGATGCGCATGCGCACGACGAAGATGCCGGCCAGCGGCGGCCGGTTGTGGCGCATCTGCACGTTGGCGGTGGCAAAGCCCAGCTTCCGGCCGAGCTTGTCGCCGTGCACCACGCGGCCGAGTATCCGGAAGTCCGTGTCGCGCAGCGCCCGCGCGCGGTCGAGGCGGCCTTCCTGCAGCGCCTCGCGCACAGCCGAGCTCGAGACGCGCAGGCCACCGTGTTCCACCGGTTCCATGATCTCGACCCCGAAGCCGAGTTCCGCGCCGAGCGCGCGCAGCTGCGCCACGTCGCCCGTGCGTCCCGCGCCGAAGCGGAAGTCCCCGCCCACCAGCACCCAGCGCGCGCCTAGCGCGCCGGCGATCACGCGGGTGGCAAAGTCCCGGGGCGACAGCGCCGCGAGTTCACGCGTGAAGCGCAGCACGTGCACGCGGTCCACGCCGGCATCGCGCAGCAGCCCGAGCTTCTCGCGCAGCGTGGTGATGCGGGTGGGCGCGAGCGCCGGGGACAGCCGCTCACGCGGGTGCGGCTCGAAGGTCAGCAGCGCGGACTGGAAGCCGGACGCGGCCGCATGGGAGCGCACCCGCGCCAGGATCGCCTGGTGGCCGAGGTGTACGCCGTCAAAATTGCCGATGGCGAGAGCCACCGGCGGCAGCGCGCTGGGCTGATAGCCCCGGGTGAGGCGCATGGATTGTCCGGAAGGCGCCATGTGCGGCGCGAAAAGTTGCGTAAAACATTGAATTGTAGCGGGATTTGCCAGCCGTCGCGACCACCGATCGGACGTCGCGCGGGGCCAACCACCGGCTCAGTTCAGCCGCGCCGCCGCCCGCTGCAGTTCGGCAATGTGCTCCCGCATGTCGGCGGCATCGGCGGCGTCCGGCTTGCGCGCGAGATAGGCCTGCAGGTCAGCCAGTGCCGGGCGGAAGCACTCGAGCCTCTGGTAGAGCAGCCCTCGGTCGCGCAGCTCGTCGGCCGCCCCGGGCTGCGCGGCGACCATGCGGTTCTGCACGTCGAGCGCGCGTTCCAGCTGGCCGCTCTTCGCGTAGATCGCCTTCAGGTTGCGCAGCAGGCGGGCGATGATCTGGCGCGGCGCGGCCGGCCTGATATGGGCATCCAATGGCTCGTTGCGCGCCTGTTCCGGCGGCAGCACCTTCTCCAGCCTCAGGCGCAGCTCTGCCTCGGACAGCGACTCGCCGCAAAGGAACGGGTCCAGCACCAATTGTCCGCGCTTGAGCACCAGCCTGACGAGGAAGTGCCCGGGAAACGAGACCCCCTGCAGGTTCAGGCCGATGCGCCGGCCCACCTCCATGTACAGGATGGACAGGGTGATGGGGATGCCGGTGCGCCGGTCCAGCACGTCGTTCAGGTAGCTGTTGCGCGGATCATAGTAGTCGTCGATGTTGCCCAGGAACAGCAGGTCGCTGAACAGGTGAAAGTTCAGGGCGCGCACTTTCTGCTCCGGGAACGCGTCCGCCGCCAGCCGCGCCCGTATGGTCGCCGCGATCCCGTCGACGCGCGCGAGCTGCGCGGCGACATCGAGGTCGGGATAGACGTCGCGCGCGACCAGCAGGCAGGCCTCGGCGAGGTCGAAGCTGCCCGCGGCCATGAGTTCGCCGAAGCGGTCCTGCGCGGCACTCATGCCTTCCTCGCGAACTGGGCCACGCGTATGCCGCACAGGTGCAGCACGCCGAAGTACGCCGCCGCCCCGCCCGCGACCAGGCCGGCGAGCGCGAACACGCGCGCCGTCGCAGACGCGGCCAGCCACCACGCTGCCGGCCCCGCGCACAGCGCCAGGCCGAGGCACATCGCCGAAGCCGCCAGCACAATGCGCCCGATGAATCCGCCCCAGCCTGGCTCGGGCTCGTAGATGCCATTGCGCCGCAGCCCGCGGTACAGCAGCATCGCGTTCAGGCAGGCGCCCAGCCCGATGGACAGCGCAAGCCCCGCATGCGCCAGTGGCAGCACGAGCAGCGCGTTCATCAGCTGCGTCGCGGCGAGCGTCACCAGCGCGATCTTCACGGGCGTGCGTATGTTCTGCCGCGCATAGAAGCCCGGGGCCAGCACCTTCACCAGGATCAGGCCCGGCAGGCCCACCGCGTACGCCATCAGCGCGCTGCGGGTCATCGCAACGTCGTTGGCGTCGAAGCGGCCGTAGTGGAACAGCGTGCTCACCAGTGGCATCGACAGCACCGCCAGGGCAGCGGCCGCCGGCACCGCCAGAAGCAGGGTCAGGCGCAGCCCCCAGTCGAGCAGGCGTCCGTACTCGGCGGGCTGCTCCAGCGAATGCAGCTTCGACAGGCTGGGCAGCAACACCGTGCCCAGCGCTACGCCCAGCAGGCCGGTGGGAAACTCCATCAGCCGGTCCGCGTAATACAGCCAGGAGACGCTGCCGGTGGGAAGGAAGGAGGCAAAGATGGTATTGATCAGCAGCGATACCTGCGCCACCGACACGCCGAGGACGGCGGGGGCCATCAGCAGCAGCACGCGCCGCACCCCGGGATGGCCCATGGGATTGCGCGGCCGGGGCAGCATGCCGATGCGCGCCAGCGCCGGCAACTGCAGTGCGAGCTGCGCGACGCCGCCGGCGAGCACCGACCAGGCGAGCACCATGGCCGGCGGGTCGAAGTACGGCGCGAACCAGAGCGCCCCCGCGATGAAGCAGATGTTCAGCAGCGAGGGCGTGAAGGCGGGGATGGCGAACCGGCTCCAGGTGTTCAGCACGCCGCCAGCCAGGGACACGAGCGAGATGAACAGGATGTAGGGAAAGGTCAGGCGCAGCATGGCCACGGTAAGGTCGAACTTGGCCGGTTCCGCCGAGAATCCCGGCGCGGTGAAATAGATGATCAGCGGCGCGACCGCGATGCCCACCGCAGACAGCACCAGCAGGGCAAGCGACAGCAGCGAGGCCACCCGGTTGACCAGGTCGTGCGCCGCCTCCGGCCCCTCGCGCGACTTGTACTCGGACAGGATGGGCACGAAGGCCTGGGAGAACGCCCCTTCCGCGAACAGCCGGCGCAGCAGGTTGGGCAGGCGGAAAGCGACGAAAAAGGCGTCCGTGGCCAGCCCCGCCCCGAACAGTCGGGCGATGAGCGCATCGCGCACGAATCCGAGGATCCGGGACACGAAGGTCAGGCTGCTGACGGTGGCGAGCGCCCGGAGCAAGTTCATCGGCGGATTATGGCATCGGGCGGCATGGCAACCCGGCTGCGGCGGCGCGGCGCTCCGCCCCGGACCCGCCCACCCCCGCCGGAAATCCGCCACCGGCACGGCCCGAAAACCTTGCTTGCCGGACTCCGGGGAGCGGTGTATCATTTCGGGTTCGTTTTCCCCACTGGAACCGCACCATGGCCAATACCCCCGGGGCACGCAAGCGCGCCCGCCAATCGGAAGTCCGCCGCGCCCACAACGCCGCCCAGCGCTCCACGCTGCGCACCGCGATCAAGAACGTGCGCAAGGCCATCGCAGCCGGCGACAAGACCGCCGCCGAGAAGGTGCTGCGCGACGCGAGCTCGGTCATCGACCGGATCGCGGACAAGAACGTGATCCACAAGAACACCGCCGCACGCAACAAGAGCCGCCTGTCGGCTGGCGTCAAGGCGCTGGCCAAGGCCTGACGCCGGGGTTCCGGGCCCGTTGCCCGGAACCGGCCCACGCGTTGGGCAGCAGCGCATCCGGGGCTGCGAGCAGGGGCGACCGTCGCGAGACGGCCGCCCTTCTTGTTTTGGGGCGGGCGGGGTAACCCGGCGTCGCCGTCGCCGCAACAGGCCGGGCGCGACTCAGGCGGCGGCGCCTTCGGCCGGGGGCCTCGGCGCAAGCCGGCCGGGCCTCACCTGCAGCTCGTTGTCGCGGGCGAAATTGAGCAGGAAGTTCCAGGCCATGGGCTCGGCCTCCTTCAGGCCGATATCCACGACCACGCACTTCACGCCAGCGGCATTGATAGGCTGGACGAAGGGCGAATACTGCATGCGGCCGTCCGACCCGAAAGCCGACATCACGCCGCACAGGCGCTCCGCCCAGTCGCTGGGCCGGAACGGCCTGCCGTCGTGCGTGAGCCCGCGGATCACGAACTCGACGACCTTGCCGGCGTCCAGGCTGGATGCGTCGAATTGCCGGGACTCGTCACTGGTCAGGTCGGCATCGGCCTGACGTGCTGGCGACGGCGCAGGGGGCGGAGAGGGATCTTCGGCAGCCATCGCGGGAGCGGAAACGGGGAGCCGGTATGGTATCGCGCCACGGCAGCGCGCCGCCGGAATCCCGCCCCCACCGCCCTGCCGGGCGAACTCCCTGATCCCGCGCCAAGGTGGCCGATCGCTTGCGACGCCAAAAACATCACAAAAGTCAGGGGGTTGGATTGCAGTTGTCGGAAACGCGTGATATACAAACGGTAAGTCCCTGTACCTAAGGGTTTTCTTGCGTGGGTTTCCTTGCGCGGGAACGTTTGCGGGTTCGCCCGCAGAGGGAGAGCAGCATGGCCTGGCACCCGCACGCCCCCGACGCCGACATCCCCGCGCCCAGCGTGTTGGCGGCCACTGCGCGCACCACCAAGTTCGGTTTCCGCATCCGCACGCGCCACGGCCTGCTGGTGGAGAACCTGATGATCCACGGCCGGGACGAGGCCGACGCCGAGCGCAAGCTGCGCCAGATGTACCAGCATTGCGAGATCCTGGACCGCCTCGTGCACGAAGCGCCGTCGCGCCGCACGATGCCGTCCTTCGAGGAAGTGGTCTCACTGCTGTCGAAGTAGCGCGGCGCGCGGGGCAGGGTCGTACGCCGGTGCGCCAGAGCACCGGTCAAACCGCCAGGAATCCCGTCCCCAGCAGTTCGTCCAGCAGCGCCTCGTAGTCACGCGCCCCGCGGCTTTCGGGTTGGTGCGCGAACACGTCCTTGCCGTAGGCCGGGCTCTCGGCCAGCCCCACGGTTTCGGTGATGCGCGCGGTGCACAGTTCCGCGCCGAAGCGAGCGGCGAGTTGCGCCGCAATCTCGTGCGACATGCGCCGGCGCGAGTCGAAGCGCGTGAGGACATAGCGCCGCTCGACCCGGTGCTTGAGCACGTGCTCCAGCGCGCGCAGCGTGTTCTCCAGCGCGAGCGCGCCCTTGACGGCGAGGAAATCGGTCGAGATCGGCACCAGCACGCGCTCGGCGGCGAACACGCCCGACAGCGACAGCACGCCCAGCATCGGACAGCAATCGATCAGCACCGGTTGCTGCCCGCCGAACTCCGCATCGAGAGCGTCACGCAGGCGGTTGAGCACGTTCGGCCCCTTGCCGAACATGGTGTCCACCTTGAGGAGCTCGGAATGCGCCGGCAGCAGGCGGCCCGCACCCGGCGCCGCGCCTCCGCGCGCGCCGCCCAGCGCCACCGGCCGCGCCAGTCCGGTGAGAGCGCGCCCGTCAGCGAAGAATGCGAACAGGCTGCGCGCCGAATCCACCGGGGCGTCGAGGATCGTCGACAGGTGTGCCTGCGCGTCCAGGTCGACGGCAAGCGGCGCCAGCCCGCGCCGCGCCAGCGCGGCGGCGAGGTTCAGCGTGGTGGTCGTCTTGCCCACGCCGCCCTTCTGGTTGAATACCGCCAGTCGGGCGCCGGGACGCGTTCCGTCGGGGCCGGCGCTCATGCTAAACTCTTGCCGCAACAGGGAAATTTGATTATGTCACAGGGCATGGACATGACTTCATCCATGGGATTCATCCTGACCGAGGGCCTGCCGGACTTGGACATCTGCCGGGTTCGAAACCGGCTAGCCGCAGCGGCGATGCGACGACGCCGACGGTCCCGCCTCGGCTGACCACCAGCCGTTCCGCAAACACAGGCGCGGCCCGTCCGCGCCGGCACCCGCGGTGCCACCCAGGTCGGCCACCCTTCGCAGCTCCCCGCAAGGCAGCCGACTTCCCGATCAAGACACCAGCAACACGGGCAGGCAGCGCGCCCGATTTTCCAGGTACCCGACATGTCGCATGTGATGAACACGTACAACAGGCTGCCGGTGAGCTTCGTGCGCGGCGAAGGCGCCTGGATCTGGGATGACCAGGGCCGCAAGTACCTCGATGCCCTCGCCGGCATCGCGGTATCCACGCTGGGCCACGCGCACCCGAAGCTGGTCAAGACCATTTCCGAGCAGGCCGCGGCGGTGCTGCACACCTCCAACCTGTACCGCATCCCGGCGCAGGAACAGCTCGCCGACCGGCTCGCCGCCATCAGCGGCATGGACAACGCGTTCTTCTGCAACTCCGGCTGCGAGGCCACCGAGGCGGCGATCAAGCTCGCGCGCCTGTACGGCCACAAGCGCGGCGTGGACCTGCCCCACATCGTGGTGATGGAAAAGGCCTTCCACGGCCGCACCATCGCCACGCTCTCGGCGACCGGCAACCGCAAGGTGCAGATCGGCTTCGAGCCGCTGGTGCCGGGGTTCGTGCGCGTGCCGCACGACGACCTGGAGGCGGTGGAGAACGTCGCGCGCACCGACCAGAACGTCGTCGCGGTGCTGGTCGAGCCGATCCAGGGCGAGGGCGGCATCAACGTCGCGCGCGTGCAGTACCTGCAGGGCCTGCGCGCGCTGTGCGACCGCATGGGCTGGCTGCTGATGCTGGACGAAGTCCAGTGCGGCATCGGCCGCACCGGCAAGTGGTTCACCTACCAGCACGCGGGCGTGCTGCCCGACGTGCTGCCGCTGGCCAAGGGCCTGGCTGGCGGCGTGCCGATCGGCGCGTGCCTGGCGCGCGGCGCGGCGGCCTCGGTGTTCGGCCCGGGCAACCACGGCTCCACGTTCGGCGGCAACCCGCTGGCCTGCGCCGCGGCGCTGACCACGCTCGCGACCGTCGAGGAAGACGGCCTGCTGGACAACGCGGCCAAGTGCGGGCGCATCATCATGGACGGCTTCCACCGCGCCTTCGACGGCAAGCCGGGCGTGCGCCAGATCCGCGGCATGGGCCTGATGATAGGCGTGGAGCTGGACCGCCCCTGCGGCGAGCTGGTCACCACCGCGCTGGCGCAGGGCCTGCTTATCAACGTGACCGTGGACAACGTGATCCGCCTGCTGCCGCCGCTGGTGCTGACCGAGGCCGAGGCGCGCCAGATCGTGGACATGCTGGTGCCGATGATCAACGACTTCCTCGCCCGGCCGCAGGCCGCCGCGGCCAAGGGCTGAGCGCGCCATGCCCGCCAACACGCCCGCGACGCCGCCGCCGCGCCACTACCTGCAGTTCCGCGACTTCTCGCGTGAGGAGTACGAGTACCTGTTCGCGCGCACCGGCTGGATCAAGGCGCGCTTCAAGGCCTACGACCGCTACTGGCCGCTGGCGGACCGCACGCTGGTGATGATCTTCGAGAAGGCGTCCACGCGCACGCGCCTGTCCTTCGAGGCCGGCATGCAGCAGCTGGGCGGCTCGGCGATCTACCTGAACACGCGCGACTCACAGCTCGGCCGCGGCGAGCCGGTGGAGGACGCCGCGCAGGTCATCTCGCGCATGTCCGACATCGTGATGATCCGTACCTTCGAGCAGTCCATCATCGAGCGCTTCGCCGCCAGCTCGCGCGTGCCGGTGATCAACGGCCTGACCAACGAATACCACCCCTGCCAGATCCTGGCCGACATCTACACCTTCATCGAGCACCGCGGCGACATCCGCGGCCGCACGGTGGCCTGGATCGGCGACTCGAACAACGTGTGCAACACCTGGCTGCAGGCCGCCGAGGTGTTCGGCTTCAACGTGCACGTGTCCACGCCGCCGGGCTACGAGGTCGAACCCGAGCGCGCCGGCCTGTACGGCACGGACAACTACGAGGAGTTCGAGGACCCGATGGAGGCCGCGCGCGGCGCCGACCTGGTGACCACCGACGTGTGGACCAGCATGGGCTTCGAGGCCGAGAACGAGGAGCGCCGGCGCGACTTCCAGGACTGGCAGGTCGACGCCGAGATGATGCGCGTGGCGAAGAAGGATGCCCTCTTCATGCACTGCCTGCCGGCGCACCGCGGCGAGGAAGTCGCCACCGACGTGATCGACGGCCCGCACAGCGTGGTCTGGGAGGAAGCCGAGAACCGGCTGCACGCCCAGAAGGCGCTGATCGAGTTCCTGATGCTCGGGCGCGTCAAGCCGGCCTGAACCGGCGGCGCCACCCCACCCCTTTCCAAAACCGCACCTGACACCCAGACAGAAGCACACCAACATGGCCAACAGCATCGACAAAGTCGTACTCGCCTACTCCGGCGGCCTGGACACCTCCGTGATCCTCAAGTGGCTGCAGGACACCTACCACTGCGAGGT
The DNA here is from genome assembly GCA_903909415.1 of uncultured Pseudomonadota bacterium. The sequence continues at coordinate 113 of CAIVVS010000352.1, read as the reverse complement.
GGTGACCTTCACCGCCGACATCGGCCAGGGCGAGGAACTCGGGCCGGCGCGCGCCAAGGCGATCAAGCTGGGCATCAAGCGCCAGCACATCTTCATCGAGGACCTGCGCGAGG
>CAIVVS010000351.1 GCA_903909415.1 uncultured Pseudomonadota bacterium | reverse complement strand
TGGCGATGCGGGCCGCGGCCCTCGCGGCGGCGGGCGCATGCCTGCTGCTCGCCGCCTGCAGCGCGGGCCCCGACTACAGGCGCCCCGACGCGCCCGCAACCGACGCCTTCAAGGCCGACGCCCGCGCGTCCGCCCCGGGCTGGAAGCCGGCGCAGCCGCGCGACGACCTGCCGCGCGGCGCCTGGTGGACGGTGTTCGGCGACGCGCAGCTGGATGCGCTGGTCGCGCAGGTGGACCTGGGCAACCAGGACCTGCGCGCGGCCGAGGCGCGCTACCGCCAGGCGCGGGCCATCGCCGACCAGTCGCGCGCCGGGCTCTACCCGTCGGCCACGGCCTCGCTGTCGACCACGCGCAGCCGCTCGCCCTCGGGCACGCTGGGCGGCACCACCGCCGGGCGCATCGTCACCAGCCGCTCGGTCGGCATCGACTCGAGCTGGGAAGCCGACGTCTGGGGCAAGCTGTCCGCGACGGTCGACGCGAACCGCGCCAGCGCGCAGGCCAGCGCCGCCGACCTCGCGAACGCGCGCCTCTCGGCGCAGGCCGAGCTCGCGCAGGCCTACTTCAACCTGCGCGTGCTGGACGTGCAGCGCCACCAGTTCGACGAGGCCATCGCCGCGTACCAGCGCGCCCTGGCACTCACGCGCAACCGCTACGCCGCCGGCGTCGCCGCGCGCGTGGACGTGGTGCAGGCCGAGACACAGCTCGCCAGCACCCGCGCGCAGGCGGTGGACCTGGGCGCGCAGCGCGCGCAGCTGGAGAACGCGATCGCGCTGCTGCTGGGCAAGCCGCCCGCAGCCTTCACGCTGCCCAGGTTGGACCGGCCGATGGCCTTCGCGGCCAGGGTGCCGGACGTGCCCGCCGGCCTGCCCTCGGAACTGCTGGAACGCCGGCCCGACATCGCCGCCGCCGAGCGCCGCGTCGCCGCGGCCAACGCGCAGATCGGCATCGCGCAGGCCGCCTTCTTCCCGGCGCTCACGCTGAGCGGCAACGTCGGCTCGCGCGCCTCCGACATGGCGACCTGGCTGACCACGCCCAGCCGCTTCTGGTCCATCGGGCCGGCGCTGGCGATGACGGTGCTGGACTTCGGCCGCAGGCAAGCGGCGACCGACCAGGCCGCCGCGAACTACGAGCTCACCGTCGCCACCTACCGGCAGGCGGTGCTCACCGGCTTCCAGGAAGTCGAGGACAACCTCGCCGCATTGCGCGTGCTCGAGGAAGAAGCCGCGCTGCAGGACGAGGCGGTGCGCGCGGCGCGCCTGACCACCGAGATCACGCTCAACCAGTACAAGGCCGGGACCGTGAGCTTCCTCAACGTCACCACGGCGCAGGCGACGCAGCTGGCGAACGAACGCGCGGCCATCAGCCTGCAGGGACGGCGCCTGATCGCCGCGGTGCAGCTGGTGCGCGCGCTGGGCGGCGGCTGGGATGCCGCCTCGCTGGCGAACGACCCAGTCGCGCGAGAGAGAAAATAATCAATTAAAACAGCGGCTTATGCCATTTCCGGGCATTTTCCGCACGCGTTCCTCGCAGTTTCCGCGCAGTTTCCAGACTGCGGCGCCGCGTCAGTCGTCCGGCGTGAATCCCGAGGCGCGGATCACCGGGCCCCAGCGCTCGAAGTCCGCTTTCTGGATGGCCGCCAGTTCTGCGGGCCCCAGGCCGGTCGGCTCCATGCCCAGCACATCCAGCCTGCCGCGCAGCTCGGGCGAGCGCATCGCCTCGATGGCCGCGCGCGACAGGCGCTCGGCGGTCTCGCGCGGCACCTTCGCCGGCAGGTACAGGCCGTACCAGCCGGTGCCTTCGACGGGCACGCCCTGCTCCCGGAACGTGGGGACGTCGGGCAGCGTGGGCAGCCGCTCGCGGCCGGAGGTCGCCAGGACCCGCAGCCGCCCTTGCCGGTGCAGCGTGACGACATCGGCCGACACGCCGGAGAAGGCGGCGATGCGGCCGGCGAGCAGGTCGGTGATCGCGGGCGCCGTGCCCTTGTAGGGCACATGCGCGAACTCGATGCCGGTGGTGCGCGCGAACTGGACGGCGAAGAAATGCGGCAGGCTGCCCGCGCCGGCGGACGCATAGGTGCCCCATTTCGCGTCGCCCTTGACCAGTCCCACGAACTCGGCGAGCGACCTCGCCGGCACCTGCGGGCCGGCCGCGAGCGCGAAGGTGAAGTTCGCCAGGTGCGCCACCGGGGTGAAATCGGCCACCGGGTCATAGGGCAGCTTGGCGTACACGTGCGGATGGGTCACGAACACCAGCAGGGGGGTGAGCAGCACGGTGTTGCCATCCGGGGGCGCGGACTTCACCGACTCGGCGGCGATGCGCGCGGCCGCACCCGGCTTGTTCTCCACCACCAGCGGCTGTCCCAGGGGCGCGCGCATGCGCTCGGCCAGCAGGCGCGCCAGCGTGTCCACGCCCGCCCCGGCGGGAAAGCCGACCACGATGCGCACCGGCCGGTCCTGCGCGCGGACCGTGGCGGCCGCGCCCAGCGCGAGCGCCGCCACCAGGGCGGCACGAACCCACTTCAGTTGCGATGCGAAGCACATGGGACTGCCTCCGGGGTTGGCGCGCTCAATCCGCCTTGATGTTCGCCGTCTCGATCACGCGCTTCCAGCGCGCCGCGTCGTTGCGCCAGAACGCCGCGAGTTCGGGCCGAGCGAGGTCGCCGGCCTGGGTGCCGATGTCCTCGAGGCGTTTGCGCACCGCCGGGTTGGACAGCACCGCGCGGAAATCCGCGTTCAGCCGGTCGAGGATGCGCGCGTCCACGCCCTTCGGCGCGGCCACCGCCTGCCAGGAACCGGTGATCAGGTCCGGGAAGCCGGCCTCGGCCGTGGTCGGCGCGTCCGGCAGCGCGGGCAGGCGCGCACTGGCGGCGACCGCCAGCACCCGCACCTTGGACGAGCGCACCAGCGGCGTGATCGGGCCCAGCGTGTAGAACGCCACCTGCGCCTCGCCCTGCTGCAGGGCGATCACCGCGGGCGGCGAGCCGTTGAACGGGATGTGCACCATCTTCACGCCCGCGAGCGTGGAGAAATATTCGCCGGACAGCTGGGGCGGCGTGCCCACGCCGGGGGACGGGAAGTTCAGCTTGCCGGGATGGGCCTTCGCATGCGCGGCGAGATCGCGCAGCGACGTGACCGGCAGCGCCGGATGCGCCACCACCACGGTGGGCGAATTGGTGATCAGCGCCACCAGGTCGAACACCGCCAGCGGGTCGAAGGGCATGTTGCGGTAGAGGAACTGGTTGCTGGCGAAGTTGTTGCCGCCGCCGACCAGCAGCGTGTAGCCGTCGGGCGCGGCGCGCGCCACCTCGGCCGCGCCGATGTTGCCCGAGGCGCCGGGCTTGTTCTCGATCACCAGCCGCTGGCCGAGGCGTTCCTCGATCGCCGGGACGATGGGCCGCAGCGCGATGTCTCCCGCACCGCCGGCGGCATACGGGATCACCACGCGGATCGGCTTGGACGGATAGTCCTGCGCGGCGGCGCTGAAGGACAGTCCCGCTGCCATCGCGGCAGCGAACGGGATCAACCTGGACGGCATGCGAGCTTCCTCGGGAAACCCGGCCCGGAGCGGCCGGCCTGAGGATACTAGCGCGCCAGTCCCATCAAACCAAGCGCGGCGCGGCCCAGCGG
>CAIVVS010000350.1 GCA_903909415.1 uncultured Pseudomonadota bacterium | reverse complement strand
CGCCGGCGGCGTTCAGGCCCTGCTTGGACAGGATCTCGCGCACGTCGGGCAGCGCGAGGATGGTGTTCACCTCGGCGTTCCAGCGGTTGACGATCTCCGCCGGGGTGCCGGCGGGGGCGAGCAGGCCGTACCAGACGTCCACCTGCACGTTCGGGTAGCCGGCTTCGCGCAGCGTGGGCACGTTCGGGTACAGGGGCGAGCGCTCCGGGGCCATCACCGCCAGCATCTTCAGCTTGCCGCCCTGCACATAGGGGTGTGCGGTGTGGATGGGCATGATGATGGCGTTCACCCGGCCGCCGACCACGTCGGTCACCGCGCCGGCCGCGCCCTGGTAGGGGATGTGGGTCACGTCGATGCCGGTGTCCAGCTTGAACAGCTCCATCGACAGGTGCTGGGGCGTGCCGTTGCCCGACGAGGCGTAGTTCAGCTTGGCCGGTTCGGCCTTGGCCATCGCGACGAACTCGCGCACCGTAGCGGCCGATGTGTTGGTGCTGGTGATGAAGGCCATGGTGCCGGTGGCCACCAGGCTGATGGGGGCGAAGCTCTTCGCCGGGTCGTAGCGCAGGTTGCGGTTGATTGCCGCATTGGTGGCGAGGCTGGTGGCGGTCATCATCAGCGTATAGCCGTCGGGCGCCGCTTTCGCGACCATCTCCGCGCCGATGTTGCCGCTGGCGCCGGCGCGGTTGTCCGCCACCACGCTCGCGCCCCAGCGCTCGGACACCTTCTGGCCGATGGTGCGCGCCATGATGTCGATGCCGGTGCCGGGCGTGAACGGCACGATGATGGTGATGGCGCGGTTGGGGTACTGCTGGGCCTGCGCGCCGGTGACGGCCGCCAGCGCCAGCATGCCACCGATCGCCCGGGCCGCGCGCCGCCATTTGGCGCCGCGTTTCCGCGTGTGGTCCTGGTGCATCCAGTCCTGGTGCATTCCTGCCTCCTCCGAACAACCCGCTCCTCGGGCGGACGCGATGGTGACAGCCGGGTATCGGCGTGCCAACATCGGCGCAGGCCGGATCATAGAGGTTTTGCGCAATGGCATTCGCGGGCAGGGGCGGCAAGGCGGGCAAGGCGCTCGCGGGGGCCGGGGCGTCCAGGCCGACCGGTGGCGGGCCGGTGCCGGCGAAGCTGCTCACGCACAACGTCTACGTGGTCGAGCTCGACCCCAAGGTCATCACGTTCCGCGAGTTCCGCGCCCGCAACCCCGGCTACGCGAAGGGCAAGCCCTGCGTCTACGTCGGCATGACCGGCCTGCCGGTGGGCGAGCGCTTCCAGAACCACAAGGCCGGCGTGAAGGCCAACCGCTACGCGCGCGACTTCGGTATCCAGCTGCTGCCTGACCTGTTCGCGCACCTGAACCCGATGCCGTATGAGGCGGCGCAGGTGATGGAGGTGGAACTGGCGGAGGAATTGCGGTCGCTGGGCTATGCGGTGTGGCAGGCGTGACGTGCGATGACGGCAGGGATGTCCGTGCGGTAGTATCGTTGTGAACGACAAGCATTCCATTTCGTGTTCCGCGTGAAATCTCCCCGACGCACATGCCTGCCCTGAACGAACTCACAGCGTCTTCCATCGTCCGGGCAGTCGCATCCGGGAACGCGAGCTGCGAGGACGTGGCGCGCGCCTGTCTCGACCGGATATCGGAGCGCGAGGCCCAGGTGCAGGCCTGGGCCCAGCTGGATGCCGATTTCGTCATCGCCCAGGCGAGGCTGCTAGATCGAAATGGATTCAGGGGGCCGCTTGCCGGCGTGCCGTTTGCCGCCAAGGACATCATCGACACCGCGGACCTGCCTACTGAATACGGGTCCCCGATCTACAAGGGGCATCGACCTACCCGCGATGCCGCCTGCGTCGCGCTGGGGCGCAGGGCCGGCGGCATCTTGATGGGCAAGTCGGTCACGACGGAGTTTGCCAACTTCCATCCCGGGAACACCAGGAACCCGCTGGACCTGTCGCGCACCCCGGGCGGCTCTTCCAGTGGTTCGGCTGCGGCGGTGGCCGATCGCATGGTGCCCTTGGCGCTGGGCACGCAGACGACCGCATCGACGATCAGGCCTGCCTCTTTCTGCGGGATATTCGG
>CAIVVS010000349.1 GCA_903909415.1 uncultured Pseudomonadota bacterium | reverse complement strand
GCCCCCGTCGCCGGTTCCTGCGCCGATGCAGGCGCCGATGCCGGCCGCGGCGATCGCGCGCACCCGCGCCTCGCGCAGCCGCGCGGCCACCTCGGAGGGATGCGCGCGCGCGATCGCCGCCGCATCCACGCCGCGCGCGACGGCGAGCGCCGCGATCAGCCTTCCGGCGCCGGGCAGTTCCGCGTCCACCGTGTCCTGCATGCCGGCGGGCATCGCCAGCACGCCGATGCGCCAGGCCTGCGTGGCCAGCACCAGGCCGTCCAGCTGCTCGGGGCGGCGGAAGGCGTCGCAGCGCTCGACCAGCGACAGCAGCGCTTCCGCATCCAGCGCCGGCACGTGGATCATGTCGTTGCCGGCGCGCAGGAACAGGCGCGCGGCATCGCGGCAGTCGTTGGGCGCGCGCAGCCGGATCGCGAGCTGCTCCAGCGCGGTGTCGCCATGGCCGGTCATGGCCAGCAGCGCCGCGCGCTCGGCGGAGGAGGCGCCCGGACGGCCCGCGGCCCGCATCAGCGGGTCGGGCAGCAGCGGCCCGGCCAGCAGCGCGAAGCGCACCGGCAGCGCCATGCCGTGCAGGGCGGCGTGGCGCAGCGCGGCCACGAAGGCGCGCGTGATGTCGTTGGCCGGCTCGCCGTGCGCGTACGCGAAGTGCTCCGCCGGGAACAGGCGCTCCAGCAGCCCGCAGTCGGCCAGCGCGGCGAACATGCGCTCCGGGTGCGCCTCCATCAGGCCCTTGGCCAGTTCCTGCCAGACGCGCTCGGGCACCAGGTGGTCGGCCTCGCCGTCCTCGACCATGCCGCGCATCAGCGCGAGCGTCTCCGGCGCGATGTGGAAGCCGAAGCGCGCGACGAAGCGCGCCACGCGCAGGATGCGCACCGGGTCCTCGAGGAAGGCCGCGCCCACGTGGCGCAGCACCCCGGCGCGCAGGTCGCGCTCGCCGCCGAAGGGGTCGATCAGCGCGCCGTGCTCGTCGCGCGCGATCGCATTGATGGTCAGGTCGCGGCGCGCCAGGTCCTGCTCCAGCGTCACCTCGCGCGAGGTGTGGAACTCGAAGCCCTTGTAGCCGCGCGCCACCTTGCGCTCGGTGCGCGCCAGCGCGTACTCCTCGTGCGTATCCGGGTGCAGGAACACCGGAAAGTCCTTGCCGACGGCGCGGTAGCCGAGCTGCTCCATCTCGTCGGGCGTCGCGCCCACCACAACGTAGTCGCGGTCGGACACGGCGCGGCCCAGCAACTCGTCGCGCACGGCGCCCCCGACGGCGTAGATCTTCATCCGGCGCGACTCATGCGGCGACCTTCATGCGGCGACCTTCACGCGGCGCCGCCGTAGGGTTCTTCCGCGGCGATGTAGCGGTACTCGGCTCGCGCCGCCGCCATCCAGGCCTGCACCGAGGGCAGCGCGCGCAGCGCGTCCACGTAGGCCTGCGCGTCCGCGGGCAGCACCACGCCGTAGGTGGCGAAGCGCATCGCCACCGGCGCGAAGAACGCATCCGCATTGGTGAAGCTGCCGAACAGCAGCGGGCCAGTGTGCCCAAACCCCTCGCGGCAGCCGCGCCACACCGCGACGATGCGGTCCACGTCGCGCTGCACTTCGGGCGTCATGCCGCGCCCGGGCAGCGCGCCGACGATGTTCATGGGCATGGACTTGCGCAGGCTCTGGAAGCCCGAGTGCATCTCGGCGCACGCCGAGCGCGCCATGCGCCGAGCGGCGGCATCGGCCGGCCACAGGCCGCGGTCGGGGAACAGTTCGGCGAGCGCCTCGCAGATCGCCAGCGAGTCCCACACCGGCTGGCCGTCCACCCGCAGCAGCGGCACCTTGCGCCCGGCGTAATACTGCTCGATGCCGGCGACGCGGATGTCGTCGGTGAAGCGCAGCAGCACGGTCTCGAAGGCGATGCCGGCCTGGGTCGCGGCGACCCAGGGCCGCATCGACCAGGACGAATAGTTGCGGTCTGCGATGACCAGCTCGAGGCGGGGCCGGAGCGCGGGCGCGGGCATGCTCATCGCGCGGCCGTCCCGCTCAGCGCGCCGCGCGGTTGCGGTAGCGGTCGTAGCGCTCGCGCGTGGTGCCGCTGCCGCCCAGCCAGGCGGGCGCGGCATCCTCCAGCGCGGTGGGCGCCAGGCCGAAGGGCAGCGGCTCGGACGAGACGTTGTCCTCGCCCATCGACTTCACGTTGTCGCGCGACATCAGCTTGCCGGGCAGGCATTCGAGGATGAAGGCCTGCAGGTAGGCCAGCCGTTCCGACAGGCCGAAGACCGGGCGCGGGTTGCCGCTGGCGCGGCCGGCGAAGGCCACCAGCTCGCGCAGCGTGTACACCCTGGGGCCGACCAGGTCGTAGGACCGGCCGACCGAGTCGCGCGCATGCGGGCCTTCCAGCGCGGCCATGAAGGCGCGCACCACGTCGCCCACGTACACCGGCTGGAAGCGCGCCTGCGGCATGCCGAGGAACACCACCGGCAGCAGCGCCTGCAGGCGCGCGAACAGGTTGAGGAAGGCGTCGTCCGGGCCGAACACCACCGAGGGACGGAACACGGTGACGCGCAGCTTTTTCTGCGCGGCAAGCACCCAGGCCTCGCCCTGCCCCTTGGAACGCAGGTACTGGCTGGGGCCGTCGGTGCGCGCGCCCAGCGCGCTCATGTGCAGCAGGCGCGTCACGCCGGCGCGCTCGCAGGCCTCGACCACCTTGCGCGGCAGCTCGGCATGGGCGCGCGCGAAGCCGGGCCCGAAGGGCACGCCGTTGCGGCTCTGGAGCACGCCGACCAGGTTGACCACCGCGTCGCAGCCGGTGGCCAGGCGTTGCAGCACGGCCGGATCGTGGATGTCGGCCTGCACCACGTCCACCGTGGCCAGCGTGATCAGGTGCTTGGCGCGTTCGCGCCGGCGCGTGGGGACCAGGACGATGTGGCCGGCGTCGGCCAGGGCCTGGACGAGATGGCCGCCGATGTAACCGGTGCCGCCGAGTACGAGGATCTTGCTCATGGAACCTGTCTGCTGCGTGTGTGCGCCGGACCGGCGCAGGGTGGGAGTCAGGGGATTTTACTTGCTGCGCTGCACGGAGCGGGAGGATTCGGCGCGGCCAGCGTGCGGCATGCCCGCGTCCGCGCCGGTTTCGCCCCGCGGCCGGGCCCGTCGCCGCAACCCGGGGCCCGATGCTAGGGCAGCGAGGGGTCCCGCGTGGCCGACTTGTCCGACGCGGCGCCGCCCTTGGGCGCGATCACCCCCAGGCGTGACTTCAGCCCGCGCGCGGGCAGCGGCTGGGACTCGCCCGCGGGCAGCTTGCCGGCGCGCTGGTCCTCGGCCAGCACCGCCGCGTAGAACACGGTGTTGGCCATGACCTTCTTCACGTAGTCGCGCGTCTCGTTGAACGGGATTGACTCGGCGTAGATCGCGCCCTCGATCGGGCGCGGGGCGCGCCAGGCGCGCGCGCGGCCCGGGCCGGCGTTGTACGCCGCCGAAGCCAGCACCGGGCTGCCATCCAGGTCGTTCAGCACCTGGCGCAGGTAGTAGGTGCCCAGCTGCGCGTTGGTGTCCACGTCATTGACCCGTCCCTGGTGGTAGTCGCGCAGGCCCATCTTGCCGGCGACCCACTTGGCGGTGGCCGGCATCAGCTGCATCAGGCCGGAGGCGCCCACGGTGGACTTGGCGTCGAACACGAAGCGGCTTTCCTGGCGCACCAGCCCCAGCACCCAGAACTCCTCGAGCTGCTGCGCGCGCGCCTCGCGCGACAGCACGTCGCGGTAGGGCGCGAGGTAGCGCAGCGTGAAGTCGTGCGCGCCCAGCGTGCGCTCCGCGGTGTTGATGACCCGGTCCCAGGCGGCGTTGTTGCGCGCGAGCTCGGCGGCGGCCAGCAGCTGGCGGTCTTCCATGCCGCGCAGCGACCAGTTCCACTCGCGTATGCCCTCCATGCGCAGCCCCGCCTGCATCAAGGCGAGCGCGCGGCGCAGGCCGGGGTTGCCGGCGGCCTCGTCCATCTCCTGCCGGGTGAGCGGCGTGATGCGCGCCGGCAGCTTCATCGGCAGGCCGAGCTCCTCGGCGGCGAGCAGGCCGTAGAAGTGCGGGTCGCCGGCGATGCGCGTGAACAGCGCGCGCGCCACCTCGGGCCTGGCCGGCTCCAGCACCAGCGCGGCGCGGCCCAGCCAGTACAGCCAGGCCGGGTCATTGCGCGACAGCGGGCTCATGCGCAGGATCGCGGCGCGCACCTGGTCCCAGCGGCCCTCGCGCAGCGCGATGCGCGCGCGCCATGCCAGGTGCTCGTCGGGCAGGCGCGCGTCGCCGGCGGCGGCGAACCAGTCCACCGCGTCCGGCACCAGGCGGCGCGCGCCGAACAGGCCGATCTGCCCCCAGACATGCGCCTGTTCGTCGGCGGTGAACTTGCCGCGCAGCTTCGCGTCCCAGTAGCTCGCGGCCAGTTGCGGCTCGCCGCGCGCGACGCGCTGCAGCGCCAGCATCATGAGCTCGCGGTTCTGCTTGGAGGCGAGGTCGGGCGGGTACTCGATGAAGCGCGCCGGCGCGCCCAGCACCGCGTCGGCGCGGCCGGCGGCCATCGCCTCGCCGGCGGGCAGCCAGGCGAGCACGCGCTTGGCGGCGTTGAGCTGGTTGGCCTCCACCAGCGTGCGGAAGCGCTCCCACACCATGGGCGCGGGCGAGGGCTGGCGCGCGAGCATGGCCTCGGCCACCGGCACGCAGCCGTCGGGCAGCTCGCGCGGCGCGGCCCAGAACTCGCGCACCTCGTCCAGCGCGCCCAGGTCGGCATGCGAATTCCAGCGCGCGAGCAGGTGGAAGCACGCGAGGTCGGGCTCGTCGTTCAGCGACCAGGGATGCTCCTGCAGGTAGGTCTCCCAGGCGTTGCGCCTGACCAGTAGGCGCAACCAGTCACGGCGCAGCAACTCGCCCACGTAGGTGGACGCGGGACCGCCGCCCACGGTGGGCGTGTTGCCCTGCTTGGCGAGGAAGGCGCGGATGTCTTCCTCGCCGGCCTCCTCCAGCCGCTGGCGCAGCTGCCAGTAGTCGAGGTAGGGCTGGAGCACATGGCCTTGCAAGGGCGCGGCGATGCGCGCGAGGCGAGCGCGGTCACCGGCGCGGAAGGCATCACGCGCGGCGGCGATGGCGGGCAGCTTGGCGAGGTCGTCCTGCGAGAGCACCGCGGCGGGCGCGGCCAGCGCGACCGGCGCCACCTTGGCGAGCTTCTGCGCGGCGGGCTTCTTCTTGTCGGCCGCCATCGCGCCAGGTGGCACGCAGGCCAACGCCACCGACAGGGCCATTGACCACCAAGCGACCGCAAACAGCGGTGCTATATTGGTCCGGCGCATGGCAGGCGTCCTGGGCATTGCGGGATGCATCACACTCGCGAGCATATCACCCCCGCTCGCAGGCGCACCAAAATAGCAAACAAAATCAGCCACTTCCCGCATTTTCGGGCATTTTTCCAAGAGACCGGCCATGGCACCGATACCCGAGCCGCTCCGCCTGTGGCGACGCGCCGAGCGCGAGCGCCTGATCGCGGCGCGCCTGGCGTGCACGCCGCAGCAACTGGGCGAATGGCAGTCGCGCATGGATGCGCACGTGCTGCATGCGCTGCAATGCGCCGGCGTCGATGCCACCCGGACCTGCATCGGCTTCTGCTGGCCCTACAAGCGCGAGTACGACGCGCGCGGCCTGGTGAAGCGGCTGCGTGCGAGCGGCGCGCGCGCCGCGCTGCCCGTGGTGGTGGCGCCGAAGACGCCGCTGGTGTTCCGCGCCTGGGATGAATCCACCGTGCTGGCCGACGGGCCGCTGGGCATCCCCTATCCCGCGGACTCGCCCGCAGTCACGCCGGACGTGGTGCTGCTGCCGGTGGTGGGCTTCGACGAAGGCGGCTACCGGCTGGGCTATGGCGGCGGCTACTTCGACCGCACGCTGGCGGCGCTGCCCGAACGCCCGCTGGTGATCGGCACCGCCTACGAGCTGCTGCGCATGCCCAGCATCCAGCCCCAGGAGCACGACATCCCGCTGGACTGGGTGGTCACCGAGGCCGGCGCGTTCCGGCGCGAAGCCGGGCGGCTGGTGGCGGCCTGAGGCTGAGGCAGGGACTCAGGTAGTGGCGCCCTTGGCGCGCAGCTCGCGCCGCAGGATCTTGCCCATGGAATTGCGCGGCAGCGCCCCGACCAGGTTCACCTGCTTGGGCACCTTGTAGGCCGAGAGCTTCTCGCGGCAGGCGCGGGTGAGTTCGGCGGCGTCGGCGTTCATGCCGGCGCGCAGCACCACCCACGCCGTGACCGCCTCGCCCCAGTAGGCGTGCTGCAGCCCGGCCACCGCGCACTCAGCCACCGCCGGATGCGCGATCAGCACTTCCTCCACCTCGCGCGGATAGACGTTCTCGCCGCCGGTGATGATCATGTCGTTCTTGCGGTCGACGATGTAGGCATAGCCTTCCTCGTCGATGCGGGCGAGGTCACCGGTGACGAACCAGTCGCCGCGCATCGACTTCGCGGTCGCCTCGGGCATGTTGAGGTAGCCGGCGAACAGGTAGGGCGAGGCCACCGCGAGCTCGCCGACCTCGCCGGGCGCGCACTCGTTGCCCTCGTCATCGAGCAGCCGCAGGTGCGTGGCCGGCAGCGGCTGGCCGACGCAGGCCACCTTGCGCAGCTGGTCGCGCGGGCGCAGCGCGGTCGCGATGTTGGTCTCGGTGGTGCCGTAGCGCTCGTACAGCAGGCCCTCGCCGAAGTGGGCAATGATGTCGGCCTTCATCGCCTGCGCCAGCGGCGCGGTGCCGGAGATCACCGCCTTGAGCGCGCGGGTGTCGTAGCGGCGCGCCTTCTCGCCCAGCGCGAACAGCGCGGCGAAGTGGGTGGGCACCATGTACACGCTGCTGGCCTGGGTGCGCGTGGCGGCCTCCAGCAGCGCCTCGATGTCGAAGCGCGGCAGCAGCGTGACCGAGCCGCCGAAGAACACCGGGACCAGGGTCATCAGGAAGCCGGCGCCATGGAACATGGGCGTGGTCGCCACCGCGCGGTCGTCCGGCCCGTAGCAGCCGTGCTCGGCCGCCATCGCGTAGCAGGCCAGCACCCGGCCGCGGTGCGACAGCATCACGCCCTTGGGACGGCCGGTCGCACCCGAGGTGTAGGGCACCGAGAAGATGTCGGACTCGGTGACATCCACGTCGCAGCGCGAGGACGAAGCGCGCGCGAGCAGGTCCTCGTGCTCGCGCTCCATCACGATGATGCGTTCCACCGTGGGCGGCGCGAAGGCGCGCGCCTGCTCGGCCAGCGACTCGTCCACGAACAGCACGCGCGCGCGCGAGTCCTCGCAGATGAAGCGCAGCTCCGGACCGGAGGCGGCGGGCCCGATGGTGGCCGAGGCCACGCCGGCAGAGGACAGCCCGCACATCAGTTCCAGGTACTCCAGCCGGTTGCGGCACTGGATCGCGGCGAAGTCGCCCTTGGCCAAGCCCAGGCCGATGGCGACGTTCGACATGCGGTCGATGCGGTCGACCAGGCTGCGGTAGGTGAGCGAGCGGCCGGACTCCGTGATCGCGACCTTGTCGGGCGTGCGGAAGGCGGCGGCGCGGATGCCGTCGGCGATCAGGATGGAACGCGAGCCGCCGCGGCGGATGCTGTCGGGCATGGGGGTGCCAGTCTGGTTGGTGAAGGGCGTGGGTTGATTGCCGATACTATTGCAGTTTATGCAGCCTGAATCACACCAACTGAATCACGCGACCTGATGCACAGCACCGAACAACTTGCCGGGTCACTTACCCACGCGCTGGGCGCGGCCCATGTCAGCCGCGACCCTGCGGCACTCGCGCTCGCGACCGCAGACCTGTTTCCCTTTCCCGGCGGCGCAAGCGCCGAACTGGTGGTGCGCCCCGGCTCGACGCGCGAAGCCGCGGAGGCGGTGCGCATCGCCGCGCAGGCCGGGCGCTGCATGCTGGCGCGCGGCGCCGGCCTGTCCTATACCGGCGGCACGGCCGCATCGACGCCCGCAGTGGTGGTGGACACCGCGCGCATGGACGCGATCACGATCCACGCGCAGGACCTGTACGCGGTGGTCGGCGCGGGCACGACCTGGCAGACGCTGGCCGATGCGCTCGCGCCGCACGGCCTGCGCACCCTGCTGCCCGGCCCGATCTCGGGCGCGGCCAGCACCGTGGGCGGCGCCGTGTCGCAGGGCATGCCGGCCAGCATGGACGGCGTGATCGGCCTGGCCGTCATCCTCGCTGACGGCACGCTGGCGCGCACGGGGGCCGGCGCGCGCGAGGGCGCGGCGCCCTTCCTGCGCCATGCCGGCCCCGACCTCACCGGCCTGTTCATCGGCGACTG
>CAIVVS010000348.1 GCA_903909415.1 uncultured Pseudomonadota bacterium | reverse complement strand
TGCCGCCGCCCAGTCGCGCGAAGATCGAGATCAGCGAACCGCCGAACGCCAGGCCGACCAGCGGCTTGATGATGTCGGCTTGTCCGGCACCGGCGGCTGCCGAGGAGGCGAGCACGGCGTAGAAGCCGGCCACGCCCAGCAGGCCCAGGCCCACCACCAGCATGCCGGTGATGGCGCCGCCGCGGAACGCGACGTCGAAGGCCTCGCTCAGGCCCTTGCGTGCGGCCTCGGCGGTGCGCACGTTGGCGCGCACCGACACGTTCATGCCGATGTAGCCGGTCGCGCCCGAAAGGACCGCACCGAGCAGGAAGCCCATCGCGGTGGTCCAGCCGAGGGAAAATCCGATCAGCACCAGCAGCACCACGCCTACGATGGCGATGGTGGTGTACTGGCGGTTGAGGTAGGCCATCGCGCCGGTTTGAACCGCCAGGGCGATCTCACGCATGCGGTCATTGCCGGTCGGCTGGCGCAGGATCCACGACGTGGACAGCGCACCGTAGACAATGGCGAAAATCGCGCATGCAATCGCGATCCAGAGCCAGATGGACATACTTCCTCCGCTAGGGTGATTGGCCGCCGTCCTCGGTGGAAAACCCGGGCGGTTCGATTGGCCGTTGGTGTTGTAAAGCCCTGAATTATATCAGCGTTCCGGCGGCTGGGACCCTGCCCGCCCCTCGGTTCGCGTCAGACCCGGCTGTCACCGCGCCCTGTCAGCCAGCGGCGTGCACGCGCAAGCCGCGCCCGCCACTCAGGCCGCCAGGTTCCTCAGGCGGGCGTGCACCGGCAAGCCACCCGACCATGGCGCGGCGGCCTCGCCTGCGATCAGCGGCGAGAAATAGCGGCGCGCGGTGGCGGTGATGGCGTGGCCGTCGGCGGTGAGGAAGCCGGCAGGCAGCCGACGCTCGAGGCCGGACACGCGCGACAGGGCCCTCTCGGACAGGCGCCAGCGGTAGGGAGCATTGGACAGGCGCTGGATGGCCACCATGACGCCGCCGCGCCCTGCGATCGCCAGGCGCGCGGCATGGGCCCCCGCCGCCGTCGCGTGGGCAAGGTCGGTCGCCGATGCGAGGTGGCTTGCGGCACGCTGCAGGTAGTCAGGTACCGCCGAGCGGGCGCGCACGCCGAGTTCGCGCTGCACCAGCGCAGCCAGCATGGGCCCCACCCCGCCGAGGCGCTCGTCCAGCCCGCCCTGCCTTCCCCGGCCATGCGTGGCCAGCAGGCGCCCGTCGCGCCGGACGATGCCCTCGGCGGCCGCCACCACGCAATGGCCGTGGCGCGCCAGCACGGCGCGCACGCGGGCGAGGAAGGCGCGCTGGTCAAACGGCCGTTCGGGAACTAGCACGATGTGCGGCGCTTCTCCGGGGCCGCCTGCCATGCCCGCGGACGCGGCGAGCCATCCCGTGTGCCTGCCCATGACCTCGAGCACGAACACCCGCGTGGACGACGCCGCGATCGAGGCGACCTCCAGCCCCAGTTCGCGCACCGCGGTGGCGACGTACTTGGCGGCAGAGCCGAACCCGGGCGAGCAGTCGGTGCCGAGGATGTCGTTGTCTATGGTCTTGGGCACGCCGACGCAGGCCAGCGGCTCCCCGGCCTCGCGCGCGGCCTCGGACAGGCGCAGCGCGGTGTCCATGGAGCCGTTGCCGCCCGACAGGACGAACATGCCGATGTCGCGCTCGCGGAACATCGCGAGCAGCGCGCGAATCTGCGCCCGGCCGCTTGGCCCGGAATCGATCAGCTTGCGGCAGGTGCCGAAAGCCGCGCCCGGCGTGTGCGCAAGGGCCGCGACCTGCGCCCGTGCTTCGTGGTCGGTGTCGAACAGTTCACCGGCTAGCATCCCGATCAGGCCGTCGCGCGCGGCGAGGATGCGGCCGACGCGGGCAGGCCGCGCGTCGCGGACCTGGCGCGCCGCGAGGATCACGGCCGATGCGCTCGCGTTCAGGACCGCGGTGGCGCCACCCGACTGCGCATAGAGGAGGTTGCGGCGCCTGCCGCCCGGGACAACGCCCCGCACGCCACGGCGCGCCGCGCCGCCGCGCGTCACGAAGCCAGCGCGTCGAAGGCCCGCTGGCGGATATCGTCGACGCTGCCCAGGCCGGAGATGCGCCGGTAATGCGGCGCATGCATGCCTGCGGCCCCCTGGCCTCGGTCCTGTTCGGCCCAACGGGAGTAGTAGTCCACCAGCGGGCGCGTCTGCGACTGGTAGACGTTGAGGCGGTTGCGCACCGTCTCCTCCTTGTCATCGTCGCGCTGGATCAGCGGTTCGCCGGTGGCATCGTCCCTCCCCTCGGCCTTGGGCGGGTTGAACTTGACATGGTAGGTGCGGCCCGAACCGGGATGCACGCGCCGGCCGCTCATCCGCAGGATGATGTCGGAATCGGGCACGTCGATCTCGAGCACGTAACCGATGACCACGCCGGAGGTGCGCATCGCCTCGGCCTGCGGGATGGTGCGCGGAAAGCCGTCGAACAGGTAGCCATTGGCGCAATCGGGTTCCTTCAGGCGCTCCTTCACCAGCCCGATGATGATGTCGTCGGAGACAAGGTGGCCCGCGTCCATCACCTTCTTGGCGGCCAGGCCCAGCGGCGTGCCGGCCTTCACGGCGGCGCGCAGCATGTCGCCGGTGGATATCTGGGGGATGCCGAATTTTTCCTTGATGAAAGCGGCCTGCGTGCCCTTGCCCGCTCCCGGCGGGCCGAGAAGTATGAGTTTCATCACGGTGTTTGTCTCTTGTGTTGTGTTTTTCGTGGCTGAACCAACTTACCCATTATCCCCGCGACGGTCAAACCACGCCGGTGCGGGCGACGGGTGCCGCATGCCCGTTTGACGCCAGCGCGGGCAACCAACACCCGCATGCCCAATCGACGCCAGCGCGGGCAAACAACGCCTGCATGCCTAAGCGACGCCAGCGCGGGCAAACAACGCCCGCACTGCAGCAAGATCCTCGGGCGTGTCCACGCCCGGGGCCGGCGGCTCGGCACGGACGTCTACGACGATGCCGTGGCCGTGCCACATCGCCCTCAGCTGCTCCAGGGCCTCGGCCAGTTCGAGCGGCGAGGGCGCCAGGCCCGCGTAGCATTCTAGGAAGGACACGCGGTAGGCATAGATTCCGATGTGGCGATGGGCTGGCAGCGAGGCGGGCAGCACGCCGCCGCCGGCGAAGGCGTCGCGCGCCCAGGGTATCGGGGCGCGGCTGAAGTAGCGCGCCATGCCGTTGGCGTCCATGACCAGCTTGACCACGTTGGGATTGAACATCTCCTCGCGCGAGGCCAGCGCATGGCAGGCCGTCGCGATGTCGGCGGCGGGCGTGCGCGCCAGAAGGGCGGCCACGTCGCCCACCATGGACGGTGCGATCAGCGGTTCGTCACCCTGGACGTTGACCACGATGTCCGCGTCCGACAAACCGAGCAGCCGCGCCGCCTCCGCCAGCCGGTCAGTGCCGGAGGCGTGGTCGGCGCGCGTCATGAGCGCATTGAAGCCCGCCCCCCTCACCGCGTCGTATATGCGCGCGTCATCCGTCGCCACGTGCACGCCCGACGCGCCGCTCGCCGCGGCCCGCTCTGCCACGCGAACCACCATCGGCTTGCCGGCGATGTCGGCCAGCGGCTTGCCGGGCAGCCGTGTCGATGCGTGGCGGGCGGGAATGACGACGTGGAAGGGAATCATGGGTGCCGTGCCGGAGGGTGCCGTACCCGGGTCCGGCGCGCCTGCGCCGGATGCCTCAAGCGGGTTCCTCGTCCGCCGCCAGCTTGCGGGCCTGGTCCTCGAGCATCACCGGGATCGCGTCACGGATCGGGTAGGCCAGCCGGTCGGCCTTGCACACCAGTTCCTGCTCGGCCTTCCGGTAAAGCAGCGGACCCTTGCACAGGGGGCAGACCAGGATGTCCAGCAGGCGCGGATCCATGACTCGGGTTCCAATCACGATGGGGCGGGAGTATCCGGGCCGACCGCGCCGCGCAGTTGCGCGAGCCGGTCGTCCAGCCATTGCGGCAACGCGGGATCGAGCTCCGCGTCGACCTCGAGGTACGCGAGGTCATTGCGCCCGAAGCCTTCGCATTTTACCGCATCCTTCTCGGTCATCAGCACCAGGCGCGCGCCGGGAAAGCGCAGTTGTGCGTCTTCGTAGTCCTGGTGGTCGTTGAAGACGTGCTCCTCGAACGCCAGGCCAAGCGCACGCAGCGTGGCGAAAAAGCGCGCCGGGTTGCCTATGCCGGCGACCGCGTGCAGCCCGGGTCCCGCCACCTGCGCGGGCGGCAGGATGACCGAACGGTCGCGCACCAGCCGGATGGCGCCGGGACGGATCTGCATGCGCGACTGCCGCGCGGCGGCGGTGACGGGCCCCGGCTCGGCGCCCGGGGGCAGGTTCAGCACGAGCACGTCGACCGCGCGGGATGCCGGCTCGCGCAACGGCCCGGCGGGAATCGGCAGCCGGTTGCCCAGGCCGCGGTCGTCCTGCACGCACAGTTCGACGTCGCGCGCGATGCGGTAGTGCTGCAGCCCGTCATCCAGCAGGATCACGTCGCAGCCAGGATGGGCCGCGAGCAGCGCGCGCGCCGCGGCGACCCGGTCGCGTCCGATGTACACCGGCGCGCCGCTGCGCCGCGCGAGCAACAGCGGCTCGTCACCCGCATCGCGCGCGCCGTCCGTGGGCAGGACCGCCCGCGGCGCGCTGTCGGCGGCACCGAATCCGCGGCTGACGATGCCGGGGCGATGGCCGCGCGCCGCGAGGTCACGCGCAAGCGCGATGGTGAGCGGCGTCTTGCCGGTGCCGCCGGCGACGATGTTGCCCACCACCACCACCGGCACGGGCAGGCGCACTGACGCGAACACGCCCGCGCGGTACAGCGACCGCCTCGCGGCGACCAGCGCCGCGACCAACAGCGCGGCAGGCCCGAGCAGCACCGACAAGGGCGACAGCCGGAACCAGTGCCGGTTGGCGAAGCGTGGACTGGTGGCGCGCAATGCGGTGCGCCGCGGTGGGAGCGCGCCGGCGCTACTTCGCCGACTGCTCCACGGCGAAGGCGACCTGGCCGAAGCCGGCCTGGCGCGCGGCGTCCATCACCCGGATCACCGACTGGTGCGACGCATTGTTGTCGGCGTTGATCACGATGACCGGCTCCTTCAGCCCGCCGCCGGCCGCCCTGAGTTCGGACGCGAGCCCGGCAACGTCCTTCACGCTGACGTTGCGGCGGTTGATCTGGTACTGGCCGGTGGACGAGATCGCCACGTTGATCTCGTTCGGTCGGTCAAGCGGCTTCTCCGCGTCGGCGCTGGGCAGGTTGATCTGCAGTTCGGCAAACTTGGAATAGGTCGTCGTCAGCATCAGGAAGATGATGATCACCAGGAAAAGGTCGATCATCGGGATCAGGTTGATCTCCGGTTCCTCCTCGGTGCGCGCGCTGCGGAACTTCATTCCGGCCTCAATGCGCGCGCGGCGGCGGCGCGTAGTCCGCGCGCTCGCCGTGCACGATGTCCACGAGGCGCGACGCCTGCTGCTCCATCTCCACCACCAGTTCCTGCACCTTACCGCGGAAGTAGCGGTAGAAGATCATCGCCGGGATCGCGATCACCAGGCCGAAGCCGGTGTTGTAGAGCGCGATGGAAATGCCGTGCGCCAGCTGCTGCGGGTTGCCCCCGCTGGGGCCCTGGGCGCCGAAGATCTCGATCATGCCGACGATGGTGCCGAACAGCCCCATCAACGGGCTGATCGACGCGATCGTTCCCAGCGTGGTGAGGAAGCGCTCCAACTGGTGGGTCACGGCGCTGCCGGCCTCCTCGATCGCGTCCTTCATGACGTAGCGCGAGCTCTTCACGTTGCGCAACCCGGCGGCGAGGATGCGCCCCAGCGGCGAATCCTGCGCGAGGCGCTCGATCACCTCGGGACCCACGCCCTGCTTCTGGTAGGCGGCGACCGCCTTTTCCAGCAGGCCGTCGGGGACGATCTTGGCCTTCCGCAGGACAATCAGGCGCTCAATGATCAGGGCGACCGCAATCACCGACGCGAGCAGCAGCGGATAAATGGGCCAGCCCGCTGCCTGGATGATTGAAAACAAGGTGTTACCTCCGGATGCCGATGCGCTGGAGCGTCGCGCCTCTGCTCTCGCGGCATGCACTCGGTTGGTTGGCGTGCAGGCTGCGGATCGCAAGGCGCAAAAGCCGCGACACTTTAGCCCCCGCAGGTTGATTCCGCAACCAAACCCGGGCGCACAACGGCGCGGGCCCGGCGCGGCAAAACGCTTTCGCGCCAAGCGCATAGCATCCCGAAATTCGACACAGCCGCATGTTCGCCACACAAATGCAGGACGGCGAAGGACATTCCTGAAGCGGTTCGCGCCCTGCCACGCTTGATGCGTTGCGCTTATCCACAAAACCTGTGGATAAGGCTGTGCACAATGCAGCGGTCATCGGGGCAAGAGGCTTGACGCAAAAGCGCTTTTTGCCATCGCCTGTGTTTTACGCGCCGCATTTTTCAACATGAATTCAACGACTTATGAAATTCCCCCTAGGGGAGTCATGCGTTTGTCTGAAGCACCCTGCGCGGCGGCCATCGGCTGTGGATAGGCTAGAATCCAAACATGCGCGAAAGCCCTGAATTCACGCGGGTTTCCAGGCGCGCCCCGGAGGAAATCCTTAGCGTCTCGCAGCTCACGCGCAGCGTGCGCGATGTGCTCGAGCACCGCTTTCCGCTGCTCTGGGTCAGCGGCGAGATCTCCAACTTCCTGCTCGCCCGGTCCGGCCACGCCTACTTCGTCCTGAAGGACGAGCGCGCGCAGGTGCGTTGCGTGATGTTCCGCCACCGCAACCAGTACCTCGACTGGACGCCTCGCGACGGCATGCAGGTCGAGGTCCAGGGCCTGGTGTCGCTGTACGAGCCGCGCGGCGATTTCCAGCTCACCGTGGAAACCATGCGCCGCGCCGGCCGCGGAGCGCTCTACGAGGCCTTCCTCAAGCTGAAGGAACGCCTCGCGGCAGAGGGACTGTTCGACCAGGATTCGAAACGTGAGTTGCCCGCATTGCCACGCGCCATCGGCGTCGTCAGCTCGCTGGCGGCGGCGGCGCTGCGCGATGTGCTCACCACGCTGGCACGGCGCAATCCGTCCATACCCGTGGTGGTGTACCCGTGTCCCGTGCAGGGGGCGGGGGCGGGCGCGCTGATCGCTGCCGCGATCACCACCGCCGGCAAGCGGCGCGAATGCGACGTGCTGATCGTCGCGCGCGGCGGCGGCAGCATCGAGGACCTGTGGGCGTTCAACGATGAAGCCGTGGCACGCGCGATACGCGCCTGCCCGGTGCCGGTGGTCACCGGCGTCGGCCACGAAACCGACTTCACCATCGCGGATTTCGCCGCTGACCACCGCGCGCCCACGCCAACGGCTGCCGCCGAGCTGGTGAGCCCCTCGCGCGCCGCCCTGCTCGCAGGCCTGGCCGACGCGGCAGGACGGCTGTCCTGGCATATGCGCCGAGCGCTTGAAACCCGGATGCAGCGACTCGACTCCACCGCGCGGCGCCTGCAGCACCCGGGCAGGCGGCTGGCGGCGCGGGGGGACCTGCTCGCGCAACTCAGGACCCGCCTGTCCGCAGCAGCCAGCCGCGACGCCGCCGAGCGCGCTTGGCGGCTGGAGCGACTCGTGCAGCGAATGCGTGGTGCGTCCCCTGACCTGCGCGAGGCTTCGGTGCGCACCGCGCACGCAGTCCAGCGGCTGGGACGAGCGGCGGCACAACTGCGCCAGGCGCGTGATGCACGCATGGGCGCGGCGCTCGCCAGCCTCGGCCACCTCGATCCCTCCAACGTCCTCGCGCGCGGCTACAGCGTGGTTCGCGACGGCACCGGCAGGATCATCCGGGACGCCGCCACGCTGTCGGCGGGTGCGCTGATCGAGGCGCGTTTCGCCGCGGGTGGCGCGACCGCGCGCGTGGAACAGATATTGCCCGACGGCACCGCGCCCGGGACCGGAAGGGGCGCCCCGGACTGACGCTTCGGGGGGCCGGCGGACGCGCCGGTTTGCGGCGGGGGGCGAATCTCTCTAGAATCGCGCTTCCGTCAACCGACCCGATTTCAGGAGCGATCTCATGGAGCACAAACTCCCGCCGCTGCCGTACGCGATGGACGCGCTCGCGCCGCACATCTCGAAGGAAACCTTCGAGTTCCATTACGGCAAGCACCATCAGGCCTACGCCACCAACCTCAACAACCTGATCAAGGGCACCGAGTTCGAGAACGCCTCCCTCGAGGACATCGTCAAGAAGTCCTCGGCCGGTATCTTCAACAACTCCGCCCAGGTCTGGAACCACACCTTCTTCTGGAACAGCATGAAGCCGGCCGGCGGCGGCAAGCCCTCCGGCGCGCTGGCAGCCGCTATTGACAAGAAGTGGGGCTCGTTCGACGCGTTCAAGGAAGCCTTCACCAAGTCCGCCGTGGGCAATTTCGGCTCGGGCTGGACCTGGCTGGTCAAGAAGGCCGACGGCTCGGTGGACATCGTCAACACCTCCAACGCCGCCACGCCGCTGACCACCGCGGACAAGCCGCTGCTGACCATCGACGTCTGGGAGCACGCCTACTACGTCGACTACCGCAATGCGCGGCCGAAGTTCGTCGAGACCTTCCTCGCGAGCCTGGCCAACTGGGACTTCGCGTCGGCCAATTTCGCCTGACGCGCCTGCCCCATCAAAAAAGCCCGGCCTAGGCCGGGCTTTTTGTTTTCAGGACCTCCCGCCTACTGGGCCGGCGGCGCCCTGTCGATGCCACCGAGCTGGGTTCCGGGTCGCACCCCCTTCTGGACGAACCAACCCGCATTCATCTCCAGCGCGTACTTCGCCGGGCGCGCCGCGCAGTGTGAATTCTCCGTCTGGGGCTGCATTTCCTCGACGTTGATGATCGTCCCGTTCGCGTCAAGGAAGGCCACCGCGAGCGGAATCAGCGTGTTGCGCATCCACATGCAGTGCGCTGCGTTCTCCTGGAAAACGAACAGCATCCCCTGGTTGGGGCCCATGCTTTTCCTGAACATCAGTCCGCGCGCGCGCGTGTCGAAGGTATGCGCGACCTCGGCCTGCACCACGTGGATGCCGGCCGTGAGCTGCAGGCGAGGCATGTCTGCCGCCGCAGACGCGGTGGGAAGGATCGCCGCGAAGGCGGACAAGAGGGCCGCCAACAGGCATCGCGCGGGATGGGTCGGTTGTTGCATCAATAGGCCCTGCATCGTTGACCTGCGGTTTCTGAAAGCTTCCACCCAAAATGCAAAGGGCAGGGTTTCCCCTGCCCCATGGCGAGACTGGCGTGGAATCAGCCGGACTTCTTCGCCTTCTTGGCCTTCTTGGCCTTTTTCTCGACCTTCTGGCCCTTGTCCTGGGCGATTGCCTGGACGCTCATCGCGCCGAATGCAGCCATCATCACGATTGCGAGCAGCTTTTTCATGTGTCCCCCTTCGTTTCTCTTGTCCCTGAAAGCAAAAAGGCGGGAGTCCGTGAGGATCCCGCCTTCGTGTGCAGACGTAGTCCGCTTACTTCTTCTTCTCGTCCTTCTTCTCGACTTTCTTGTCGTCCTTCTTGTCGGCGGCGATGGCCGTGAAGCTGACGGACGCGAACATGGCGGCGAGAACGATAGCGAGCAGCTTTTGCATTTTGTTTCCCTCTCTGTTTATAGACCGAAAATGTGACCAGCAACTTCGCCGATCATCCCCTTTAACGTCTCCAGCTTGCAGCTGGTTGACACCGGGACTGGGAGTGTATCCAAAACCCGCCGCAGCAAGCAAGTGCTGCGGCGGGTTTCGTCTGATAAATCAATCGGCTAGCTTAGCTGGCCTTCGCCTTCTTGGCCTTCTTGGCTTTCTTGGCCTTCTTGGCCTTGGCTTCCGCCTTGGGCGCGTCGGCCTGGGCGGCAGGTGCGGCGGCAGGCGCGGCAGCAGGGGCTTGGGCAGAAGCGGCGCCGCAAACCGCGGCAAATGCGATCGCGACCACGGTGGAGATCAGTTTGGTCATGGTGTTCCCTTTCAATTTCCGGTTGAAAAACATTAGCTTGACACATGCCATGTGCCCGTCCGGATAACGCGCCCCAACGCGGATGGTTGACAGGCTGGTCAGCTCGAACAGTCAGGCCGCCGCGCCCCGGGGCATTGTTGCATCGCGCCATTCACCGGCTCGCAGGTCGCCCAGTTGCCACGGCCCCACCGCCACCCGGACCAGGCGCAGGGTCGGCAGGCCGACAGCCGCAGTCATCCGGCGAACCTGCCGGTTGCGCCCCTCGCGCAGGATCAACTCAAGCCAGGCGGTCGGGATCGACTTGCGCTCCCGAATCGGCGGATCGCGCGCCGGCAGGCCCGGATCCGGGATCTCGCGCGCCTCGCAGGGCAGCGTCTGGCCATCGCGCAGCGCGACGCCGGCGCGCAACGCCTCCAGCGCCCCGCCCCGGGGCAGGTTCTCGACCTGCACCCAGTAAGTCTTCGGGAACCTGCCCCCCGGTCCGGAAATGCGTGCCTGCCAGGCACCCACGTCGGTCAGCACCATCAGGCCCTCGCTGTCGGCATCCAGCCGGCCGGCCGGATAGACCCCGGGCACGTCGATGAAGTCGGCAAGGCTGCGGTGCCCGGGGTGGGGCGAGAACTGGGGCACCACCCCGTAAGGCTTGTTGAACAGGACCAGTCTGGACATGGATTGCGGCCTTCCGCGGTGGCCGGGGAGCGCGGCCCCGGTGAACTGATATAATTTTGGGCTTCGCAGCCATCCCGCGTGCAGGCCAGTTCTGCGGCCACCCGCCGCTCAGCCGGCAGCAACACCGCGACGGCGTTCCGATTCCCAGACCGACCCAGCAAGAGGAGTTCCTGTGAGCAAGATCAAGGTGAAAAACCCTGTCGTGGAGATGGATGGCGACGAGATGACCCGGATCATCTGGCAGAAGATCCGCGAAAAACTCATCCTGCCCTACCTCGACATCGACCTCAAGTACTACGACCTGGGGATGGAGAAGCGCGACGAGACCGACGACCAGATCACGATCGACTCCGCCAACGCGACGCGCGAGTACGGCGTCGCGGTGAAGTGCGCGACCATCACGCCGGACGAGGCGCGGGTCAAGGAATTCAACCTGAAGCAGATGTGGCGCAGCCCGAACGGGACGATCCGCAACATCCTGGACGGCACCATCTTCCGCGAACCCATCATCTGCAAGAACGTGCCGCGCCTGGTGGCCCACTGGGACAAGCCGGTGGTCGTCGCCCGCCACGGGTTCGGCGACCAGTACCGCGCGCAGGACATGCAGTTCCCCGGCGCCGGCACCCTGAAGATCAGCTACACCCCGGCCGACGGCGGCCCGGTGGTCGAGCGCGAGGTTATCAAGACCAAGGGCGGCGGCGTGTTCCTGGGCATGTTCAACCTGGACGAGTCGATCAGCGGCTTCGCGCGCGCCTGCTTCACCTACGGCCTGAACCGCAACTACTCGGTCTACCTGTCGACCAAGAACACCATCCTCAAGGTCTACGACGGCCGCTTCAAGAACCTGTTCCAGGAAATCTTCGACGCCGAGTTCAAGGCCAAGTTCGACGCCGCCGGCCTGACCTACGAGCACCGCCTGATCGACGACATGGTCGCCGCGAACATGAAGTGGAGCGGCGGCTACCTCTGGGCCTGCAAGAACTACGACGGCGACGTCCAGTCAGACACCGTCGCCCAGGGCTACGGCTCGCTCGGACTCATGACCTCGGTGCTGATGTCCCCTGACGGCAAGGCGGTCGAATCCGAAGCCGCGCATGGCACGGTCACCCGCCACTACCGCATGCACCAGCAGGGCAAGCCGACCTCGACCAACCCGATCGCCTCGATCTACGCCTGGACCCGCGGCCTGCAGTACCGCGGCAAGTTCGACAACACGCCGGACCTGGTGAACTTCGCCAACACGGTCGAGAAGGTATGCGTGGACATGGTCGAATCCGGCAAGATGACCAAGGACCTGGCCATCCTGATCCGCCCCGACCATCCGTTCCTGACCACCGACGAGTTCCTGGACGCCATCGACGCCGAGCTGAAGCGCCGCATGAACTGAGGCGGGCGCGCTGCCGCACGGGAGCGCATGCAAACAAAAAGGCCGCCCTCGGGCGGCCTTTTTCATTTCCGCGCATCCGGCCGCCGCGAAGGCGTGCCGGCTGCGGGAATCAGCTCGGAGACTGAATGTTGGATGCCTGCTTGCCCTTCGGACCCTGGGTCACTTCGAACGTGACTTTCTGGCCTTCTTTGAGGGTCTTGAATCCATTCATCTGGATCGCAGAGAAATGCGCGAACAAATCCTCGCCGCCGTCGTCAGGGGTGATGAACCCGTACCCCTTAGCGTCGTTGAACCACTTAACGGTACCTGTTGGCATAGGCCCTTCCTGAGTATGAATGCCGGGACAGCCCGGCAGCTATGCCTGCACTTCAAGGCAGCAGAGGAACAGGAGCACGTCCGGCCTGCAACCGCATTGAGACAAACACAGCCGCCTTTTACCGCCTTTGCAGATGCCCGTCAAGCACCCCTCCAGCCAACGGCCAAGCGCAATTCCCTTGCGGGACAAGGAGTTACGGAACACCGTCACGGCCCGCCCCGCCTCGCGCACGAGCCGTCACCGCGCCGGGCGCACGCGCCGGCATTGCAAGTGCGCGCTTGCGGCATCATATGGATCACGTGCAGGGATCACGCGCAGCGCACGGGCATCGCGTCACGTCCCGGGCTGCATGCCGACAGGAAAAAAAACGCGCGGGAACGCCGGAGGAAGTCCAGTGCCGGACCATCCCGCTATTGCAAATTGACGGCCCAGTTCTTTGGGCTTAATGTCGGACGGGTATGGCAACGCGCTCACGAGAAGGCTCACGCGAAGGAACGGTTCTTGAGGCAAAGAAGGCCCGCGTCAAGCCGCCGCCGCTTTTCAAGGTCCTGCTGCTGAATGACGACTACACCCCGATGGAATTCGTGGTGGCGGTGCTGCAGGGCTTCTTCTCCATGACCCGGGAGCAGGCCACCCAGGTCATGCTCAAGGTCCACCGGGAAGGCATGGGCGTCTGCGGGGTCTATCCCAAGGACGTCGCCACCACCAAGGTGGAGCAGGTTATCTCCCACGCGCGAAAGCACCAGCATCCGCTACAGTGCGTGATGGAGGAAAGCTGATCCGGGCACCATGCCCGGGTCCGGAAAACCCAGGGGAACAGCAACGATGATCGCTCAGGAACTTGAAGTCAGCCTGCACATGGCCTTCGTCGAGGCCAGGCAGAAGCGCCACGAGTTCATCACCGTGGAGCACCTGCTGCTGGCGCTGCTGGACAACCCCACCGCCGCCGAGGTGCTGCGCGCCTGCGCCGCGAACATCGAGGAACTCCGCAAGAACCTCGCCGAGTTCATCAACAGCCACACCCCCACTGTCGCCGGCACCGAGGAGATCGACACCCAGCCCACGCTGGGCTTCCAGCGCGTCATCCAACGCGCCATCCTGCACGTGCAGTCATCCGGCAAGAAGGAAGTGACCGGCGCGAACGTGCTGGTCGCGATCTTCGGCGAGAAGGACTCGCATGCGGTGTACTTCCTGCACCAGCAGGGCGTGACCCGCCTGGACGTGGTGAACTTCATCTCGCACGGCATCAGCAAGGCGCCGGCCGGCACCAAGGAGCCCAAGTCCGAGCCCGCGGAGGAATCGAAGGAAGACGCCGAGCAGGCCGGCGGCGCGCTGGAGACCTACACCACCAACCTCAACGCCCAGGCCATGGTCGGCAAGATCGATCCCTTGATCGGGCGCGAGCGCGAGCTCGAGCGCGTGATCCAGACGCTGTGCCGCCGGCGCAAGAACAATCCCCTGCTGGTCGGCGAGGCAGGCGTTGGCAAGACCGCCATCGCCGAGGGCCTGGCCCGGCGCATCGTCGAGGGCCAGGTGCCCGAAATCCTGTCCAAGTGCCAGGTCTACTCGCTGGACATGGGCGCGCTGCTGGCGGGCACCAAGTACCGGGGCGACTTCGAACAGCGCCTCAAGGCGGTGCTCAAGCAGCTGCTGGACAACCCCAACGGCATCCTGTTCATCGACGAAATCCACACGCTGATCGGCGCGGGCGCGGCCTCCGGCGGCACCCTGGACGCATCCAACCTGCTCAAGCCCGCGCTGTCATCGGGCGCACTCAAGTGCATCGGCGCGACCACCTATACCGAGTACCGCGGCGTGTTCGAGAAGGACCACGCCCTGTCCCGGCGCTTCCAGAAGATCGACGTCGGCGAGCCTTCGGTGGACGAGACCATCGAGATCCTCAAGGGCCTCAAGTCGCGCTTCGAGTCGCACCACAGCGTGAAGTACAGCGCGGTCGCGATATCCACCGCCGCGGAGCTGTCTGCGCGCTACATCAACGACAGGCACCTGCCGGACAAGGCCATCGACGTGATCGACGAAGCCGGCGCCGCCCAGCGAATCCTGCCCAAGTCGCGCCAGAAGAAGGTCATCGGCAAGACCGAGATCGAGGAGATCATCGCCAAGATCGCGCGCATCCCCCCGGCCTCCGTGTCACAGGATGACCGCTCGCAGCTGAAGAACCTCGACCGCGACCTGAAGGCCGTCGTGTTCGGCCAGGACAAGGCCATCGACGCGCTGACCGCGGCGATCCGCATGTCGCGCTCGGGCCTGGGCAACCCCCAGAAGCCGATCGGTTCGTTCCTGTTTTCCGGCCCGACCGGCGTCGGCAAGACGGAGGTCGCGCGCCAGCTCGCCTACTGCATGGGCATCGAGCTGATCCGCTTCGACATGTCCGAGTACATGGAGCGCCACGCGGTGAGCCGCCTGATCGGCGCCCCGCCCGGGTACGTCGGTTTCGACCAGGGCGGACTGCTGACCGAGGCCATCACCAAGAAGCCCTACTCCGTGCTGCTGCTGGACGAGATCGAGAAGGCGCACCCCGAGATCTTCAACATCCTGCTGCAGGTGATGGACCACGGCACGCTGACGGACAACAACGGCCGCAAGGCCGACTTCCGCAACGTGACCATCGTCATGACCACCAACGCCGGCGCCGAGGCCCTGAACCGCAACGTGATGGGCTTCACCGCGAAGAAGGAAACCGGCGACGAGTCGGCCGAGATCAAGCGCCTGTTCACCCCCGAATTCCGCAACCGGCTTGACGGCATCATCTCGTTCAGGTCGCTGGACAAGGAAGTGATCCTCCGAGTGGTGGACAAGTTCCTGATGCAGCTCGAGAGCCAGCTGCACGAAAAGAAGGTCGAGGCGGTGTTCACCGACAAGCTGCGAGAGTGGCTGGGACGCAACGGATTCGACCCGCTGATGGGCGCGCGCCCCATGTCGCGCCTTATCCAGGACACCATCCGGCGCTCGCTGGCCGACGAGCTGCTGTTCGGCAAGCTCGCCAACGGCGGCAAAGTCACGATCGACCTGGATGCGGCGGACAAGGTGGTGCTCAAGTTCGTCGAGGAAGAGAAGCGCACGGAGCCTGCCGCCGCACCGCAGGCCTGAGCGGCGCAGGCCGCCGATCGAAGGGGCCGCCCAAGGGCGGCCCTTTTGACTTGCAGTCCCGTCCGCCGGGAAATCCGACCGCACGTTCCAGGCGGAATATGCAAGTTGCTTTGGCGCCTTTGACACACGGCGCCCGCGGGGTGACACTTCCCGCCACGCGCCCTGGCCTGCGGGCGCCCGATTGGTGAAACCCGCGGCGGCGCGGCTCCGGAACCGACAAGAACAAGTCCGCGCAAACCGCCCACAAAGGAGATGCCGCATGAAACCGCCCCGCGCCCTCGCCATGGCGCTCGCCGCCACGGCCGCACTGTTCGCCGCAGGCCCCGCCGCCTCGCAGGACCGCAACCTCGCGCGCAACCTGGCCGCGAACTGCGCCAACTGCCACGGCACCGACGGCCGCAGCGCGGGCGGCATGCCGGCGCTGGCCGGCGTGAAAAGGGAGGAAATCGTGCGCCTGATGCGCGAGTTCCGCGAGGGCAAGCGGCCAGCGACCATCATGCACCAGCTGTCCAAGGGTTACACGGACGAGCAGGTGGAACTCATCGCCGGCTGGTTCGCCGCGCAGAAAGCCAACTGAGGAGGCCGCCATGGGACGATTCCAGAGACGCGATTTCCTGAAGGCCTCCGGCGCGCTTGCAGGCGCAGGCGCCCTGACCGCGCTGCCGGGCTGCGCCACCACGCCACCGCCGCCCGCCAGGCCGGTGGGCCGCGTGCTGATCATCGGCGGCGGCTACGGCGGCGCCACCGCCGCGAAGTACCTGCGCGCCTGGGGCGGCGGCAGCATCGAGGTGTTCCTGGTCGAGCGCAACCAGGAGTTCGTCTCGTGCCCGATGTCCAACCTGGTACTCGGCGGGTACCGCCGCATGCCCGACATCACGCGCCAGTACACCAGGCTGCGGGAGTCCGGCGTGCAGGTGCTGAACGACGACGTCACCGACATCGATATGGCGAAGAAGCAGGTCAAGTTCGCGCGCAAGTACGCGGACATGAACTTCGACCGGCTGATCGTCTCCCCGGGCGTGGACATGATGTATGAACAGCTCCCCGGACTGAACAACGCCGACGCGCAGAAGCAGGTGCTGCACGCCTGGAAGGCCGGGCCCGACACCGTGGCGCTGCGGGCCCAGCTGGAGGCCATGCCCGACGGGGGCACCTACGTGCTCAGCATTCCGGTGGCGCCCTACCGCTGCCCGCCCGGCCCCTATGAGAGGGCCTGCCAGGTGGCGTCCTATTTCAAGCGCTCCAAGCCCCGGTCCAAGGTGCTGGTGCTGGACGCCAATCCCGACATCGTGTCCAAACCGGGCCTGTTCAAGGCCGCGTTCAGCGAACTCTACAAGGGCATCATCGACTACCGCCCGAACAACGAGGTCAAGGACGTGGACGTGCGCGGCAAGGCGGTCAAGACCGACTTCGACTCGTTCAAGGGCGACGTGCTCAACGTACTGCCGCCGATGAGAGCCGGCGACATCGCGCGCAAGGCCGGCCTGGTCACGGCGAACAACCGCTGGTGCGGCGTGGACTGGCTGACCATGGAATCCACCGCGGTCAAGGGCGTGCACGTGCTGGGCGACGCCACGCTGTCCGCCCCGGCCATGCCGAAGTCCGGCCACATGGCGAACCAGCACGGCAAGGTTGCCGCCGCCGCGATCATCGAACTGATGCACGGTCGCGCGCCCAGCGCGGAGCCGATGATGGCCAACACCTGCTACAGCTTCGTGTCCGACACCGAGGTGGTCCATGTCGCCTCGGTGCACAGGTACGATGCCGCGCAGAAGACCATGGTGACGGTGCCCGGATCGGGCGGCGTGTCGTCGGCGCGCAGCGCGATCGAGGGCGTGTACGGCTGGGCCTGGGCGCAGAACATCTGGGCGGATATGCTGGGGTAGTGGGTAGGGCGTGCAGGCAGGCACGCCTCACTTCGAACCTGCGCCCCCGGGCAAGTCTCGAACAGGGGAAGAGGCTCCGCCCCTTCCCCCGTTACCCCCATTCCCGGTCTGCGTTGCGCGCTTCGCGCGCCGCAGGTTAAGCAGGCAAAGTCCTCAGCCCTTGCCGGTGCTGCCGAAGCCGCCGGTGCCGCGGTCGCTGGCCTGGAAGTCCTCGACCACGTTCAGTTTCACCTGCACCACCGGCACCACCACCAGCTGGGCGATGCGGTCCATGGGCTGGATGGTGAAGGCGGCGTTGCCGCGGTTCCACATCGACACCATCAGCGGGCCCTGGTAGTCGGAGTCGATCAGTCCGACCAGGTTGCCGAGCACGATGCCGTGCTTGTGGCCCAGGCCCGAGCGCGGCAGGATCACCGCCGCCAGCCCCGGGTCGCCAAGGTGGATGGACATGCCGGTGGGCACCAGGTGCGTCGTGCCGGGCTCGATCACCAGCGGCGCATCCACGCAGGCGCGCAGGTCCAGGCCAGCCGATCCCGAGGTCGCGTATTCGGGCAGCTGCCCGTGCAGCCGCGCATCCAGCACGCGTACGTCCAGCGTCTTCATCCCTTGTTTCTGCCCTTGGTCATGGTTGCGATGTGCGCGACCAGCTGCCGCGCGAGTTCCGTCTTCGGTGCGCGCGCCAGCAGGTGCTCGCCGGCATCGTCGAACAGCGTGAGCGCGTTGTCGTCGCGGCCGAAGGCTTCCTGCACCAGGTTGGCTGCCAGCAGCGGCACGCCCTTTCTCCTGCGCTTGGCCTGCGCGTAGGCGCGCAGGTTCTCGCTCTCGGCGGCGAAGCCGACGCAGAACGGACCGCCCTTCATGCGCGCCACCTCGGCGAGGATGTCCGGGTTGGGCGCGAGTTCCAGCTTCATGTTGCCCTCCCCGCGCTTGATCTTGTGGTCCTTCGCGCCGACCACGTGGTAGTCCGCTACCGCGGCCACCGCGATGAACACGTCGGACCGCGCGGCGCGCGCCATCACCTCGTCGCGCATCTGGCGCGCGGTCGTGACATCGATGCGCGTGACGCCGGCCGGCGCGGCGAGCGCAGTCGGGCCGCTGACCAGCGTGACGCCAGCGCCTGCTTCCGCCGCAGCCCGCGCCACCGCATAGCCCATCTTCCCCGAGCTCTGGTTGGTCAGCCCACGCACCGTGTCGATCGGCTCCCAGGTCGGCCCGGCGGTGACCAGCACGCGCCTGCCGGCGAGCAGGCCGGCCACGCTGGTCGCCGGCGCGGACAGCAGCACCGCCACTTCCGCCGCGATCAGTTCCGGTTCCAGCATGCGGCCCATGCCGGTCTCGCCGCAGGCCTGGTCACCGGCTTCGGGGCCGAGCACGGTGACGCCATCGGCGCGCAGCTGCGCGACATTTCGCTGGGTCGCTGGGTGGGTCCACATCTCCAAGTTCATCGCCGGCGCCACCGCGAGTGGGCAGCGCCGCGCCACGCACAGCGTCGCCAGCAGGTCATCGGCGCGGCCGAGCGCGGTGCGCGCGAGGAAGTCGGCGGTGGCCGGCGCCACCACGATCAGCTCGCGGTCGCGCGAGAGCTCGATGTGGCCCATGCCGTTGTCGATGCGCGCGTCCCACAGGTCGGTCCCCACCGGCTTGCCGGTGAGCGCCTGGAAGGTCGCCGGCCCGACGAAGTGCGTCGCCGCCTCGGTCATCACCACGCGCACGTCGGCGCCGGCCTTGATCAGGGCGCGCGCCAGTTCCGCCGACTTGTAGGCCGCGACGCCGCCGGTCACGCCCAGCAGGATGCGGCGGCCGGCAAGTGATGCCCCGGCGGGAGCGCCCGCGGGCGTGAACCGGGAATGCGGCAGGGAATGCGCCGCCGGCCCGGGACGGGAGCGCGCCGCCGGCGCGCGCGACGCCGCCCTGGCGGTACCTCGTGCAGGCTTGCGTTTGGGGGTCGTCATCCGATGGGCCCGGTCCGGCGTTATGCGTGGGAACGCAGGATGTTAATGGAATTCCATGCCCATCACGGATTGGCCCGCCGAGTCCCGCCCGCGCGAGCGGCTGCTGTCGCAGGGCGCGCAGGCGCTGTCCGACGCCGAGCTGCTGGCGGTGTTCCTGCGCACCGGCGTGCGCGGCAAGAGCGCGGTGGACCTGGGTCGTGAGCTGATCGCGCGCTTCGGCTCGCTGCCCGGCCTGCTCGCGGCCGACCCCGCCGGCATGCGCCTGCCGGGACTGGGCACGGCCAAGGCGGCGCAGCTCAAGGCCGTACTGGAACTCGCGCGCCGCTCGGCCCAGCACGACATGCAGCGTTCCAGCGCGCTGTCCTCCCCGCAGGCGGTGCGCGACTACCTTCGCCTGCTGCTGGCCGGGCGCGAGCGCGAGGCCTTCGTGATGCTGGCGCTGGACGCGCAGCACCGCGTGATCGCCAGCGACGAGCTGTTCATCGGCACCCTCACCCAGACCAGCGTCTATCCGCGCGAGGT
Organism: uncultured Pseudomonadota bacterium; assembly: GCA_903909415.1. The sequence goes on along the minus strand of CAIVVS010000348.1, from coordinate 2,084 downwards.
GGTGAAGTCCGCGCTGCGCCACAACGCGGCCGCGGTCATCTTCGCGCACAACCACCCGTCGGGCGTGGCCGAGCCGAGCCATGCCGACGAAGCGCTGACCCGCGCGCTGCGCAACGCGCTGGCCCTGGTCGATGTGCAGGTGCTGGACCATTTCATCGTCGCCGGCCGGCAGGTCATGTCCTTCGCCGAGCGCGGCCTGCTGTAGCGCCATCGGAGCTGCGGAAAATTCCCTTTGGAATCAGGGCATTCCCGTGACCCGGCCATCCCGCGCCCGGCACAGCCGGGCTTGCCAGCAGCATCGGAATCCACCTATAATCCAAGGCTTTGCGATTTCGGCTTTCCGGAATCCGCCCTGACGGCCCAGCGCCGTCGAACCACCCAGGAGCAACACCATGGCTCGCGTCTGCCAGATCACGGGGAAGAAGCCCCAAGTCGGGAACAACGTTTCCCACGCCAACAACAAGACCAAGCGCCGCTTCCTGCCGAACCTGCACTACCGCCGCTTCTGGCTCGAGGCCGAGAAGCGCTGGGTGTCGCTGCGCGTGTCCACCAAGGGCCTGCGCACCATCGACAAGAAGGGCATCGAGGTGGTGCTCGACGAACTGCGCGCCAAGGGCGCCCTGTAATTCCCGCAATCCCAGCCAGGACACGACCATGCGCGAAAAGATCAAGCTCGAATCCACCGCCGGCACCGGCCACTTCTACACCACGTCCAAGAACAAGCGCACCAAGCCCGACAAGATCGAGATCATGAAGTTCGATCCGAAGGCACGCAAGCACGTGATCTACAAGGAAGGCAAGCTCAAGTAAGCGCTGCCCACTCCGCAAAAAGCCCGCCGACCAGCGGGCTTTTTTGTTGGCCGCGCTTCACCCGGAGCGGCACCGCACGCCGCGGGCAGCGGAGACGGACAACCCGCCTCGCGGCGGGTACCGAAAACAAAAAACCCGCCTCGCGGCGGGTGCTGGAAACAAAAAAACCCGCCTCGCGGCGGGTTTTCCGTGGGCGGAAACCGCCTCAGGCGTAGCAGCGCAGCCGGACCGCGAACTCCTGCAGCGGGCGCACGCCGCTGGCCTCGGCGCGACGCACCCAGTCCTGCAGCTGGCTGAGCAGCTGGTCCTTGGATGCGGTGGACCGCGCCCAGATGGCTTCGAGCTCCTGGCGCATGCCGTAGACGGTCGCCAGCGGCTGCGACTTCGCCAGGCCCTCGGCAAGGCGTTCGCGTTCGGCCGCGTCCAGCTTCGCCTGCGCCACGTTCAGCGAACGCTTCGCGCGGGCCAGCGCTGCCGCGTCCTGGGGGGCACGCTCGCGAAGCTTGCGCACTTCCTCGGCATAGGTCGCCTTGAGCGACTTGGCGTACGTGGCCAGCACGTCGTAGCGGTGGGTGATCACCGCCTGGAGCGTCTCCAGGTCGCACACCGGCTTGGCCGATTCGCGGAAGCGCGGCATGGGCGCGACGTGCTTGACGCGCGCCAGGCCCGCCATCTCCATCATCCGGATGTACATCCAGCCGATGTCGAACTCGTACCACTTGGACGAGAGCTTGGCCGAGGACGCGAAGGCGTGGTGGTTGTTGTGCAGCTCCTCGCCGCCGATCAGGATGCCCCAGGGGAAGATATTGGTGCTGGCGTCGAACACGTTCCAGCTGCGGTAGCCCCAGAAGTGGCCGATGCCGTTGATCACGCCCGCCGCCCAGAACGGGATCCAGACGATCTGCGTGGCCAGGATGATCAGGCCGGGGACGATGCCGAACAGCGCGATGTTGATCACGCCCATGGTGGTCAGGCCCAGGATCGGGAAGCGCGTGTAGACGTTGCGCTCCATCCAGTCGTCCGGGGTGCCCTGGCCGTAGCGCAGGATGGTGTCCTTGTTGTAGGACTCCTTGACGTACAGGAACACGCCGCCCCACAGCACCCGGTTGATGCCGTAGAACTGCGGGCTGTGCGGGTCGTCCGCGGTCTCGCACTTGGCGTGGTGCTTGCGGTGGATCGCCGCCCACTCCTTGGTCACCATGCCGGTGGTCAGCCAGAGCCAGAACCGGAAGAAATGGCTGGGGATCGCATGCAGTTCCAGTGCACGGTGCGCC
>CAIVVS010000347.1 GCA_903909415.1 uncultured Pseudomonadota bacterium | reverse complement strand
CACCGGCACGCCCGCGGCCGGGCGCGACAGGCGCACCGCCAGCGGTTGCACGCGCAGCCACAACCTGCCACCCGCCGCCTCCAGCGGCGCGAGGACGCGCGTGGCGCCCAGCAGGTACAGGCCCAGCGCCACCAGCATCAGTTGCGCCGCGATGAACAGCACCTGCTGCACGGGAAGCCATCGGCCCATCAGCAGCGTGGCCGAGGCGGCGCTGCCGGCCAGCGCGCCGCCGGCGGCATAGGTGCTGAGCCGGCCCGCATGGAAGGCGATGGCGTGGCGGGCGGCGCGGGCAGGCAGGCGCGCGGCGCCGGCAGGCACGCGTGACGAGAATGCGGTGACGATGCCGCCGCACATGCCGAGGCAATGCACGCTGCCCAGCAGGCCGACGAGCAGCGCGGGCAGCAGCAGCCCCGGGCTCCACCCGCCGAGCAGCGAGGAAGCCTGTTGCGCGAAGTCCTGGAGTCCGGCGAAGTCCATGCCGCCGGTCTAGATGATCCGCGAGTAGCTCATGCGCGCCCGCTCACCACGCAGGTAGCGGTCGAACACCATGCAAACGGCGCGCGCGAACAGGCGCCCGCGCGGGGTGACGGTGATCCAGTGGTCCTCGATCTCGACCAGGTCCATCTGGACGAACTCGTCCAGGTCCTGCAGCTCGCCGGCGAAATACTCGCGGAAGTTGATCAGGTGCGAGATCTCGATGGACTCGATGGACACCTTGCCCTGGCACATCAGCGCCATGATCACCGAGCGGCGCAGCAGGTCGTCGGCGGTCAGCTCGATGCCGCGCATCACCGGGATGCGGCCCTGGTCGATGCAGTCGTAGTACTCCTCCAGCGTGCGCACGTTCTGGCTGTAGGTCGGCCCGATCTTGCTGATGCCGGACACGCCCAGCGCCAGCAGGTCGCAGTCCGACTGCGTGGTGTAGCCCTGGAAGTTGCGGTGCAGCGTGCCCGAGCGCAGCGCGTTGGTGAGCTCATCGTCGGGCAGCGCGAAATGGTCCAGGCCGATGTGCACGTAGCCCGCCTGAGACAGGCGCTCCAGCGCCAGCGTGAATATCGCGATCTTGGTCTCGCCGGTGGGCATGTCCGCGTCGAGGATGCGCCGCTGCGGCTTGAAGCGCGAGGGCAGGTGCGCATAGCCGTAGAGCGCGACCCGGTCCGGCCGCAAGGCCAGCACGCGGTCCAGGGTGCGCCCGAAGCTCTCCACGTTCTGCCGCGGCAGGCCGTAGATCAGGTCCACGCTCACCGACTTGAAGCCGGCCGCGCGCACCGCGGCGATCGCCTGTTCGGTCTGCTCCTGCGGCTGGATGCGGTTCACCGCGCGCTGCACGTCAGGGTCGAAGTCCTGCACGCCCAGGCTCGCGCGGTTGAAGCCCAGTTCGGCCAGCAGGGGCACGGTGCCGGGGCGCAGGCTGCGCGGGTCGAGCTCGATCGCGTACTCGCCGGCGGGGTCGAACTTGAAGTGCGAGCGCAGCATCGCCACCAGCCGGGACAGTTCCTCGTCCGACAGGAAGGTCGGCGTGCCGCCGCCGAAATGCAGTTGCGAGATGCGCCGGTTGGCGCCGAGGTGCTCGGCCTGCATCGCCACCTCGCGCTCGAGGTAGTCGAGGTAGGTCGCCGCGCGGCCGTGGTCGCGCGTGATGATCTTGTTGCACGCGCAGTAATAGCAGATGTTCTCGCAAAACGGCAGGTGCACGTACAGCGACAGCGGCGGCGTGATCGCGCCGATGTGCCGGCGTTCCAGCCACGCGGCGTGCATCATCGCGTCGAACGCCTCGTTGAAGCGGTCGGCGGTCGGGTACGAGGTATAGCGCGGCCCCAGGCCGTCGAAACGGCGCACGAGTTCGGGCTCGACCTGCGGAATGTTGACCTTGGTGTCCATAGCCATTGGCTCCTCTGCGGCGACTATGCCGGGGCGCAGTCCCGGGGCGTTGATCTGGATCAAACCCCCGGGGACCGCCCCCGGCTTCCCCTGGCACGCGACCTTGCCGCGCTGCGGCACGGATCCGCGGCAGCACGGATCGCGCCCAGGCTTTACAATCTTGGACATGCCCACGCCCGCTGCCAGGCCCAAGTCCGTGCCCGCGCCGATCACGCTCACCAAGCTCAAGACGGCCTGTTCCAGCTGCAACCTCCGGGAACTGTGCCTGCCGGTGGGGCTGTCGCACGAGCAGATCGAGTCCCTGGACAACCTGGTCTACACCCGGCGCAGGCTCAAGCGCGGAGAAAGCCTGTTCCGCGTGGGGGATTCGTTCCAGTCCCTGTACGCGCTGCGGACCGGCTTTTTCAAGACCCGGGTGGCAACCGACGACGGCCGCGACCAGGTCACCGGCTTCCAGATGGCCGGCGAGCTCCTCGGCATCGACGGCATCGGCACCGACCTGCACACCTGCGACGCCGTGGCCCTGGAGGACAGCGAGGTCTGCGTGATCCCCTACGGCAAGCTGGAAGAACTGTCGCGCAGCTTCGAGCAGCTGCAGCACCACTTCCACAAGGTCATGAGCCGCGAGATCGTGCGTGACCATGGCGTGATGCTGCTGCTCGGCAGCATGCGCGCCGAGGAGCGCCTGGCCGCCTTCCTGCTGAACCTGTCGCAGCGCTTCACCGCGCGCGGGTTTTCTTCGTCCGAGTTCATCCTGCGCATGACCCGCGAGGAGATCGGCAGCTTCCTGGGGCTCAAGCTGGAGACGGTCAGCCGGCTGTTCTCGCGCTTCCAGGATGAAGGCCTGGTGGCCGTGCAGCAGAAGCACATCCGCATCGTCGATGTGCCCGGCCTCAAGAAAATGATGGGGCGCGGCGCGGCCACCAACTGCTGAGTCCCCTCCGGGGGATTGAATCGCGGGCGGCCCGCACCCACATCCGCATGATGGACATGCATGCGAGGCCCCGATGGCCGACACCGGCACCCTGAACCTGGTCTGCCCGCATTGCGGGGCCACCAACCGCCTGCCGCGCGAGCGCCTGGCCGACGGCGGGCGCTGCGGACGCTGCAAGGGGGCGCTGTTCACCGGCAAGCCGGTCGCCCTGGACGACGCCACGCTCGCGCGCCATGTGGAATCGTCCGAGCTGCCGCTGGTGGTTGATTTCTGGGCGCCCTGGTGCGGCCCGTGCCGCGCGATGGCACCCCAGTTCGAGGCCGCCGCGGCGCGCATCGAACCGCTGGCGCGCCTGGCCAAGCTGGACACCGAGGCAAACCCCTCGGCGGCGTCCCGGCTGGGCATCCGCTCGGTCCCGACCCTCATCGTGTTCCGCGGCGGCCGGGAAGTCGCCCGCCAGTCCGGGGCCATGGACGCGGTGACCCTCGAACGCTGGGTCAGGCAGGCGCTGGCCTGAGTCGGCCGTGCCGGGCGACGCGCCCGGCAGCGGGTCAGCGGTAGACGAGCACCGGGATCTTGGAGTGCGCCATGACTTCGTGCGTCTCGCTGCCGAACAGCACCGCGCTCACGCCGTGGCGGCCGTGGCTGCCCATGACGACCAGGTCGCAACCGGCTTCCTCCGCGACCCGGATGATCGCCTGGTGCGGCTCGTCTTCCTCGCAGAAGCGCCCCTCGAAGGAAACCCCCGCGGCCTTGGCCTTCTCCGCGACCTGGTCGAGGATCTTCTGCGCATGCGTGCGCGCGCGCCGCTCGTGCTCCTCGGCCGAGATTGCCGAGCGCGAGACGATCTGGCTGTACGACGGCATCTCGTATTCCGGCTCCGCCACCAGCGCGGTCACCTTCGCATTGAGCGCCTTGGCCAGCGCGATGCCCTGCGCGACGGTCTTGTCGCTGAGTTCCGAGCCGTCGATCGGCATCAGGATGTGCTTGAACATGTCGTTCCCCCGCTGAGGTTGGTCCCGGGCGCCGCCCGCCCTGGAGGCGACGCCACTGTCGCGCAACCACCGGCAGCCGCGTTGACCTGAATCAAATACGCCGCGGTCGGGACGCGCCCGCACGTTGACACAGGTCAAACACCGGCCGGCGCACCCGCCTACGATCATGGTCAAGCACCGCCGGAAACGGCATCCGGACGGGCACCCCGACACAAGCCGCCACAGATAAGAGGACACCGACATGTACAAGCACATCCTGGTCCCCACAGACGGCTCCAAGCTCTCCGACAAGGCAGTGCGGGAAGCCACGAGCCTCGCCAAGACCTGCGGCGCGAAGCTGACGCTGTTCTACTGCGCGCCGGGCTACCCGACCCCCATGTATGCGGAAGGCGCGCTGATCGCCTACCTGCCGCCGGCAAAGTTCAAGAAGGACGCCGAGGCGCACGCCGGGCGCGTGCTCGATGCGGCGAAGAAGCGCGCCACCAGCGCGGGCGTCACCGTCGCGACCACCTTCGTCACCAGCGACTCGCCCTGGCAGGCCATCATCCGCGCCGCAGCCAAGGCCAAGTGCGACCTGGTGGTCATGGCCTCCCACGGCCGGCGCGGCCTGTCCGGCGTGCTGCTGGGCAGCGAGACGCACAAGGTGCTGACGCACTCGCGCCTGCCCGTGCTCGTGGTTCGCTGAGCCGGGGCCGCGATGACGAGCAACAGCCCCAGGGCAGGACTGCGCCAGCCGGTGATGGCGGAACTCGCGGCGCGCCTGCGCGCGCGCGAGGACCAGCTCACCGGGGAGATCGGCGAGAAGCGGCGGGCCGTGTCGTCCGCGCACGAGGATGCCGCCCCCGGCGGGCATGACATCGGCGACGAAGCCGCCGCCGACGAGGCCACCACGCTGGGCGTGGGCGAGATCTCCCGCGACGAACAGGAACTCGACCAGGTGGTCGCCGCGCGCGAGCGCATCGCCGCGGGCAACTACGGGATATGCGCGGAGTGCGACGACCCCATCGGCGAGGCGCGGCTGCGCGCCAGCCCGGCCAGCACCCGTTGCGTCGCCTGCCAGCAGGCGCTGGAGGCCCGCGCGCACCGGGGCTAGCGCGGGCAGGGGCCCCACACACCACGGCAGGAGGCTTGAATGCAGCCGATAGGCTATCGAATCATCCAGGACGAGCACCGCTCGCTGGCAGCCGTGCTGGACGCCATGCTGGCGGTCCTGCGGGAGTTGCGCGGCAGCGGCGCCCAGCCTGATTTCAGGCTGTTCCGGGCGATGGTCTATTACATCGACGCCTACCCGGAAAAGCTGCACCACCCGAAGGAGGAACAGTTCCTGTTCGAGCGCCTCCGCGCGCGCACCCACGACGCCGACCAGGTGCTCGGCGAACTGGGCAAGCAGCATGCCTCGGGCGGCAGCCTGATCCGCAAGCTGGAGCAGGCCCTGCTGCGCTGGGAGGAGAACGCGCCGGACGGCCAGATGCGCTTCGAGCAGGCTGCGGAGGAGTTCGCCGGCTTCTACCGGGCGCACATGAAGTCCGAGGAAACCTCGGTGCTGCCGCTGGCCTTGAAGGTGCTCACGCCCGAGGACTGGCAGGCGATCGACGTCGCCTTCAAGGAAAACGGCGATCCGCTGCGCGACACCGGCGCCGCGCGCGACTTCAACGAACTGTTCACGCGCATCGTGAACCTGGCTCCCGCGCCCATCGGCCTGGGCCCGGCACTGAGCCGGAGCTGAGCCGGAGCTGAGCCGAACCTGAGCCAGTCCTGCGTACCCCGCAGGGCTGCTCAGGCCCCTGCGGCGGGTTTCCCGCCAGGTTCCCCGCCCCGGACAGGGACCGCCTTGCGGTTGACCTCGTCGGCCGAGGTGCTCAGGAACACCGCCATGGCGCTGGCAAGGATGCCGGTGGCCCAGAAGCCGAAGAACCCCAGCGTGTAGATCGCCTGGCGGGACAGCTCCACCTCGCCCCCGAACAAATGCATCTCCACCGGGTCCACCGCGCTGAAGAACAGCCCGTCGGCCGCGGCGGCCACCAGGAACGACGGCCACAGCACCCACATGATGCGCCGGCCCATGCCTTGCCCATCCATGTCCTTCTCCTTTGTCGCGTCTCCCGCATGGCCGCGGGACTGCCGGAACCTATCGTCCAGCGGGTGCGGCGCCCGGCTGGCGCCCCGCTTTCCCGCCAGGCGGATCCCTCCGCCCGGCCGACTTACTTCTGCATCGCGCTCCAGTCCGAGTCAAACCGCCACTCGGCCGTCTCCACCCGGGCGCGCCAGTTCCCCAGCGCATCCAGCTTCAGCACGCCCGCATAACGCCCCGGCGCGACCGCGGCGAGTTCCACGAGCTTGTCGTGGCCGGCGCGGGTCGGGTGCACCAGGCGCAGCCGCACGGTCGCCGGCAGCACGACACCGGGTTTGGCCGCCACGACGAGCTCCGTGGCCCCGCTCGCCGGGTCCCAGCGCGCCTTCGCCGAGAGGCCCATCTCGGCCGCGCGCTGCTCGCGCGCCAGCACCTTGTTGATCGCCAGTCCCTGCTTGTAGTAGTCGTCGGACACCAGCACGTCGGCGCCCTCGAAGGCGATCCACGCGGTCGCCACCCCGGCCACGACCACGGCGGCGGGCCCGGACATGATGATCCAGGGCCAGGGCTCGCGGTACCACGGCCCCTTGTCCAGGCGCTGCGTGCGGGGATCGGGATTCATTGCTTGAGCGTAAGCCATACGGCCTCCTTCAGCGTGGCACCATGAACACGGTGCGCTCGCGCACCATGACCGCCGGATCGGCGACGGAACGGACTTCCAGTTCGATGCGGTTGGACCCGGGCTTGCCCTCGCCCTGCGCCACCCGCACCCGGGTGGGCACGGCCAGCGTGGTCGCGGCCGGCACGTCGACCACCGTGTCGGACGCGATCGCGACGCCCGGCAGTCCGGAGACGGCCAGCGTGAAGCGCTGCGGCGCCTCCTGCGTGTTCATGACCTGAAGCTGGTAGATGTTCTCGATCGTGCCGCCGGCAACCTCGCGCGCCATCGCCGTGCGGTCGCGTATCACGTCGACCTTGAGCGGCACGCGCAACGCGAGCGAGGTGGCCGCGGCGGTGATCACCGCGCCCAGGATGCCGGTGTAGATCAGCACCCGCGGCCGGATCATGTGGCGCAGGATCTGCGCGAAGTCCCAGTGTTCGCGCAGCGCGTTCTCGGTCGAGTAGCGGATCAGGCCGGGCGCGTAGCCCATCTTCTTCATGACCTGGTTGCATCCGTCAATGCAGGCCGCGCACCCGATGCACTCGTACTGCAGGCCGTTGCGTATGTCGATCCCGGTGGGGCAGACCTGCACGCAGATGCCGCAATCCACGCAGTCGCCCAGGCCCTGCGCCTTCGCGTCCACGGTGCGCGAGCGCCCGCCGCGCGGCTCGCCGCGGGCGCCGTCGTAGGTGATGATCATGGTGTCCTTGTCGAACATCGCGCTCTGGAAGCGCGCGTACGGGCACATGTACTTGCACACCTGCTCGCGCATCCAGCCGGCGTTGCCGTAGGTGGCGAAGGAGTAGAACAGGATCCAGAACGTCTCCCAGGGCCCCAGCCTCCCCTCCCCCATCGCGGCCGCGCCCATGGCCTGCGCCGCGGGGGAAACGAAGGCCATCACCTCGCCCCAGAGCGCGCGGATGGGGGTGAAGTAGCCCACGAACGTGAAGCCGGTCCACAGCGCCAGCGCGATCCACAGGCCGTGCTTGAGCGCCTTCTTGCCGAGCTTGGCCGCCCCCAGGGGCTCGCCCTCCAGGCGCAGGCGCGCGACCCGGTCGCCCTCGACCTTGCGCTCGATCCACATGAAGATCTCGGTGTAGACCGTCTGCGGGCAGGCGTAGCCGCACCACAGGCGCCCGGCGATGGCCGTGAACAGGAACAGCGACAGCGCGGAAACGACCAGCAGCGCGGTGAGGTAGATGAAGTCCTGCGGCCACAGCACCAGGCCGAGGATGTAGAACTTGCGCGACACCAGGTCGAACAGCACCGCCTGGCGGTCGTTCCACTGCAGCCAGGCGGTCCCGTAGAACACCAGCTGGGTGATGACCACCAGCGCGACGCGCCAGCCGGCGAACCAGCCGCTCACCGAGCGCGGGTGGATGGTCTTGCGGATTTCGTAGAGCGACTGCTCGACGGTCTCGGGCGCGCGGTGGATCTCGATCGTTTTCATGTTCTTGCCGCCAACCGGCTGCGACCCCATGGACCTGGTTCCAAGCCCCCGGAAAGAAGGCCGCCGTACCACGGCCTTGCGGCCGGGATACGGCGGAAATCACCAGGAGGACGGTGAATTCTTGGGCTTACTTCTTCGCGTCGCCGGCGGCCGGGGCCGGCGCCGCCGTTGCGGGCGCGCTGCGGTTGGACAGGCCCCAGACGTAGGCGGTGAGCAGGTGCACCTTGGCCTCGCCCAGGAAATCCTTGTGCGCCGGCATGGCGTTGTTGCGGCCGCGGACGATGGTTTCGATGATGGTTGCCTCGGACGAGCCGTACAGCCAGATGCCATCGGACAGGTTGGGCGCGCCCATCGCCGGGTTGCCCTTGGCCTCGGCGCCGTGGCAGGCGGCGCAGTTCTGCATGAACAGGTCCTTGCCGCGCTGCGCGCGCAGGCCGTCGACGGGCAGGCCGGACAGGGAGCGCACGTAGTTGGCCACGTCCTTGCTGCCGTCTTCGCCCAGCGCCGCGCCCATCGGCGGCATCACGCCGTTCCTGCCGTTGGCGATGCTCACCTTCACCATTTCGGGCTCGCCGCCCCACAGCCAGTCGCGGTCCGACAGGTTGGGAAAGCCCTTGCTGCCGCCGCCATCGGTCGCGTGGCACTGCGCGCAATGGTTCAGGAACAGCTTGCCGCCGATGGCACGGGCGTCCGCGTCCATGGCCACCTGCTTGACGTCCATCGCGGCGAACTTCGCGAAGATCGGGCCGTACTGGGCGTCGGCCGCCTTGACCTCGTCCTGGTACTGGCCGGTCGAGCTCCACTTCCAGGCGCCGGCATAGTTGCCCAGGCCCGGGTACAGCCCGAGGTAGGCCAGGCTGAAGGCCAGCGTCAGCCAGAACAGCCAGATCCACCAGCGCGGCAGCGGGTTGTTGTACTCCTTCAGGTCCTCGTCCCAGACGTGGCCGGTGGTGTCCGGATCGGCCGCGACCCGGGCGCGCGACATCGACTGCAGCAGCACGCCGCAGGCGACGATGCTCACCAGCGTGATGATGGCGATGTAGTAGCTCCAGAAATCCGAGGTGAAATCGCTCATTGCCCTTCTCCCTTGCGTGCTCCCGTTGCCGCCGTGCCCGTCGTGCCGAAGGTGCGGGTCGGGGCGTCGTCTTCGTCGAACGGCAGTTGCGCCGCCTCGGCGAACCGCGACTTCTGCCTGCCGCTCCAGGCCCAGGCGATGATCCCGATGAACGCGGCAAAGGACAGCACCGTGATGATCTCGCGCAGCGTGTTGATGTCCATGTCGGCCCCCGGTCAGCGCGTCTTGACCGAGGTGCCGAGCACCTGGAGGTAGGCGATCAGCGCGTCGGCCTCGGTCTTGCCCTCGAGTTCCTTGGCCGCCGCGGCGATCTCGGTTTCGCTGTACGGGTGTCCCAGGGTGCGCAGCACCCTCATCTTGGTCGCGATGGACCCCGCGTCGGCCGGGGTCTTCGCCAGCCACGCGTACGACGGCATGTTCGACTCCGGCACCAGGTCGCGCGGGTTGTTCAGGTGGATGCGGTGCCATTCGTCGGAGTAGCGCCCGCCGACGCGCGCGAGGTCCGGCCCGGTGCGCTTGCTGCCCCACTGGAACGGGCGGTCGTAGACGAACTCACCGGCCACCGAGTAGTGCCCGTAGCGCTCGGTCTCGGCGCGGAACGGGCGCACCATCTGCGAGTGGCAGTTGTAGCAGCCTTCGCGCACGTAGACGTCGCGCCCGGTGAGCTGGGCCGCGGTATAGGGCTTGAGGCCGGCGACGGGCTCGGTGGTCGAGCGCTGGAAGAACAGCGGGACGATCTCCACCAGGCCGCCCACCGCCACCACCAGCACCACCAGAACCATCAGCAGCGGTACGTTCTTTTCGATTGCGTCGTGATTGAACAGTGCCATGTCTGTTTCCTCAGGCGTGGGCGGCGGACGGGAGCGGGACCGGCGCGTCGGCGGCCTTGCCGGCACCGATGGTGCGCGCCACGTTGTAGGCCATGATCAGCATGCCGGCGAAGTACAGGACGCCGCCCAGCAACCGCACCGCGTAGAATGGGTAGGTCGCCTTCACGCTCTCGACGAAGGTGTAGGTGAGCGTGCCGTCGTCGCTGACCGCGCGCCACATCAGCCCCTGCATCACCCCGGCGATCCACATCGCGGCGATGTACAGCACGATGCCGACGGTCGCCACCCAGAAGTGCACGTTGATCAGGCGCACGCTCCACATCTCGGGACGCCCGAAAAGGCGCGGGATCAGGTAGTAGATCGAGCCCATGGACACCAGGCCCACCCATCCGAGCGCGCCGGAGTGCACGTGGCCGATGGTCCAGTCGGTGTAGTGCGACAGGGCGTTCACCGTCTTGATCGACATCATCGGACCCTCGAAGGTCGACATGCCGTAGAAGGACAGCGACACGATGAGGAACTTGAGGATCGGGTCCTGGCGCAGCTTGTGCCACGCCCCCGACAGCGTCATGATCCCGTTGATCATTCCGCCCCAGGAGGGCGCCAGCAGGATCAGCGAGAACACCATGCCCAGCGACTGCGCCCAGTCCGGCAGCGCGGT
>CAIVVS010000346.1 GCA_903909415.1 uncultured Pseudomonadota bacterium | reverse complement strand
GTTCCCGGATCAGCGCGATCGCCTGCGCCGAGCCGTCCAGCAGGAAGCCGGGCACGGTGCGGGTGTTGATCGGCTCGATCACCAGGGTGATGCCGGCCGGCGCGAAGGCGCGCGCCGCCTCGCGCAGGTTGTCGCGGTAGGCGGCGAGCGCGGCCTCGCGCGGCACGCCTTCGGGCGCGACGCCGGCGAGGCAATTGCTGCGCGGGCAGCCGAGTTCAGCGGCGTAGTCGAGGGTGCGCGCCAGGCCCGCGCGGAACGCCGCAAGCCGCGCCGGATCGCAGTTCAGGCTGCGGTCTGCTTCGGACTCGCCCAGTGGCAGGTTGAACAGCACCACCTCGGTGGCGGCCGCCCTCGCGCGCGCGGCCAGCAGCGGCGCCGGATGGTCGTACGGGAACTGGATCTCCACCCCCGCGAAGCCGGCGCGCGCCGCGGCGTCGAAGCGATCAACCAGCGGCTGCTCGCAGAACAGCATCGACAGGTTGGCGCTGAAGCGCGGCATGCGGCGTGCTCAGCCGGCGGAAGGCGCGAGGTCCGCCCGGCGCACCGGACGCTCGTCCACCGGCAGGTTCACCAGCACCGCCAGCACCGACAGGCCGATGGCGACCAGCCAGACCAGGTCGTACGAGCCGGCGCGGTCGAACACGAAACCGCCCAGCCAGCCGCCGAAGAAGCTGCCGACCTGGTGGAACAGGAACACCGTGCCGGAGAGCATCGCCAGGTGGCGCGTGCCCCAGATGCCGGCGACCACGCCGCTGGTCAGCGGCACGGTGGACAGCCAGGTCATGCCGATGGCGATGGCGAACAGGTAGACCGACAGCGGCGTCACCGGGAAGGCCAGCAGCAGCGCGATCGCCACGCCGCGCGAGGCATAGGCCGCCGCCAGCAGCGAGGTCTTGGAGAACCGCTGGCCGAGCACGCCCGCGGCGATGGAGCCGAAGATGTTGAAAAAACCGATCAGCGCCAGCGCGATCGAGCCCTCCTTCACGCCCAGCCCCTGGTCCACCACATAGGCCGGAAAGTGCGTGCCGATGAACACGATCTGGAAGCCGCAGGCGAAATAGCCGAAGCCCAGCAGCCAGAAGTTGCGGTTGGACATGGCCTCGCGCAAGGCATCGCGCCAGTGCTCGGGTCCGGCATTGACCGCGCCGGCCACGTAACCCGGGTCGCGCATCATCGCGGCCAGCGGCAGGATGCCGGCCACGCACACCGCGAACACCATCAGGGTCCAGTACCAGCCCACACCGCTGATCAGCGCCAGCGCCAGCGGCATGACCGCGAACTGGCCGAAGGAGCCGGCGGCGCTGACCAGGCCGAACACCTTGCTGCGGCGCTCCACCGGGTACATGCGCCCCATCGCGCTCAGCACCACGTTGAAGGTGGTGCCCGACAGGCCCAGGCCGACCAGCACGCCGAGCGCCAGCACCAGCATCACGGGCGAGGTGGCGTTGGCCATGAGCGCGACGCCCACCGCATACAGCAGCGCGCCGCCGGCCATCACCTTGCCCGCGCCGTAGCGGTCGGCCAGCACCCCGGACAGGGGCTGGGTGAGTCCCCAGACCAGGTTGCACAGCGCGGCGGCGAGGCCGAATACCTCGCGCCCCCAGCCGTTGGCCAGGCTCATGGGCTGCAGGAACAGGCCGAAGCCATGGCGCACGCCCAGCGCCAGCGTCATGGTGACGCCGCCGCAGATCAGCGCGACAGTGGCGCGCTCCAGGGTGCGGGAAGGGGTATCGGTCATCCGGGTGCGCGCCTTGTGGGAATCGTTGACTGGCGCATGCCGCGATTGTACCGGCGAGCGCACCGCCGCCCACAGGCAAGCGTGGCGCCGCCGCGAAGCGGGCGTGGAACACCGCGTTATGCTTCGCGCCATGCGCACCGACCCCAAGCGAACCGGACCATCCCCATTGCCCATGGCCTCGACGCGGTTGCTCGGTCGCCGCAGGGTGCTCGGACTGCTGGCCCTGGGCGCGGTCGCCGGCGTACTCACGGCCTGCGGCCGCAAGGGCGCGCGCGGCAAGCTCACGCCCCTGGCCGCCGATGCCGTGGTGCTCGCCTTCGGTGACAGCCTGACCTTCGGCACCGGCGCGAATCCGCAGGAAGCCTATCCGGCGGTGCTGGCCGGACTGATCCAGCGCAAGGTGGTCGGCTCGGGCGTGCCCGGCGAGGTGAGCGCCGACGGCCTGGCGCGCCTGCCCGACGTGATGGACGAGGTGAAGCCCCGGCTGCTGCTGCTGTGCCACGGCGGCAACGACTTCCTGAGGAAGCTGGACGACACCCAGGCCGCGGCCAATGTGCGCGCGATGATTCGCCTCGCGCGCGAGCGCGGCGCACAGGTGCTGCTGGTCGGCGTGCCCAAGCCGGGCCTCGTGCCCTCGCCCGCCGAGTTCTACGCCGACATCGCAAAGGAGTTCGGCATCCCGTACGAGGACGGCATCCTCAAGTCCATCCTTACCGACTCCAGGCTCAAGGCGGACCTCGTGCACCCGAATGCGCGCGGCTACGAACGCTTCGCGAAGGCGATCGCGGAGCTGATGAAAAAGGAAGGCGCCCTGTGACGCAACTGACCGAGCCCGTGGTTTCCCGACGTGACGCCGTCCCCGCCTATGTCACGAAGGACGGCTCGCAGATCCGCGAGCTGATGCACCCGGGCGTGCAGGGCAACGCGGCGCAGAGCCTGGCCGAGGCCACGGTGCTGCCGGGCCAGGTCACGGTGCTGCACCGGCACGCCCTCACCGAGGAGCTGTACCACTTCACCGCCGGCAGCGGCGTGATGACCCTGGGCGAGCGGCGCTTCCCGGTGGCGGCCGGCGACACGGTGCTGATCGCACCGGGCCAGGCGCATTGCGTGGAGAACACCGGCGCGGTGCCGCTGGTGCTGCTGTGCTGCTGTTCGCCGGCGTATTCGCATGACGACACCGAGCTGATGGACCCATCCGGGCAAACGAACGCGGGGCACACATGACGGACAAGCAGAAAGTCGCATTGGTCGCCGGCGTCGGCGACGGCCTGGGCGGGGCCGTGGCGCGGCGCTTCGCGCGCGGCGGGCATGCGGTGGCCATGGTGGCGCGCACCGAGGCGCGTCTGGCGCGCATCGCAGGCGACATCGAACGCGAGGGCGGGCGCGGCGTCGCCTACCTCGCCGACCTGCGCGAGGAGTCCGCGGTCACCAAACTGTTCGAGGACGTGGAATCCGAACTCGGCGCCATCGACGTGGTGGTGTTCAACACCGGCGCGAATTACCGCAACTCGATACTCGACACGCCGGCCGAGACCTTCGAGAGCGTCTGGCGCCTGTCGTGCTGGGCCGGCTTCCTGGTCGGGCGCGAGGCGGCGCGCCACATGGCCCCGCGCGGGAGCGGCACCATCATCTTCACCGGCGCCACCGCCAGCCTGCGCGGCGCAGCCCAGTTCGCCGCCTTCGCCGCCGCCAAGGGCGGGCTGCGCCAGGTGGCGCAGAGCATGGCGCGCGAGCTCGGCCCGAAGGGGGTGCACGTGTGTTCCGCGATCATCGACGGCGCGATCGACAGCCCACGCATGCACGAGCGCGCGCCGGAGCGCATGGCGGCGCTGGGGCCGGATGGTGCGATGAAGCCGGCGAGCCTGGCCGAGGCCTACTGGCAGCTCGCGCAGCAGCCGCGCGATGCCTGGACCTTCGAGATCGACCTGCGGCCGTGGGCCGAGAAGTTCTAGCGGGCCTCGACAGCCGTCAGGCCGCTGCCTTCGGCAGGACCGACTTTTACGCCACTGCCTTAGGCAGGTTCCTAGTTACGCCGCTGCCTTCGGCAGGCGCGTGCCCACCAGGCAGTCGCGGTGTACCAGGTCGGCGAGCTGGTCTTCGCTCATGCCCTCGGTGCCGGCGGGACGCATGGGCAGGACCATGTAGCGCATGTCGGCCGAGGAGTCGTGCACGCGGATGTGTACGTCGTCGGGCAGCACCGTGCCGAACTCGCGCAGCACCGCGCGCGGCTCGCGCACCGTGCGGCTGCGGTACTCGCGGCTCTTGTACCAGGTCGGCGGCATGCCCAGCAGCATGCGCGGGTAGCAGGAGCACAGCGTGCAGACGATGACGTTGTGCACCTTGGGCGTGTTCTCCACCACCAGCAGCTCCATGGGCGCGACCGCGAAGCCCATCTCCTCGGCGGCGGCGGCGCCGTCCTCGAGCAGGCGCGCGCGGTAGGCCGGGTCGATCCAGGCGCGCGCGACCATGGACGAGCCACGGTGGTAGTCGCGCGTGTCCATGGCCTCGACCTGCGCGTCGATCTCCGCGCGCGTCACGTGCCCCTTGAGGATCATCAGCTCCTCCACCGCGTACTGCAGGCGGCGGTAGTAGCCGTTCATGTCGGCTTCGGCGTTCGGGTTGTCGACCGGCTGGTTCATCGCGGTGCCCTCTTCATGCGGGTTCCAGCCAGTGCTGGAAGATCTCGATTTCGATGACGTCCTCGCCGGCTTCGCTGACGGGGAACAGGTCGCGGCGCTTGAAGCGCACGCGGTACAGCGGGACCGCGGGCAGCCCCGGCCGGCGGAACGCGAGTTCCTCCGGGTTGGGGAAGGCGCCGCAGACGCGCTCGATCTCGCCGGTGTGGCCGCGGCAGTAGTGCGGCGTGCGGATGTGGCCCAGCGGCTCGGCGTTGCGCACGCGCACGCGGTCGCCCGCCTTGAAGCGCGCCGGCAGTGCGTCAGGCGCGCCCATGCTGGCCTCCCGCCTTCGCCGAAGCCGCGGCGGCTTCTTCGCGCTCGATGCGCTCCAGCGTCGCCGCCAGTTCGCCCGAGGTGATCAGGCCGGCTTCCAGCGCCATCGACGCGGCCGAGTGCATGGTGCGCTGCCAGTAGCCGTAGCGCGTGTAGGCGTCGCCCAGCTGCTCCTGGTTGCGCCGCGCTGCGTCCAGCGTGGACAGGCCGCGCGCGCGCATTGCGCCGATCAGTGCATTGGCGCGCTTCTCCCAGGTTTCCCAGGGATGGTCTTCCAGCGGGATCGGGCCGGCCTCGTCGCCACCCATGTCGTGCGGACTGCGCATGCGCCT
>CAIVVS010000345.1 GCA_903909415.1 uncultured Pseudomonadota bacterium | reverse complement strand
TGTCGCTGGCCGCCGCCCCCGGTGCCGCGCTCGCGCAGGCCTGGCCGGCGCGCGCCATCCGCGTGGTCGTGCCCTACCCGCCCGGCGGCACCACCGACGTGCTGGCGCGGACCATCGGCGAGCGCATGACCGAGGCCTGGGGCCAGCCCGTGGTGGTGGACAACCGCAGCGGCGCGGGCGGCCTGATAGGCACCGACTTCGCCGCCAAGGCCGCGCCCGACGGCTATACGCTGGTGCTGGGCAACAACCAGACCCATGCGGCCAATGCCGCGATGTTCGATCGCGTGCCCTTCGACCTGCTGCGCGACTTCGAGCCCGTGGCCATGGTCGCCAGTTCGCGCCATGTGATCGTCGTGGCGGCCGCGTCGCCGGCCAGGTCGCTCGCCGACCTGGTGCGCATGGGCCGGGGCGGCGGCAAGCTGAACTACGCCTCGTCCTCGGCCGGCTCGGCCTCGCACCTGATCAGCGAGACGCTGCGGGTGCGCGCCGGGATGGACGCCGCGCACGTGCCCTACCGCGGCGCGAACCCGGCGGTGACCGACCTGCTCGGCGGCCAGGTGGACTTCATGACCGCGACCTACGCCGCGGTGGCGCAGTTCATCGAAGGCGGCCGGCTGCGCGCGCTGGCGGTGGGCGGCGCGGCGCGCATTCCACGCCTGGGCGAGGTGCCCACGCTGCGCGAGGCCGGCCACGACTACCTGGATGCGGATGCCTGGTTTGCGTATTACGCGCCGGCCCGGACGCCGGCCGAGATCGTCGGCAGGCTCAATGCCGAGGTGGTGAAGGCCCTGCGCCTGCCGGCGGTGGCCGACAGGCTGCGCGCGGCAGGCTACGAGCCGCTGCCGATGGACGTCGCCGAGTTCGCCCGCTTCCACCGCGCCGAAGTCGCGCGCTGGGGCGAGATGGTGAAGCTGACCGGCATCCGGCTGACGCAGTGAGGCCCCCGCGGCTGAGGGCGGACGCTACTTCGCCTGCAGCCCGAGCCGCTCGATCAGCGCGCGCTCGGACTGGAAGGTCTCGCGCGCGTACTTGAGGTAGTCCTCGCTGGACTGGTACCAGGGCTCCTGGTCCAGCTCGTCCAGCAGCTTCAGGTGCTCGGGATCGTCGGCCGCCTTTTTCATCGCGTCATGCAGCAGGCGCACCACGCGCGCGTCCATGCCGCGCGGCCCGACGATGCCGTAGGGCGAGGTGGATACCACGCCCAGCCCCAGGTCCTTGGCGGTCGGCACCTGCGGCCAGCGCTTGGTGCGGTTGTTGCCGAAGGTCACCAGCAGGCGCAGCTGGCCCGCGTCCACGAAGCGCGCCCAGCCGGTGGCATCGGACTGCGCCATCACGTGCCCCCCGAGGATGGCCTGGATGGAATCGGCGCTGCCCTTGAAGGGTACGTGCAGGAACTCCACGCCTGCCTTCATCGCGACCTCCTCCACCAGCAGGTGCGGCGAGGTGCCGGTGCCGGTGGAGCCGTAGGTCACCTTGCCGGGGCTGGCGCGCGCCGCCTCCAGCAGCTCGCGGAAGGTCCTGGCCTGCGAATCGCTGCGCACCACGACACCGAAGGTGTAGCCGGTCACGCCGATGATGTAGGTGAAATCGCGCAGCGGGTCCCAGGCGACCTTGCTCATGTGCGGCAGCCGGAACGCGCCCATCGGCAGCTGCGACAGGGTGTAACCGTCGGGCCTGGCGGTCTGCGCCATGTTGCCCGGGCCGAGCATGCCGCCGCCGCCGGGGCGGTTCTCGACCAGCACCGGCTGGCCCAGGAACTTCGCGCTCAGCTCGGCGAACTTGCGCATGTGCCGGTCGGTCGAACCGCCGGCCGGCCAGGGGCAGATCAGGGTGATGGCCCGGGACGGAAAGGCATCCTGGGCGTGCAGCGTGGCGACCTGCGTGGAACACAGCAGCAGCGCGGCCAGCGCCAACTTGCGGACAGCCGCCTTACCGGCCGGCGTGATGCGGGCATGGTTTTGCATGGTGGTCTCCTCCTCCTTGCGCCGCCACTGTGCGGCAAGGACCGGCCCGCGTCAAACCAGCCCCGCCCGTGGGGTTTCGGGCCCGCATGCGAGTAAAATCCGGCCTGCTTTTGCCGCGCGTTTTGCCGCACCTGTCCCGCAGCCCCTCCCGCACCGGATCCCCATGAGCACGACGAACCCGATCGACCCCGACCACCCCGACCTGACCATCGCGATCGTCGGCGCTGGCGTCATGGGGCGCGGCATCGCGCAGATCGCCGCGCAGGCGGGCGTGCGCACCCTGCTGTTCGATGCCCGCGACGGCGCGGCGCAGGCGGCCAGGGACTTCGTGCTGCAGCAGTACGCGCGCCTGGCCGAGAAGGGCCGCATGACGGCCGGGGCCGTCGCCGCCGCGACCGCGAAGCTGGAAGTTGCGACGGACATCGCCGCCCTCGCCCCGGCGCAGGTGGTGATCGAGGCCATCGTCGAGGACCTGGCCGTCAAGCGCGCGCTGTTCAAGGACCTGGAGGCGGTGATATCGCCCGGGGCGCTGATCGCCACCAACACCTCGTCGCTGCCGGTGACCGCGATCGCCGCGGCCTGCAAGCACGCCGGCCGGGTGGGCGGTTTCCACTTCTTCAATCCCGTGCCGCTGATGAAGGTGATCGAGGTGATCGACGGCGCGCTCACCGAGCCCTGGGTGGGCGAGGCGCTGGTGAAGCTCGCGAAGCGCTTCGGCCACCGCCCGGTGCGCGCCCAGGACACGCCCGGCTTCATCGTCAACCACGCCAGCCGCGGCTACAGCACGGAGTCGCTGCGACTGATGGGCGAAGGCGTGGCGGCGTCCTGGCAGGTCGACCGCGTGATGCGCGACACCGCCGGATTCCGCATGGGCCCGCTGGAACTGCTGGACCTCACCGGCCTGGACGTCTCGCACCCGGTGATGGAGTCCATCTACCACCAGTATTACGAGGAAGCGCGCTACCGTCCCTCGGTGATCACCGCGCAGCGCGCCACCGCCGGCCTGCTGGGGCGAAAGACCGGGCGCGGCTTCTACCGCTACGAGAACGGCCAGCAGGAAACCATCCCCGACCCGGCGGTGCCCGAAGCGCGCCCGGCGCGCGTCTGGGTGAGCAACCGCGACTTCGGCCCGAAACTCAAGGCGCTGCTGCACAAGCTGGGCGCGCCCATGGACACCGCCGACCGGCCCGGCCCGGAGTCGCTGATCCTGGTCGCCCCGCTGGGGCGCGACGCCACCACCTGCGCCACGGAGGAGAAACTCGACCCGGCGCGCACGCTGGCGGTGGACTGCCTGCTGCCCATGGACAAGCGCCGCGTGCTGATGAGCAACCCGCTCACGCTCCCGGCGATGCGCGACGCGGCCCACGGCGTGCTGGCATCGGACGGCGTGCCGGTGACCGTGATCCACGACTCGCCCGGCTTCATCGGGCAGCGCGTGCTGGCGATGGTGGTCAACATCGGCTGCGACATCGCGCAGCAGCGCATCGCCACGCCGTCGGACATCGAGGCCGCGGTGACGCTGGGCCTGGGCTACCCGCACGGCCCGCTGTCCTGGGGCGATGCCATCGGCGCGGACAAGCTGCTCGCCGTGCTCAATGCGCTGCACGCCTTCTACGGCGACCCGCGCTACCGCCCCAGCCCGTGGCTCAAGCGCCGCGCGATGCTAGGCGTATCCTTGCTGACCGAGGAAGGCTGAGCAGCAACCCCCGCCACACTGCCGTGTCAGAGTAAATATTTCCTTAATCAGATCAGCCACATATATACCGGAGGCCCCATGAACGCCCCCCTCAAATCCAAGCCCAAGGCGCAATTCGTCTGGGACGATCCGCTGCTGCTGACCGAGCAGCTGACCGAAGACGAGCGCATGGTGCGCGAGGCGGCCGCGGCCTACTGCCAGGACAAGCTCGCCACGCGCGTGCTCGAAGCCTTCCGCCACGAGAAGACCGACCCGGCGATCTTCCGCGAGATGGGCGAACTCGGCCTGCTCGGGCCGACCATCCCCGCCGAGTACGGCGGCCCGGGGCTGAACTACGTCTGCTACGGGCTGATCGCGCGCGAGGTCGAGCGCGTGGATTCGGGCTACCGCTCGATGATGAGCGTGCAGAGTTCGCTGGTGATGGTGCCGATATTCGAGTTCGGCACCGAGGCGCAGAAGCAGAAGTTCCTGCCCAAGCTGGCCACCGGCGAGTGGATAGGCTGCTTCGGCCTGACCGAGCCGAACCACGGCTCCGACCCGGCCAGCATGCTGACCCGCGCGAAGAAGGTGCCCGGCGGATACAGCATGACCGGCAACAAGATGTGGATCTCCAACTCGCCCTTTGCCGACGTGTTCGTGGTCTGGGCCAAGGAAACCGATGCCGCCGGCAACGAAGGCCCGATACGCGGCTTCGTGCTCGAGAAAGGCATGAAGGGCCTGTCCGCCCCCGCGATCCACGGCAAGGTCGGCCTGCGCGCCTCGCTCACCGGCGAGATCGTGATGGACGAGGTGTTCTGCCCCGAGGAAAACGCCTTCCCGGAGGTCAAGGGCCTGAAGGGCCCGTTCACCTGCCTGAACTCGGCGCGCTTCGGCATCGCCTGGGGTGCCCTGGGCGCGGCCGAGGACTGCTGGTTCCGCGCCCGCCAGTACACGCTGGACCGCAAGCAGTTCGGCCGGCCGCTTGCGGCCAACCAGCTGATCCAGAAGAAGCTGGCCGACATGCAGACCGAGATCACGCTCGGCCTGCAGGGCTG
The DNA here is from genome assembly GCA_903909415.1 of uncultured Pseudomonadota bacterium. The sequence goes on along the minus strand of CAIVVS010000345.1, from coordinate 86 downwards.
CCTGCGCCTGGGCCGCATGAAGGACGAGGGCACGGCGGCAGTGGAGATCACCTCCATCCTCAAGCGCAACAGCTGTGGCAAGGCGC
>CAIVVS010000344.1 GCA_903909415.1 uncultured Pseudomonadota bacterium | reverse complement strand
GGAGATCATCGACTTCGCGCGCGCCAACCCCGGCAAGCTGACCTACGCCTCGGGCGGCGTGGGCACCGGCCAGCACATCGCCGGCGCGGCGCTGGCCCAGATCACCAACACCAACCTCGTGCACGTGCCCTACCGCGGCGCGTCGGCCGCCTACCAGGACCTGCTGTCCGGCCGCGTGGACCTGTTCTTCGACAATGCCGGCACCGCCAAGGCCTACATTGACTCGCAGCAGGTGAAGGCCTACGCGCTGTCCACGGCAGAGCGCTCGCCCAGCCTGCCCGGCCTGCCCACGGTCAACGAGACCGGCGTGGGCAAGCTGGAAGCCGAGGCCTGGTTCGGCATCTTCGGTCGCGTCGGCACGCCGGCGCCGGTGCTCAACCGCCTGCGCACCGAGATGGCCAAGGTGGTGCAGGGCAGTGAGGTGATAGGCCGCATGGAAAAGGCCGGCCTGCGCGTGCTGCGCATGACGCCGGCCGAGTCCGACGCGTTCGTGCGCTCGGAGGTGGCAAAATGGAGCGCGTTGATCCGCCAGGCCGGCATTTCGGCCGAATGAGGCATCCGAGGAAACCACCATGCGCGACTACTGGCTCAGCAAGCTCATGTTCGACCTGCAGCAACCCGCCGCCGCCGAGGAATACCGCGCGCAGCGCGACGCGGTGCTCGCCCGCTACAAGATGAAGCCCGAGGTGCTCAAGGCGCTGCTGGAGGACGACGTGGTCGCGATGTCGCGGCTGGTGAACCCCTACCTGCTGCGGTTCTACTACGTGGCCACCGGCAAGCCGGAGTCGTGGTTCCTGGAGCGCATCCGCAAGGCCGCGCCGCAGGCGGAGGTGGCCCATGGCTAAGCTGGTCGGAGCCTTTGCCGCCTCGCACGCGCCGCTGATGGCGCGCGCCTGGGAAGCCGTGGACGCCAAGCGCCTGGCCGACATATCGGCGACCTTCACCGAACTGCGCAAGCGCTACGACGCCGCGCGCCCGGACGTGCTGGTGATGGTCTCGCCCGACCACTGGGTGAACTTCTTCATGAACAACCTGCCCAGCGTGTGCATCGGCGTGGGCGAGCAGCACGACGGCCCGCCCGAGCCCTGGCTCAAGGGCGTGCCCTACAAGGCCATCAGCGGCCACCCGGAGTTCGCGCTGCACCTGGCGCAATGCGCGATGGACACTGGCTTCGAGCCCTCGCTGTCCTACAAGATGGAGCTGGACCACGGCTTCGTGATCCCGTTCTGGAAAATGGGCCTGCCGCAGATGCCGGCGGTGGTGCCGGTGGTGGTCAATACTGTCGAGCCGCCCTATCCCTCGCTCAAGCGCTGCATCGAGTGGGGCAAGCTGATCCGCTCGGCGATCGACTCCTTCCCCGGCGACCTGCGCGTGGCGCTGGTGGCCACCGGCGGGCTCAGCCATTCGATCGGCGAGCACGACATGGGCCGCATCGACGAGAAGTTCGACCTGGCCTGCGCCGAACACTTCAAGTCCAGCCCGATGGACAAGTTGCTCGGCTTCCTCGAGGACAACGTGGTGGCGGCCGGCAACGGCACGGCCGAAGTCCGCAACTGGCTGGCGGTGCACAGCGCCGTGGGCGGCAAGGGCTTCGACCTGATCGGTTACCACCCGTATCCCGAGTGGTACGTGGGTTGTGGTTTCGCCTCCTGGAAAATATAATTAAAACAGCCACTTAGTCTGTTTTCGGGCAATTCTGGCAACCCCGGCGGGACACGTGGCCACCATCCTGCCGCTGAAGCGCGAGCTGGCCTTCGAGTACGGCGAGCTCGCGCCCATCTCGCCGCTGGTCCGGCGCATCGTCGCGCGCAACCCCAGCCCCTACACCCTGCACGGCACCGGCACCTACGTGATCGGGCACGGCCGGGTCGCGGTGATCGACCCGGGGCCGGATGACGCGGCGCATTTCGATGCCCTGATGGCGTCGCTGGCCGGCGAGACCGTCACCCACATCCTGGTGACGCATACCCACCTCGACCATTCGCCGCTGGCGCGCCCGCTGGCTGAGCGCACCGGCGCGCCGGTCCATGCCTTCGGGCCGCACGGGGCGCATCGCCATGAAGCCACCGGCGAGGCCGGGGCGGACTTCGACTTCACGCCGGATGTGCGCCTGGCCGACGGTGACCGGGTGCAGGGAGATGGCTGGACCGTGGAAGCGGTCCATACGCCCGGCCACACCTCCAACCACCTCTGCTACGCGCTGCGCGAAGAGCGCCTGCTGTTCACCGGCGACCATGTCATGGGCTGGTCCACCAGCGTGGTGTCGCCGCCGGACGGCGACATGGGTGCCTACGTGGCCTCGCTGGAGAAACTGCTGGCGCGCGATGACCTGCGGTACTGGCCCACCCACGGCCCGGCGATCGACCAGCCGCATGAACTGGTCAAGGCGTTCATCGCGCATCGCCGCGAGCGGGAGGAATCCATCGTCGCGGCGCTGGCCGGCGGCGCGGCCGACATCGACACGCTGGTGGCGCGGATCTATACCGGGCTGGACGGGCGGCTGGTGCGGGCCGCGGGACGCTCGGTGCTCGCGCACCTGATCGATCTGGACAAGCGCGGCGTGGTCGACTGCGCTGGCGCGCCGACGCGCGACGCGACCTACGGCCTCACCTGACTCCCGGCCTCGGGCGGCCCCTCAGGCTGCCTCCTCAGGCGACCTGAGCGTCCAGCCAGACCACCAGTCCCT
>CAIVVS010000343.1 GCA_903909415.1 uncultured Pseudomonadota bacterium | reverse complement strand
GCCGGTGAAATCGGTGCGCGAGCTGGTGGAGCTGTCCAAGACGCGCAACCTCAACTACGGCTCGGCCGGCAACGGCCTGCCCTCGCATTTGTCGTTTGCCTACCTGCAGGCGGTCACCGGCCTGCGCGCGAGCCACGTGCCGTACAAGGGCAACCCGCCCGTATTGATGGCGCTCACCACCAGCGAGGTGCAGGCGGCGATGGTGATCTCCACCTCGGTGCTGGCGCAGGCCAAGGCCGGCAAGATGCGCATGCTGGCCTACTCCGACGTGACGCGCTCCGATGTCGCGCCCGAAGTGCCCACCATGGCCGAGCAGGGCTTCAAGGACTTCGAGGTGCTGTTCTCCTACGTGATGATGGTCAAGGCCGGCACGCCGCAGCCGCTGGTGGACGCGCTGCACGCCGCGGCCACGCAGTCGGTGACCGCCCCCGACATCCGCGACAAGCTGCGCGGCGTGGACACGGTGCCGATCGCGCTGTCGCAGGCCGATTCCGTGGCCTGGCTCAAGCGCTACCGCACCAAGTGGGACGGCGTGATCAAGCCGATGAACATCAAGGCGGAGTAAGGCGGCGGTACCGCGCGGCGCCGGGGCGGAGCTGCGCGCCATTCGCGGCTGTCGCCGCAGGCACCAGCCTCTTCGCGCCCGCGGCCGCACTGCTGTGTGACCTGCGGGCAACACACGCCACGAAGTAGCCGCGTCAGTCCGCCTTCGCGCCGATCGCGCGGATCACCTTGTCCCAGCGCTCGCTTTCCTGGGCCATGAAGGTCGCCATTTCCTGGGGCGTGCTGCCCACCAGCTCGATGCTCATGTCGGTCAGGCGCTTGCTCGCGTCCGGCTGGCGGATGCCCTCCGCAATGGCGGCGGAGAGTTTGCTCGCCACCGGCGCGGGCGTTCCCGGCGGGGCGACCATGCCCTGCCAGAACACGGAGATGAATCCGGGCAGGGTGTCGGACATGGTCGGCACATCCGGCAGGCTGGGGTTGCGCTTGTCGCTTCCAACGGCCAGCGCGCGCAGCTTGCCTGCGCGGACGTGCTGGAGCGCGTCGCCGAATGCGATGAACATCATGTCCACCTGGCCGCCGAACAGGTCGGCCAGGGCCGGCGCCGTGCCCTTGTAGGGGACGTGCACGATCTTCAATCCGCCGCCAGCTGACTTGAACAGCTCCGAGGTCAGGTGGGCACCGGTGCCCGCACCTTGGGTCGCGTAGTTCAGCTTGTCCGGATTGGCGCGCGCGAAATTGATCAGCTGCTGCACGCTGCTCGCCGCCACACCGGGACGAACCACCAGCACGTTGGGGCTGGACACGATCACCGATACCGGCGTGAACTGGTCCGGATCGAAGTTCAGTTTCGAATACAGGCTCTTGTTGCTCACCAGCGGCGCGGGCGTGGTGACCAGAAGGGTGTAACCGTCACCCGGGGACCGGAAGACGGCTTCCGCGCCCACGTTGCCGGCCGCGCCGGGCCGGTTGTCCACGACGAAGGGCTGCCCGAGGCGCTCCCGCAACTTCTCCGCGACGATGCGGGCGAGGATGTCGTTCGCGCCACCAGGCGGATTGGGGACGACGATGCGAACGGCCTTAGCCGGGTAATCCTGGGCCTGCGCGAACGGCAATGCGAAAAACAAAGGCGCAAGGAACACCAGTGCCCGCGCCCCACGGCGTGCTGCGTGCGATGAATCCATCTTGTCCCCCTCCTCAGGCGGTCTGTCTTTGTTGTAATCCGGCGCAACCACCGCGCCGTAGTGCGTGGTGCCTCAGCGAACTCGCAGCTCCTCCTGCGGCGGCAGCTTCCAGCGTTCCGTCCAGTTGTCCGCGCTGTTGATCACTTCGCCGCGAATGACTAAGTGGCTCAAGTCGTTCTTCGCCGCATCACTGATCACGCCCACTGGCGTCCTGCCCTGCTCCACGTCCCGGATGCCCTTGAGGATCTGCTTGCGTGCGGCGACGATGACCTTGTCGCCATAGCCGAGATGCTCCTTGGTCCGGTCCTGGATTGCGCCTTGAGACACGGTGGACCACGCGTCCTGTGCCGTGAAATTGCTGCCCGGCTTGTCACCGATGCCGCTGAACGACCAGGTCTTCATGGACTTGCGGTCCTGCAGCCAGCGGTTCGCCTTGTTGCGCACCGGCATGTAGTCCTCGGTGATACCGTCCTCAAAGTACTTGGCGTCCAGAAGCCGGTGGTCGGCGACGCCATTCAGCACGATCTGGTACTTCCAGTGGTTGTGGTCGTCGATAGGCACATGCCAGTTGACGGTGTAGCCGCCGGTCAGCGAGCCGCCCGGGAAGGCGCTCAGGTTGGGCATCATGAAGTTCGTGACGCGCACGTAGTACTCGCTGTCGCCGGTCTTGCGCAGGGTG
>CAIVVS010000342.1 GCA_903909415.1 uncultured Pseudomonadota bacterium | reverse complement strand
GAGGGCGTGCTGACCACCTTGATCGCCGCATTGGCGTTCCGCGAAGCCATCGGCAGGCGCGTCTGGATGGCTGGCGTGCTGATGCTGTTTGCGGGCGCGATGCTCGCGTGGAACCCCACCGCGCAGGCCGCCGGTGGCGCGTCGGCGCCGGACCTGTTGCTGCACGCGCTGGCCATCGTCGGCGCTTGTGCCATGTGGGGGCTGGACAACAACCTGACCCGGCCGATCTCCGGTGGCGATCCGGTGATGATCGCCATGCTCAAGGGCATGGCGGCGGGCAGCGCCAACCTGATGCTTGCGGGCGTGGCGGGAGAAGCCTGGCCAGCGGGCCTTCCGGTGACCGGCGCGTTGGCGGTGGGGAGTCTGGCCTATGGCGCGAGCCTGTTCTGCTACATCCTGGCGCTGCGGCACCTCGGCAGCGCACGCACTGCCGCGCACTTCGGCACGGCCCCCTTCATGGGCGCGCTGCTGTCCGTGTTGTGGCTGGGAGAACCAGTGAGCGTCGCGCTGGGAGTCGCCAGCGGCCTGATGTTGCTGGCCACCTGGCTGGTCCTCGGGGAAAGGCACGAGCATGAGCACGAGCACCTTCCCATGCGGCATGCACACCTCCATCTGCATGACGAGCACCACCGGCACGCGCATGACGGCAGCGAAGGGCCCGAGCCGCATGCCCACGCCCACGACCATGCACCGCTACGCCATCACCACCCGCACTTGCCCGACCTGCATCACCGGCACGGACACTGAGGCCGGGCCGGAAGCCCGCGCCCGAGGGCTGTTGAACCACCGGGCGGAGACGCCGGTTCGCGGCTGCCCGGACGTTGCATGCCCGGGCCTGAGCGCGCAATCCGCGGCTCAGTCCTCGACGCAGCCCTCAGTTAGCCAAGCCTTTGGCGATCTTGTCGATGCCGGCCTGGGCGCAGACAGCGTCCTTGTCGCCGCCCGGTGCGCCCGAGACGCCGACGCCGCCGACCACTTCATTGCCCGCGCGGATCGGCAGGCCGCCTTCGCCACCGGTGATCTTCTCCAGGTTCATGGTGCCGATGCCCGCCGGGTTCGCCGCGAAGTTCTTGCCCATCTCGACGGACGGACGGCGGAAGGTGAGCGCCGTGTAGGCCTTGCGCTGGGCGTTCTCGCCGGTATGCGGGCTGGCGCCATCGTCATGCATCAGCACCCGGGTGCGGCCATTGCGGTCCACCACCGCCACGGTCACGCGATAGCCGTCGGCGCGGCACTTGGTCACCGCTTCCAGCGCGAGCACCTGGGCGGCGTCGAAGGAAATGCTGCGTGGCGTCACGATGGCCGATTGCGACATCGCGGCCTGTGAAGCGAGCAGGGCGGGGACCAGCAAGGCGCTGGCGGTGACAAAGCGGACGGTCTTGTTCATGTCGAGGCTCCCTGGGGAAACGCGTGGTGGCGGACGTAGGTGCGCAAAGCGCGGCGGCGCCTGCCCGCCGGACGCGAACGGCGGCACCATGGCGGTTATTCCCGGGCTCGCCGACCGCTGGCGGGGGCTTGGTAAGATGTTTCGGCGCAAACATCAGGATGCAGAATGAAGATCCAGAGCTTCCAGACCTTCCCGGTCACCCTGCCGGACGAGGACCCGGAGTGGAAATTCGCCGGGCAGGCCTATCCCAAGAACGATGCTGTGGTCGTGGCGCTCAAGGCCGAGGACGGCACCGTGGGCTACGGCTATGCGGCGGCCTTTCCCCACCTCGGTGCCACGCAAATGGGCGTGCAGGGCGCGCTCAACCGGCTGCTGCCGCTGATAGTCGGCAAGCCGGCGCTGGACCTGGAAGCCCACATCCGGACGGTCGACCGTGCGATACGCGACAACCATCCGGCCAAGTCCGGGATCGACTGCGCGCTGCATGACCTGGCGGCGAACCTGCTGAAGGTACCGGTGTACCAGTTGTTCGGTGGCAAGGTCCGATCCGAGATTCCGTTGAGCCGCATGCTCGCGCTCAAAAAGCCGGAGCAGATGGCCGAAAAGGCGAAGAAGCATGCCGACGAAGGATACCGCTGCATCAAGCTCAAGCTGGGCGGGGACCTGCGCGAGGACGAGGCCCGCGTGAAGGCGGTGCGCCGCGCGGTGGGCGACGCGGTACGCCTGACCATAGACCCGAACATGTCCTACAACGCCAAGCAGGCGATCGCCTGCGCGGAGCGCGTGGTGCAGTACGACGTGGAACTGATCGAGCAGCCGGTGCGCTTCGACGACCTGGACGGCCTGGCCACGGTGACGCGTTCCGTATCCATGCAGGTGGAGGCCGACGAGTCGGCTTTCTCCGCTGAGAGCACGTACTACCTGGCGTCCAAGGGCATCGTGGACGCGATCAGCCTGAAGGTATCCAAGATGGGGGGGCTGCGCACCGTGCACGCCGCCGCGCGCATCTGCGAGGCCGCCAAGCTGGGCTGCCGCATGGGCGCCACGGTCGGCAGCCGGCTGCTGGCCGCGCATGCCGCGCACCTGGTCGCCTCGCTGCCGCACCTGACCTTCCCGTGCGAGCTCGCGGAGTTCGAGCACCTGATGAACGACCCCTTCGAGGGGCTGGAAGTGAAGGACGGGATGCTCAAGGTGCCCGACGGCATCGGCGCCGGCGTGCGCCTGGGCAAGGACACCCGATGGGCAATATGACAATCTGATCGTTTGATCGCGAGGAATCGATGCTCTACATCATCTACCAGGAAGACGGGCCGGACAGCAAGGCGATACGCGCGGCGACCAAGGAAGCCCACTTCGCCTACCTCGACCAGCACGCCGACAAGCTGGTGCTGGGCGGCGCGATGCTGGCCGAGGACGCCGAGTCCACCCGCACCGGCAGCGTGCTGATCCTGAACGTGCCCTCGCTGGCCGAGGCGGAAGCCTGGTCGCAGAACGAGCCGTTCCGCAAGGCGGGGCTGTTCAAGTCGGTGAAGATCAGCCGCATGCGGCGCGGACAGTGGTATCCGCAGAACGCGCCCAAGTCCGCCGAAGGCAACTGAAGCAAACGGGGGCCCCGGGTCCCCATTGATGACGGGAGCATCGCCATGATCCGCAGTCCTCGCCGCTACACCCTCGTCCTGCTGGCCGTCTCGGTCTTCACGGCCGCCTTTTCAGGCAGTGCCACCGCCCAGGGAGCGCGCACCATCCGCATGGTGGTGCCCTTCGCCGCGGGGGGCCCGGCCGACTTTGTCGCGCGCTCCCTGTCGGAGAAACTCGGCCCGCAACTGGGCGGCAGCATCGTGATCGACAACCGGCTCGGCGCCAACGGCTCCATCGGCGCGCAGGCGGTGTCCAAGGCCGACGGCGACGGGAACACGCTGCTGTTCGCGACCTCCGGCATGCTCACCATCAGCCCGATACTTGAGAAGAACCTGCCGTACGATCCGCTCAAGGACCTGGTGCCGGTGTCGCGCGTGGTTGCCAACGGCACGGCCTTCGTCGTCGGCACCGGCATCCCGGCGTCGAACATCCGGGAATTCGTCCAGTACGCGAGGTCGCGCCCGCAGCCGCTCGCGGTCGGCTCGGCCGGCACCGGCAACATCCTCCACCTGTACCTGGAGCTGTTCAAGGACGCCGCCAAGGTGGACATCACGCACGTGCCCTACAAGGGCATCGCCCCGGCGGTCACCGACGTGATCGGCGGCCAGATCGCCGGCGCCTTCGCCGACCTGCCGATCGCGCTGTCGCAGATCCGCGCCGGCAAGGTCAAGGCGCTGGGCATGGTCGGCACCCTGCGCGCCAGCGTGGCGCCGGACATTCCCACCATCGCGGAACAGGGTTTTCCCGGCGTGGACGGCGTGAGCTGGTTCGGCCTGCTGGCGCCCGGCAAGACGCCACCTGCCCTGGCCGCGCAGTTGTCCGCGGCGGTCTCCCGCGCCTTGGCCGACCCCGAGCTGAAACAGAAGCTGCAGGCCCTGGGCTCGGAACCGTCTCCGACCACGCCCGAGGAAACGGTGCGCCTGATCCAGTCCGACCAGGCGCGCTGGGCGAAGGTGATTGCTGCCCGCAAGATCACCATCGACTGAGCGCGGCCCGATGCTCAAGCCGACCATCGCGCCCTGGGCACTGCCTATCCCGCGCAACCAGGCGGAAATCGACGCCATCCACCGCGAGCGCAAGCGCCTGGCGGTGGAGCGCGCGCGGCGGTCGCCCTTGCTCGCGCCGCGGGTGTCCGGCGTGAACCTGGACCGGCTGGACGATCCCGCCGAGTGGCAGAAGATCCCGCCGCTGACCAAGGAAGAGCTGCGCAAGCTCCCGACCAGCGCGTTCTATTCCGACTTCTGCATCGCACCGACGTCCTCCGCGCTGGAGTTCTGGCGCTCGGGCGGCTCCACCGGCAAGCCGCTGTTCTATCCGCGCTCCGACGAGGACATGCGCTATGCGCTGGGCGTGTCCTTCCGGCGCATCTGGTCGTGCATAGGCGCAGCGGCCGGAGACATCCTGCATACCGCCTTCCCGCTGGGCATCCATCCGGTAGGACAGGTCACGCCGCGTTCCGCACAACTGGACGGCATCAATACCCTGTGGGCGGGGGCGGGTACCACCACGCCGTCGCCGATGCAGATCGAACTGATGCGCGAGCTGCGCCCGACGGTGGTGGCCGCCATGCCGAGCTACGCCTTGCACCTGGCGAACCTGGCCGAGGCGCAGGGCGTGGACCTCGCCGCGTTGGGCGTGAAGCGCCTGCTGGTGAGCGCCGAGCCGCTGACCGACGCCAAGCGCGGCAAGCTGGAGCGCATCTGGGGCGCGAAGGTCCACAACAGCTTCGGCATGACCGAGGCCGGGATGGTGGCAGTCGAGCGCGAGGGCCTCGCCGGTCGGGGCATGCTGGCCTGGAGCGACCTGTTCCACCTGGAAGTGGTGGACCCGTCCACGCACAAGCCGGTGGCCGAAGGGGAGCAGGGTGCGCTGGTGATCACGCCGCTGTTCACCAACACCGTCACGCCCTTCCTGCGCTGGTATTCGGGCGACATCGTGACCCTGCGCCGGCAGGTGCCCAGCGACGACCCGTTCTCGGTGTTTCCGCTGCTGGACCATGCGCTGCGCACCGAGGGGTTCTTCAAGGTACGGGGGATCAACCTGAACCACGGCGACCTGGAGGACTTCCTGTTCACCCAGCCGGCCGTGACCGACTTCCGCGCCGAAGCGGTCAGCACCGAGGGGCTGGACGGGCTGGTGCTGTACGTGGAGTTCGGACGCGGCGTGGACGCCCTTGCCACGGCGGTGTCGCTGGCCGAGGCGGTGAAGGCCAAATTCGAGCTCAAGCCGGTGGTCGAGGTGCTGGAAACCGGCACCCTGGCCCGGGAGTTCGAGAAGTCGGTCAAGGCGCCGAGGTTCGCTGACCGACGGTCCTGAGCCCGCCTGCCCCCGCGATCCGCCCGGATCGGCTTCGGGAGCCGGCGTCCAAGCCCGGAAAATTGCTGCAAAGCACCTGAATCCACAGGCCTTTTCGGGCACCATGGGCGGGCGTAATCTGGTTAAACGGGGGGCGGCCCCGTGGCACATCGGACATTGATCCGGCGTGACGACAAGAAGCGGCTCGGTCGCCCGGCAACGGAGGAGGGTGGTTTGAAGCCGACGGACACGAGCGATCCACAGTATTTCCACAAAGTCGTCGATTGCCAGTGGGCCTGTCCGGCCCACACCCCGGTACCCGAGTACATCCGAATGATCGCCGCCGGGCGCTATTCGGACGCCTACATGGTGAACTGGGAATCCAACGTGTTTCCCGGCGTGCTCGGACGCACCTGCGACCGACCCTGCGAACCGGCCTGCCGGCGCGGACGCGTCGAGGACCAGGACGAGGGCAACGAACCGGTCGCCATCTGCCGACTGAAGCGCGTCGCGGCCGACAACAAGGACGCGGCCGACATCCAGGCGCGCATGCCCAGGCCCGCCGCGAAGAAGAACGGCAGGCGCATCGCCTGCATCGGCGCGGGCCCCTCGGCACTGACCGTGGCGCGCGACCTGCTGCCGCTCGGATACGAAGTCACGGTGTTCGACGGCGACAAGCGCGCCGGCGGCATGATCCGCAGCCAGATCCCGAAGTTCCGCCTGCCCGAGGCGGTGATCGACGAGGAAGTCGGCTACATCCTCGGCCTGGGCGCGGACTTCCGCGCGGGCGAACGCATCGATTCCCTCAAGGGCGTGCTCGCGCAGGGCTATGACGCCGTGTTCGTCGGCACCGGCGCCCCGCGCGGCCGCGACCTGGACGTTCCGGGCCGCAAGGAAGCCGCGAAGCACATCCACATCGGCATCGACTGGCTGTCCTCGGTGTCCTTCGGACACATCGACAAGATCGGCAAGCGCGTCATCGTGCTGGGCGGCGGCAACACCGCGATGGACTGCTGCCGCTCGGCCAGGCGCCTGGGCGGCGAGGACGTGAAGGTCATCGTGCGTTCCGGCTTCGAGGAGATGAAGGCGAGCCCGTGGGAGAAGGAAGACGCCCAGCACGAGGGCATCCCCATCCTGAACTACCTGGTGCCCAAGTCCTTCCTGCACAAGGACGGCAAGCTCACCGGCATGAGCTTCGAGTCGGTCAAGGCGGTGTACGACGACACGGGCCGGCGCAGCCTGGTGCCCACCGGCGAACCTGACCAGAGTTTCGAGTGCGACGACGTCCTGGTGGCGGTGGGGCAGGAGAACGCCTTTCCTTGGATCGAGCGCGACATCGGGCTGGAGTTCGACAAGTGGGACATGCCGGTGGTCGACAAGGTGACGATGCAGTCGTCCATCCCGAACGTGTTCTTCGGCGGTGACGCCGCCTTCGGCCCCAAGAACATCATCTGGGCGGTGGCGCACGGCCACGATGCCGCAGTGTCCATCGACAAGCTGCTCAACGGCGAGGACATCGCCGTGCGGCCCGAGCCGGGCATGCGTGTGCTCAGCCAGAAGATGGGCATCCACGAGTGGAGCTACGACAACGACGTGTCCATGGACCACCGCTTCAAGGTGCCATGGGCCGAACCGGCCAAGACGCTGAAGAACATCAGGATCGAGGTCGAACTGGGCTTCGACCCGGCCACCGGGTTCAAGGAAGCGCAGCGCTGCCTGAACTGCGACGTGCAGACGGTGTTCGCCCAGAACCAGTGCATCGAGTGCGACGCCTGCGTCGACATCTGCCCGATGGACTGCATCACCTTCACACCGGGCGGCGAGGAGGCGGACCTGCGCACGCGGCTCACCGCACCGGCGCTCAACCTCACCCAGGACCTGTATGTCTCGGGCGCGCTCAAGACCGGCAAGGTCATGGTCAAGGACGAGGACGTGTGCCTGCACTGCGGCCTGTGCGCCGAGCGCTGCCCGACCGGCGCCTGGGACATGAAGAAGGTGCTGATCCAGATGACCCATGCCGGCCCCGGATGCCGTTCCGGGAACAAGCAGCCGGTGAAGAAAGCCGCGTGACGGGAACCAGGACATGAAAAAGATCGAAGCGGTCAACGATTTCGTCGTCAAGTTCGCCAACGTGAACGGCTCGGGCTCGGCCTCGGCCAACGAACTGTTCGCGCGGGCCATCCTGCGCATGGGTGTGCCGGTCAGCCCGCGCAACATCTTTCCCTCCAACATCCAGGGCCTGCCGACCTGGTACGAGGTGCGGGTCAACGAGCGCGGCTGGCTGGGCCGGCGCGGCGGGGTGGACCTGATGGTCCCGATGAACCCGCAGACCTGGAACCAGGACATCAAGGAAGTGGAGCCGGGCGGCTACGTGTTCTACGACTCGACCCGGCCGATGCCCGCGTCGAAGTTCCGCGAGGACGTCCATGTGATCGGCATGCCGCTCACCGAGGTCACCAACGCCACCTACACCGACCCGCGACAGCGCCAGCTGTTCAAGAACATCATCTACGTGGGCGCGCTGTCGGCCCTGCTCGACATGGACCCGGCGGCAATCGAGAAGCTGTTCGCCGAGCAGTACAAGGGCAAGGAAAAGCTGCTCGACTCCAACGTGAAGGCGCTGCACCTGGGGCGCGACTACGCCAAGGAGCACCTGGACTGCGCCGCCATGGGCCTGAAGGTGCGCCGTGCCGACAACGTGGGCGACCGCATCTTCATCGACGGCAACAGCGCCGCCGGCCTGGGCTGCGTCTACGGCGGGGCCACGGTCTGCGCCTGGTACCCGATCACGCCGTCCTCGTCGCTGGCCGAGGCCTTCACCAAGTACTGCCAGAAGTACCGCCACGACGCCGACGGCAAGGCCAAGTACGCCATCATCCAGGCCGAGGACGAACTGGCCTCGATCGGCATGGTGATCGGCGCCGGCTGGAACGGCGCGCGCGCCTTCACCGCGACCTCCGGCCCCGGCATCTCGCTGATGACCGAGTTCATCGGCCTGGCCTATTTCGCGGAGATCCCCGCGACCATCATCAACGTGCAGCGCGGCGGCCCGTCCACCGGCATGCCCACGCGCACCCAGCAGGCCGACATCCTGTCCTGCGCCTACGCGTCCAACGGCGACACCAAGCACGTGCTGCTGTTCCCCGAGGACCCGAAGGAATGCTTCGAGATGGCGGCCGACGCGCTGGACCTGGCCGACCGGCTGCAGACCCCGGTGATCGTGATGACCGACCTGGACATCGGCATGAACCAGCGCTTGTGCAAGCCGCTGGTCTGGGACGACACCCGGGAGCTCGACCGCGGCAAGGTGATGACCGCCGAGGAACTGGAGGCGGGCAAGGACTTCGGACGCTACCTGGACGTGGACGGCGACGGCATCCCGTACCGCACCTATCCCGGCACCCACCCGACGCGCGGCGCCTTCTTCTCGCGCGGCACCACCAAGGACCGCTACGCCCGCTACAGCGAGGAGGGCCCGGTCTACGTGGACAACATGCAGCGGCTGCAGAAGAAGTTCGAGACCGCCAAGGACATCGTGCCCATGCCGGTGCACCGGCCCGCGTCCAAGCCCAGCCGCTTCGGCGTGCTGTACTTCGGCTCGACCAGCCCGGCGATGGACGAGGCGCTGGACCACTTCGAGCAGACCGGGCTGGCGGTGGACGCGATGCGCATCCGCGCCTTCCCGTTCCATTCCAGCATCGACGACTTCATCGACAGCCACGACCAGGTGTTCGTGGTCGAGCAGAACCGCGACGGCCAGCTGCGCGGCATGCTGATGAACGAGTGCTCCATCGACCCGGCCAAGCTGATGCCGGTGCTGCACTACGACGGCACGCCGGTCACGGCGCGCTTCATCGCGCATGCGATCGAGGAGAAGCTCGCGCTGTTCAACGTCAAGCCGCTCCGCAAGGTCGCGAACTGAGCGGCGAACTGAGCGGCGAACTGAGTGGCGCACTGAGACATACCGGACAGGAACCCCAGCGATGACCTACATAGCCAAGCCGAAACTCCACCACCCCAGCCTGCAGAAGAACAAGGTCGGCTACATCCGCCGCGACTACGAGGGGCCGGTGTCCACGCTGTGCGCCGGCTGCGGCCACGACTCCATCTCGGCTGCCATCATCCAGGCGGCCTGGGAGGCGGACATCGAGCCGCACCGCGTCGCCAAGCTCTCCGGCATCGGCTGCTCCTCCAAGACGCCGACCTATTTCCTCGGCAATTCGCACGGCTTCAACACGGTGCACGGGCGCATGCCCTCGGTGCTGACCGGCGCCAACCTCGCCAACCGCGAGCTGCTCTACATGGGCGTTTCCGGCGACGGCGACTCCGCCTCCATCGGCCTCGGGCAGTTCGCCCACAGCGTGCGCCGCGGCGTGAACATGGTGTACATCGTCGAGAACAACGGCGTGTACGGCCTGACCAAGGGACAGTTCTCGGCCACCGCCGACAAGGGCTCGAAGTCCAAGCGCGGCGTGGTCAACAGCGACTCGCCGGTGGACATGGTGTCGCTAGCGCTGCAGCTGGGCGCGACCTTCGTGGCGCGCAGTTTCTCGGGCGACAAGGAACAGCTGGTGCCGCTGATCAAGGCGGCCATCCTGCACCAGGGCGCGGCCTTCATCGACGTGATCAGTCCCTGCGTGGCGTTCAACAACCACGACGGCTCCACGCGCAGCTACGACTACGTGCGCGAGCACAACGAGGCGGTGAACCGGCTGGACTTCTTCCCGACGCGCGAGGCGATCACCACCGAGTACGCGCCGGGCACCATCACCCAGGTGCGCCAGCACGACGGCTCGGTGCTGCAGCTCAAGAAGCTGGCCGAGGACTACGACGCGACCAACCGCCTGGCCGCGATGGACTACGTGCAGCAGCACCACGCCCGCGGCATGGTGGTAACCGGGCTGCTCTACGTGGATCCGGACCCCGAGGACCTGCATGCCCACCTGGACACGGTGGACACGCCGCTGAACAAGCTCGACGGGCGCGACCTGGTGCCGGGTTCGGCGGTGCTGGACAAGATCAACGCCTCGCTGCGCTGAGCCTGGCCGGGCGCGCAGGCCCCGCACCCGGAAAACACGCGAAAACAGCCTAAGTAGCTGTTTTAATTCATTTTTTTACTTGGCCCAGCGTTTCTCGAACTCCCACACGTGGTCGAAGCCGATCAGCCGGCTGAACTCGTTGAAGTCGAACATCGGGATGTCCGGCGTCAGGCTGGTGCCGGTTTCCTTGAGGTGGCGCAGGCCCTGTTCCATGGCATGCGCCGCCATCAGGCTGGTCATCGCCGGGAAGATCGCATAGGCGTAGCCGATCTCCTTGAGCACGCTGGCAGGCAGGATCGGCGTCTTCCCGCCGTCGGCCATGTTGGCCATCATCGGCTTGTCGAAGGCGGCACAGGCGCGCCGCATCTCTTCCTCGGACTGCGGCGCCTCGAAGAACAGCACGTCCGCGCCTGCCTTGTCATAGGCCTCGAGCCTGCGCATCGCGGCGTCCACGCCGTCGGCGGCGCGTGAGTCGGTGCGGGCGATGACCAGGAAGTTCTCCTTGTCCTCGCGCGCCTCGCAGGCGACCTTGATCTTCTCGACCATGTCCCCGGTCGGGATGCAGCGCTTGAACGGCGTGTGGCCGCACTTCTTGGGGAACTCCTGGTCCTCGATCTGGATCGCGGTCACCCCGGCGGCCTCGTAGCCGCGCACCGTGTGGTGCACGTTCAGCAGCCCGCCGTAGCCGGTGTCGGCATCGGCGATCACCGCGGCGTTGCTGGTCTTCACCAGCGTCGCCATGCGGTCCAGCATCTGCGTGTACGTGGCGATGCCGGCGTCGGGCAGGCCCAGCGACGACGCGGTCATCCAGTAGCCGGTGCCGTAGACGATGTCGAAGCCGACCTTGTTGGCCACCACCGTGGAGATCATGTCCTGCATGCCGGGGGCGACGAAGAACTCGCGCGCGTCCAGTTTCCTGCGCAGTATCGGGTTGGCCATGCCGTGCATCCTTGTCGGTGATATGTCGGGAGGTGTGTCGGGTGGCGAGTCTAGCGCGGCGGGGGGCGCTAGGGCGGCGACTGCGGCGCGAAGCGCTCCAGCACGTGGCTGGTGATGCCGCGCGCGAGTTCCTCCTCGCCGAAGAACACCTTGCCCAGGCCCAGCCCCTGGAACAGCTCGGACTCCTCCTCGCTGTGGGTGCGCAGCACGATCTCGATGCCGGGATTGAGCGCGCGCGCCGTGGCCGCCATCTGCTGCACGTGCACGGTGTCCGGGCTGGCGATCACCAGCATCGCCGCCTGCGCGATGTGGGCCTGTATCAGCACGCCCGGCTCGCCGGCGTTGCCCGAGACCGCCACCACCCCGCGTTCGCGCAGTGCCTCGACCAGCTCGCGGTTCTGCTCCGCGACCACGTAAGGGATGCCGCGGCCTTCCAGCGCTGCCGCGATGCGCCGGCCGACGCGGCCATAGCCGACGATCACCACCTGGCCCTCGAGGAAGCGGCGCGCCGTGCCCTGCGGCACCTCTGCGTACGGGTCCTGGCGGCGTTCCAGCCGCCGCGCGAACGCCGAGCGCCGCAGCACCCAGTTGCGCACCGGTTCGATGGTGGCGAACAGCAGCGGGTTGAGCGCGATCGAGATCAGCGCGCCGGCCAGCACCAGGCTCACGCCTTCCTGGGGAAGCAGCCCCAGCGTCAGGCCCAGGCCTGCGAGGATGAAGGAGAACTCGCCGATCTGCGCCAGGCTCGCGGCGACGGTGAGCGCCGTGTTCAGCGGGTAGCGGAACGCAAGGACGATCGCCGCTGCCGCCAGCGACTTGCCCAGCATCACCACCGCGACCACGCCCAGCACGTGCAGCGGTTGCGAGAGCAGCACGGTGGGGTCGAACAGCATGCCCACGGACACGAAGAACAGCACCGAGAAGGCGTCGCGCAGCGGCAGCGACTCCTCGGCGGCGCGGTGGCTGAGGTCGGATTCGCGCATCACGGTGCCGGCGAAAAAGGCGCCCAGCGCGAACGACACGCTGAACAGGACCGCGGCCCCGTAGGCGATGCCGATCGCGGTGGCGACCACGGAGAGCGTGAACAGCTCGCGCGAGCCGGTGCGCGCCACCTGCATCATCAGCCAGGGCAGCGCGCGACGCCCGACCACCAGCATCAGCGCAATGAAGGCGGACACCTGCAGCAGGGTCTTGGCGATGGTGACCCACAGCGGGCCCGCATCGGCCGCGGCGCCGGCCGCATCTCCCAGCAGGACGCCCGCCAGCGGGGGCATCAGCACCAGCACCAGCACCATCGCCAGGTCCTCGACCACCAGCCAGCCGACCGCGATCTTCCCGTTCATGCTGCTCAGGACGCCGCGCGCCTCCAGCGCCTTGAGCAGCACCACCGTGCTGGCGCAGGACAGCGACAGCCCGAAGATCAGGCCGCTGCCGGTGCTCCAGCCCATCCACCAGGCCATGGCCATGCCCAGCACCGTGGCCAGGCCCATCTGCACGACGGCACCGGGCACGGCGATGCGCCGCACCGCGAGCAGGTCCTCCATCGAGAAATGCAGGCCCACGCCGAACATCAGCAGCATGACCCCGATCTCCGACAGCTGGGATGCGATGCCCACGTCGGCCACGAAGCCCGGGGTCGCCGGTCCGATCAGGATGCCGGCGACGAGGTAGCCCACCAGGGCGGGCAGCTTCAGGCGCTCGGCCGCGAAGCCCAGCACCAGGGCCGTGCCCAGCGCGGCCGCAAGCGTGGTGATCAGCGGAACGTTGTGTTCCATCAAACGTCCTCGAAGGGGAAGGGAAGGGCCGGGCAGGCCCGGTGAGGTCGCCAGGCGGGCTGAACGAGTTGCGGCACGCCGGCGCCTGCGTGCCTCTGCCTGTTCCGGCCTGGCTGATGGCGCCGCGCCCGCCCGGGTCCGGCGGTGGGCCGGCAAGGACGGCCGGTCGATTCGAGTACGCAGACCTGAGTATGCGGGATATCCCGCGGCTGGATCATGAACATCAGCCATGGCGTGGCGCCGGAGCGGTGCGCGCGACACCGGCCCGCAACGCATGGCCATGGCGTCCCGCTGCTAGAATCCCCGCGTTGCCTTCCTGCCCCGAGCCAGTTGCCTTCGAGAGGCCCGCCATGCCGCTGTACGACTATGCCCCGACCCCCGGCCCCTGCGACCAGTGCAACGGGCGCTTCACCGTGTTCCAGCGCATGGCCGACGAGAAACTCACCGCGTGCCCGACCTGCGGCAAGCCCTGCGAGCGGCAGATCTGCGCGGTGGCGCTGGGCGGGCGCTATTCGACCAGCGACCAGGCGGTGAAGAATTCCGGCATGACCAAGTACACCAAGGCGGAAGACGGGGTGTACGAACGCACCGTGGGAACCGGCGGGCCGGAAGTGCTTTACCGCTGAAGCAGGGATTGGCCGCAGCCTGGGGCAGGGCAGGCCTGCCGGCGACGGCCGCGGGTCAGGCGGCGATGTCCTTGCCGGCCTTGACCTCGGTGGTGGCTTCCTCGACCAGCGCGAGCACGCGCTTGGCGTAGGCATAGAGCATGTCGCCGCGCGGCGTCGGCAGCACGCCGCGGCGATGGCGCAGGAACAGGGGGGCGCCGATCAGGTCCTCCAGCCGGATGATGCGGGAGGACACGTTGGACTGCACCGTGTTCAGGCGGCCGCTGGCCTGGGCGAAACCGCGCAGCTCGTACACCGCCACGAAAAACCGCAAGTCCTTGACGTCCATCGCCCCTCCCAGGGTACGGATGACTTCCGCAGACAAGCTATCACAGAATCAACAGGCGGATGTCGGCTTGACGAAGCTTCACAACTGCGCGCAGGCCGGCGCCGGGCCCGGACCGGGCCACCCCCGCCCCGGGCGAGCGGCAATCCGGCCCGGAGACGGTTCAGTCGACCTTCGCGCCACTGGCCCTGACCGCGCTGGCCCAGAGCTTGCGCTCGTTGGCGAGGAAGGCATCGGCCGCATCCGGGCCGACCGGCATCAGTTCGCTGGCATTCTTGGCCAGCGCCTCGCCGTACTCCTTACTGGCGAGGACCTCGGCAAACTCCTTGCGCAGGACCGACAGCACCGGCGCGGGGGTGCCGGACGGCGCGAGGAAGCCGAACCAGGTCGGCAGGTCGAGCGCGGGAAAGCCGGACTCGACCAGCGTCGGCACGTCGGGCAGCTGGGGATTCCGGCCCCGGGTCGTGACCGCCAGCGCCCGCAGCTTCCCCTCGCGCACCAGCGGCACGGCCACCGGGGTGGCGGTGAAGGTGAATCCGAGGGTCGCGCCCATCAGGTCCACCATCAGCGGCGCCGCGCCCTTGTAGGGCACGTGCAGGAACTTCGCGCCCGCCGCATTGGCAAACACTTCGGTGGTCAGGTGCGTGAGCGACCCGGAGCCGTTCGAGCCGTAGGAGATCGAACCGGGCTTGGCGCGCGCCAGGGCGACGAACTCGGCCATGTTCTTCGCCGGCACCTGGGACGGGTTCACCAGCAGCACGTTGGCGCTGCTGGAGAGCATGCTCACGAAGGCCAGGTCCTTGGCCGGGTCATAGCCGATCTTGGGATACAGCACCGGGTTGATCGCGAGGATGGCCTGGCCGGCGAGCAGCAGGGTGTAGCCGTCGGCCGGGCCCTTGGCGACGTACTCGGCGGCGATGTTGCCGCCGGCCCCGGCGCGGTTCTCCACCAGCACCTGCTGGCCGAGCCGCTGGGTGGCGACGGCGGCGAACAGGCGCGTCATCACGTCGGCCGAGCCGCCGGCCGGGAAGGGGACGACCAGGCGCAGCGGCTTGCTCGGGAAGGCCTGGGCGCGGGCGATGCCGGGCAACAGGCCGGACACCGCCGTGGCAACCGAGGCCGCGGCTGCAGCCTTGATCAGGGAACGGCGCTTGGCGGCGATGGGCAGGGTCTTCATGGGCACCTCGACGGAAAATGGACCGAAATATACCTAAGTGGCTGTTTTAATTTCTATTTCAGCCACTTCAACGCCGGCGGCAGGGTCGCGGTGGGCTTCAGGCGATCCACGTCCACGGGGTTGAAGCTCGCGCGCCTGAAGCGCTCGCGGTCGGCGAAGGGCACGGTCGCATCGATGCCCAGCTTGGCGCGCACGCCGTTGTCGCCGATGCGCACGTACTCGTGGCCGCGGGTCCCCGGCATCACGGTGATGTCCTTGGACGCCTCCATGCGCATCGCCAGCGCGTATTCCACGTCCATCGGATCGCGGATGTCGATGTCATCGTCCACCGCGATCACCATGTCCAGGTCCTTGAGCGTGCCGAAGGACGCGAGAATGGCGTTGCGCTGGAAGCCCTCGTGCTGGGGTGAGGCCTTGCGGATGGACAGCACCGCGTGGAAGCGGTGCAGGCCGCCGGCGGTCATCTCCACGTCGGTCACCACCGGCGTGGCCGCCTGCAGCGCCTTCAGCAGGCTCGCCTCGAGCACGTACTTGCGCAGCATGATGGTCTCGCGGCCGTAGCCGTTGATCGCGTGGTACACCGGGTTGTCGCGATGGGTGACGGCGCTGATCTCGAAGATCGGCGCGTCGCCTTCGGGCGACAGGTAGCCGACGAACTCGGCGAACGGGCCCTCGCGCACCGTGGTGTCGGTGCGCAGCACGCCTTCGAGCACGATCTCGGTCTCGGCCGGCACCAGCAGGTCCTGGGTCACGCACTTGACCACCGGCAGCGGGCGACCCGCCAGGCCGCCGGCCACCGCGAGTTCATCGGCCGACTCGGGCATCAGTGCGCCCATGGTCGCGGCGGTGTAGTGCACGCCGATGTCGGTGCCGATCACCACGGCGATCGGCAGCGGTTGGCCGCGGCGCTGCGCGCGCTCGAAGGCGGCGCGCAGGTGGCGGCCGAAGTCCAGCTTGATCGCGGTGCGGTTCGGTCCCAGCACCTGCAGCCGGTGGTAGGACGCGTTGTACACGCCGGTGTCCGGGTCGCGCACGATCACCATGCCGGCGGTGATGAAGCGGCCGCTGTCGGCCTGCGTGTGGCGCAGGATCGGGAACAGCTTGCCGATGTCGAAGTCCTTGGTCAGCACGTGGTCCTGCGCCGGGCCTTTGGCCACCAGCACCGGCGGCATCGGGTTGGAGATCGCGCGGCCGACGAACTCGCGGATGCCGCGGTAGTCCATGCCGAAGGCGGCCTCGCAGTTCTCGCGCGAGGCGAGGAAGTTGCCCAGCACCGGCACCGCGTGCCCGGTGACGCCGGTGAACAGCACCGCCGGCCCGCCGTCGAGCTTGCGCATCGCCGCGGCCACTTCATAGTCCGGGTTGACCGGTTCGGTGATGACCTGCACCCGGTCGGCGGCCTGCAGGCGGCGCAGCGCGGAGCGGAAGGCGGTGTCGATGATGACGGGGGCGGCGATGTCCATGCTGGTTCCTCTGGTTTCCTGGCGTGCTGTTGTACGGCTGCTTGCGCGGCCTGTTGTCGTACTTATTGCTCGATCTTGATGCCGGATTGCTTCACGAACTCCGCCCAGCGCTTCTGCTCCCCGAGCAGGAAGGTGCGGAATCCCTCGGGCGTGTCGGCGAAGGCCTCCGAGCCGATGTCGAACATGCGCTGGCGCACCACCGGGTCCCTGGCGCCCTGCTGCACGATGGCGGAGATGCGGATGACGATGGCCGCGGGCGTGCCGGCCGGTGCGAACAGGCCGTTCCAGGAATCCACCGCATAGCCGGGGATGCCGGCCTCGGCGATGGTGGGCACGTCGGGCGACTGCGGGAAGCGGCGCGAACCGGTGATGCCCAGCGCGCGCAGCTTGCCGGCCTTCATCTGCGGCAGCGCGTCGGAATAGTTGGCGAAGGTCACCTGCACGTCGCCGGCCACCGCCGCGGCCGTGGCGGGGGCGCCGCCCTTGTAGGCGACATAGACGATGTTCACGCCGGCCATGTGCTTGAAGATCTCGCCGGAGAACTGGGTCAGGCCGCCGGCGCCGCCGAAGTTCAGCTTGCCGGGCTGGGCCTTTGCCGCGTCGATCAGTTCGCGCACCGACTTCACCGGCAGGGCCGGGTGCACCGCCAGCACCAGCGGATTGGTGTTCACCGGGCTGATCGGCGCGAAGCTGGTCACGCCGTCGTAGCCGGTCTTCTGCAGGTACTGCAGCAGGGTCTGCGGCGCGGCCGAGCCCATCAGCAGGGTGTAGCCGTCCGGCGCGGACTTGGCGACCGCCTCGGTCGCGACCGCGCCACCGGCACCCGGGCGGTTCTCCACCAGCACCGGCTGGCCGAGCGCTTCCTGCAGGCGCGGGGCGTTGATCCGGGTCACCGTGTCGGTCACGCCGCCCGGCGCGAACGGCACGAGGATGCGGATCGGCTTGTTCGGCCAGGCGTCCTGGGCCAGCGCGGGCAGCGCGGCGGCCAGCGGCAGGGCGGCCGCAAGCAACAGGCAGGCGGACAGTCGGGGGCGGTGCGCGTTCATCTGGGACTCCATTCCGGGGGCTTCCATGTCGGGGAAGGACAAAATACCTTGTTGACTTAGCTAATTGGCATTGCTAACGTGGCCGGGTTCAAGCATGCCACGACGGAACCGCCATGGCCACCCGTTCCCTAGCCCGAAGCACCACTGCACCAGACCGCGGCGCCGAGCGCGCGACCGAGGCCAGGAGCCGCAAGCGCGCCGCGCCGACCCGGCGCGCGCCGCTGACCGCGTCAAGCCCGGCGCTGCTTCGCGCCGGCTCGGACGACGACTTCCGCGGCATGGTGCACGACCTGCTCGCATTCTCGCATCATCTGGAGGCCTGCCGCGACGGCTTCGCCACGCTGATGGGCATCACCGGGGTGCAGTACGAACTGCTGCAGGCGGTGCGCCGCTTCGGCGAGCAGGCCGACCCGGCGGGCGGACCGGAATCCCGGGCCGGCATCAGCGTCGGACAGGCGGCGGCTCGCCTGCATCGCAGCGGCGCCTTCATCACCATGGAGGCCGGCAAGCTGGTCGAGCGCGGCCTGATGCGCAAGCAGGACGACCCGGCCGACGCGCGCCGCGTGCTGCTCACGCTCACCCCGGAAGGCGAGGCGCTGATCGAGCGCGTCGCCCCGCACCAGCAGAAGGTCAACGACGTGCTGTTCGAGTGCCTGGACGAGGCGCGCTTCCGGCAGCTGCGCGAGCTGGCGCGCGAGCTGGTCGGCTGCGGCGACCGCGCCGCCAACCTGATCGATTTCCTGGTGCGCGACGCCACCGCGCGCGCCGCCTGAACCATCCATTTCCGACCCAACCCATACCCATCCGACAACGGACCCAGGAGCAACCATGATCAAGACCGGTGCCCAGCACCTCGAATCCCTGCGCGACGGCCGCGTCGTCTACATCGGCAGCGAGCGCGTGGACGACGTCACCACGCACCCGGCGTTCCGCAACGCCGCGGCGTCCATCGCCGCGATCTACGACATGAAGGCGGACCCGGCCAACCGCGAGCTGATGACCTACGAGGACGGCGGCAAGCGCTACAGCCGCTACTTCATGCGCGCCAAGTCGCGCGAGGACCTGCAGCTGCGCAAGGACGCCCACTTCAAGATCGCGATGATGAGTTACGGGATGCTCGGGCGCTCGCCTGACCACGTGTCGTCCTTCGTCACCGGCATGTCCACCAATCCCGGCGTGTTCGGCAAGTACGCGGACAACCTGCTGCGCTACTACGAGCACATGCGCGAGAACGACATCTACGGCGTGTACGCCGTGATCCCGCCGCAGGCCGCGCGCAACCCCGAGTTCTACGTCAAGCAGAACCTGCCGATCCCGACGCTGCGCGTGGTGCGCGAGGAAGACGACGGCCTGGTGGTGTCGGGCATGAAGATGCTGGCCACCGGCGCGGTGTTCGCCAACGAGATCTGGGTCGGCAACCTGATCCCGCTCGCGCCCACCCAGCTGGCCGAGTCGGTGACCTGCGCGATTCCGGTCAATGCCAAGGGCGTGACGCTCTGGTCGCGCAAACCCTTCGAGCGCGACGCGCAGGTGGAGTTCGAGAACCCGCTGACGCACCGCTTCGACGAGACCGATTCCATGGTCATGTGCGACGAGGTCAAGGTGCCGTGGGAGAAGGTGTTCGTGCACAACGACGCGGTGCTGGCGCGCGAGATCTACATCAAGACCCCGGCGCACTGCTACGGCAACCACCAGTCCAACGTGCGTTTCCACGCCAAGATGCAGCTGCTGGTGGGCCTGGCCTCGCGCATCACCCAGGCCTCGGGCGCCGACCAGATCCCCGCGGTGCGCGAGGTGCTGGGCCGCCTGTCCGCGCTGGAAGCCACGCTGGGCGGCATGATCGCCGGCCAGATCCAGGACGCGGAGGAATGGCCCGCCGGGCACAAGACCTTCAACCGGCGCTACATGTATGCGGCGCTGAACTGGTGCACCGAGGGCCACTCGGCCATCATCGACGTGGTGCGCGAGCTGTGCGGCGGCGGCGTGTTCCAGATGCCGGCGGACATTTCGGTGATGCAGGACCCGATGCTGCGCAAGCAGTTCGAGACCTACTTCCAGACCCCGCAGATGGGCGCGGTGGACCGCATGAAGCTGTTCAAGCTGGCATGGGACCTGGTCGGCTCGGAGTTCGCCGGGCGCCACATGCAGTACGAGAAGTTCTACGCCGGCGCTTCGTTCATAATCCGCAACCACAGCTTCCGCGAGGCGCCGTGGGAATATTTCCACGAGGTGGTGGACGGACTGCTGAAGAGCTACGACGTGCCCAAGGCCTGAAGCAACCACTTTAGCAACCAGAATCCCGGGAGTCCCCGAAGTGCCCAACATCACGTTCACCCTGGCGGGATCCGCCAAGACGGTCGAGGTCAAGCAGCTGGTGATCGCCGGCTGGACCGGCCGCAACCGCGAGGCGGTGGAGCACCACATCGCCGAACTCGCCGCCATCGGCGTGGCGCGTCCGCGCACCATCCCGTGCTTCTACCGCATGTCGGCCAGCCTGCTGAGCACCGCGCCGGAGCAGGAGTTCGTCGGCACCGATTCCTCGGGCGAGGCCGAGTTCGTGCTCATCTCCACGCCGGACGGCATCCTGGTCGGCGTGGGCTCGGACCACACTGACCGCAAGGTCGAGGCCTACGGCGTCACCGTGTCCAAGCAGATGTGCGCCAAGCCGGTGAGCGGCGAGGTCTGGCGCCTGGACGAGGTCGAGGCGCACTGGGACCAGTTGCAGCTCAGGTCCTTCGTCACCCGCGGCGGCAAGCGCCTGCTGTACCAGGAGGGCCCGGTCAGCAAGATGCTCAGCCCGCGCGACCTGATCGGCCGCTTCCCCGACAGCCCCGGCACCCTGCCGGTCGGCACCGCGATGTACTGCGGCACGCTGGTGGTGCAGGGCGAGATCGGCGGGGGCGAGAAGTTCGAGATGGAACTGCACGACCCGGTCAAGAACCGCACCCTGAAGCATGGCTATGCGTCGCGCACGCTGGCCATAGCAGACTGAGGCCGACTGAACCAATCACATCGGAGACAAGCACATGGCCATCCAGAAGATACCGAAGGAGTTCTACCAGGTCGACCTGACCACCGGCTGGGAAACGCCCGAGGGCTACCCGCCCGGCATCCAGCAGCAGATCCTGTCGGGCTTCCTCGACGAGAAGAATGGCAAGGGCTTCCGCACCCGCCACCTGCGCTTCGCGCCCGGCGTCTACACCACCGCGCCCTTCGTGCACGAGTACTGGGAAGAGGTGTACCTGGTGTCCGGCGACCTGATCGTCGGCAACGATGACAAGGGCAACGGCGGCGAGAAATTCGGCCCCAACACCTACGCGGTGCGCCCGCCGGGCACGCCGCACGGCCCGTTCAAGTCCGACGGCGGCTGCCTGCTGCTGGAACTGCACTACTACGAAGAGAAGTAAAAGGGAACGCCGGGCCATGCTCAAGCCGCTGTCGGAACTGAAGAAATCCCTCGCCTCGGGCGCCACCACCAGCCGCGCGCTGGTGGACGAGTGCCTGGCCCGCATCGCCGATCCCAAGGGCGAGGGCAGCCGCACCTTTACCAAGGTGTACGCCGACGCGGCGCGCGCCGCCGCCGATGCGGCCGATGCGCAGCGCAAGGCCGGCATCGCCCCCGGGCCGCTGGCCGGCATCCCGGTCTCCATCAAGGACCTGCTGGACGTCGCCGGCGACGTCACCATGGCCGGCTCCAAGGTCGCGCGCCATGCCAGGCCCGCGACGGAGGATGCGCCCGTGGTGCAGCGCCTGCGCGCCGCCGGCGCGGTGATCATCGGCCGCACCAACATGACCGAGTTCGCCTACTCGGGCCTGGGCCTGAACCCGCACTACGGCACGCCCCAGAACCCTTACCAGCGCAGCGCCACCGACCCGAAGCAGGGGCGCATCCCTGGCGGCTCGTCCTCGGGCGCTGCGATCTCGGTGACCGACGGCATGGCGGCGGTGGGCATAGGCACCGACACAGGCGGCTCGATCCGCATCCCGGCCGCCTTCAACGGCCTGACCGGCTTCAAGCCGACCTCGATCCGCGTGCCGCGCGCCGGCGCGCTGCCGCTGTCCACCACGCTGGATTCCATCGGGCCGCTGGCCTCGAATGTCGCGTGCTGCGCGCTGGTGGATGCCGTGTTGTCCGGCAGCGAAGCGGGCGTCCCCGCGCCGCTGCCGCTCGCCGGGCTGCGCCTGGGCGTGGTCAAGGGCTTCGTGCTCGACGGCCTGGACGAGCAGGTCGGCAAGCGCTTCGAGGCCGCGGTGGCGGCACTGTCGGCGGCGGGCGCGAAGGTCAGCGACGTCAGCTTCGCCGAACTGGACAACATCCCGGGCTACATGGCGCGCGGCGCGTTCTCCGCGCCCGAGGCCTACCACTGGCACCGCCACTGGCTGCGCGACCACTACGCCGAGTACGACCCGCGCGTGTCCGGCCGGATGATGAAGGGCGGGGAGATCCTCGCCTGGGAGTACCTGGAACTCATCGAGCAGCGCCGCCGCACCCTGGACAGCGCGCATGCCGCGTTCGCCGGCTACGATGCCTGGCTGCTGCCGTCGGTGGCGATGATCGCCCCAGTCATTGCGGACACGGCGGCCACCGACGAGGGTTACACCAAGGCCAACGTGCTGGCGCTGCGCAACACCAGCGCGTTCAACTTCCTCGACTGCTGCGGGCTGTCGATCCCGGTGCACCGTCCCGGCGAGGCGCCGGCCGGGTTGATGGTGGCTGGCCTGCAGGGCTGCGATGCGCGCATCCTCGCGCTCGGCCAGTCCATCGAAGCGGCGCTGCGCGCCGCTGGGTGCGCCATCCCCGGCTGAGCGGCCGACCGGTCACACCAGGAGGTTTCCATGGGCATGCTGGTCAAGGGCGTCTGGCACGACGTCTGGTACGACACCTCGGCCAGCGGCGGCGCCTTCGTGCGCCAGGACGCCTCCTTCCGCGACCGCGTCACCGCGGACGGTTCCAGCGGCTACCGCGCCGAGCCCGGGCGCTACCACCTGTACGTGTCGCTCGCCTGTCCCTGGGCGCACCGCACCCTGATCGCGCGCGCGCTCAAGGGCCTGGAGGACGTGATCAGCGTCTCGGTGGTGAACCATTTCATGGGCGAGCAGGGCTGGCACTTCGAGCCGACCGAGGGCTCGACGCCGGACCAGCTGTTCGGCTCGACCCACATGCACCAGGTCTACACGCGCGCCAAGCCGGACTACACCGGGCGCGTCACCGTGCCGGTGCTGTGGGACCGCCAGACCGGGCGCATCGTGAACAACGAGTCCCCCGAGATCCTGCGCATGCTGAACACCGAGTTCGACGCTTACGCGACGCGCAAGTGCCCGGACCTGTACCCGGAAGCGCACCGCGAACAGATCGACGTCTGGAACGAGCGCATCTACCGCACGGTGAACAACGGGGTGTACCGCGCCGGATTCGCGACCACGCAGGACAAGTACGACGAGGCGGTGGCCGAGCTGTTCACCACGCTGGACCTGGTCGACGAGCACCTCGGGCGCAACCGCTACCTGTGCGACCGGCACATCACCGAGGCCGACTGGCGCCTGTTCCCGACCCTGGTGCGTTTCGATGCGGTGTACCACGGCCATTTCAAGTGCAACCTGCGACGGCTGGTGGACTACAGCCACCTCTGGGACTACGCCCGCGAGCTGTACCAGACCCCGGGCATCGCGCAGACCGTCAACTTCACCCACATCAAGCACCACTACTACCGCAGCCACCCCGGCGTGAACCCGACGTGCATCGTGCCTGCGGGCCCTTCGCCGGAAGTCAGCGACTGGCTCGCGCCGCACGGGCGCGAGGCCATCGGCTAGCGCGGCGACCGGGCCGGGCATTCGAGGAGCAGGCATGGCAGTCATGAAGGACTGGGGGCAGGGCATCGTCGCGATCGACGCGCAGATGCTGCGCCCGACGATGGTGGCCATCCACCTGATCGAGCAGGACGGCCGCGCCGCGCTGGTGGACACCGGCACGCTGCATTCGGTGCCGCACGTCATGGACGCACTGGCCGCGCGCGG
>CAIVVS010000341.1 GCA_903909415.1 uncultured Pseudomonadota bacterium | reverse complement strand
CGTGAACGGCGCGCCGATGGAACTGAAGGCCAGGGCCAAGCCGTATGACGCCACGCTGGAAACCGAACTGGGCCTGAAGCTGGACGGCCTGCCGCTGGCGAAGTTCGTCGAGTACCTGCCGTACGACCCGGCGTGGAAGCTGGCCTCGGGCAAGCTCGACGCGGACCTGGGCGTGCGTTTCTCGCGTGCCGGTGATGCGCCTTCGGTCCTGCTCACCGGCAGCCTCGCCGTGGAGGACATCGCGCTGAGCGACAAGGCGGGCCAGCCGCTGCTGTCGTTCCCGAAGCTGCAGGTCGCGCTGGGCAAGGTGGAGCCGCTGGCCGGCAGGGCGCAGCTGGAATCCGTGCTGCTGCAGGGTCTGGACCTGAGCCTGCGCCGCGACAAGGCTGGCGTGCTCAACCTGATGGCGCTGGCGCCACCGGCACCCGCCAAGGGCGCCGTGCCAGGCCAGGCGACGCCAGTGGGCAAGGCGGCGCCATTTTCCTTCGAACTCGCCACCCTGCAGGTAACCGGCGCCAGGCTGCGCATCTCGGACGAGGTTCCCGCGACGCCGTTCCGCACCGAACTGCAGGACGTGGAACTCAAGGCCGAAGGCCTGGGCAACGCGCCGGGCAAGTCGGCGGCAGTGACGTTCTCGGCGGCGACGGCGGCGGGTGAGTCGCTGCGCCAGTCAGGCAGCCTGCAGCTCGCGCCGCTGGCCTACGAGGGCGTGCTGGAAGCCGAGGCGATCCGCCTCGCGCAGTTCATGCCCTACCTCGCTGGCGCGGTGAATGCCGAGCTGCGCGACGGTCGCCTCACCGCCGCGCTGGACCTCTCGGTAGCGATGAAGGACGGTGTGCCGGCGCCGCGCATCGATGACCTGAATGCCGAGCTAGCGGGCCTGTCGGTCGCACGCGGCGCGGACGCGACGCCCTTCCTGACGGCAGGCGCGGCCAGCGTGCACCTGTCGGAAATCGACCTCGTGGCGCGCCGCGTCCTGGTGGAATCCTTCAGCAGCAGTGACGGGCGCCTTGCCGCCAGCCGCGCCGCGGACGGCACCCTGGACCTTGCCGCGCTTCTGATTGCGCCAGCCGAGTCGGCACCGGCGGGCGACGCCAAGGCCGCGCCCTGGACCGTGAAACTGAAATCCGCGAGCCTCGAGCGCTGGGCGCTGGCGGCGCAGGATCGGTCGGTTGCGCCGGCAGTGGCGCTGGAGCTGTCGCCGCTTTCCGTGAAGCTGGAAAACCTGGGTACTGACGCCCAGTCCGCGGCGACGCCGGGCAAGGTGTCGGTGACCGCCGGCGTCAACGGCAAGGGCACCCTGGGCGCACAGGGCACGCTGCGCTTCGCACCGCTGGCCACTGACATGGCGCTGGAACTGGCCGGTGTCGAGGTGGTGCCGTTCCAGCCGTACTTCACGCGCTTCCTGAACGTGTCGGTGATCGGCGGGACGGCGGGCACCAAGGGGCGGCTGCAGTTCGAGGCGCGGGACGCCGGCGATCCCCAGGTCGGCTATGACGGGGACCTCAACCTGTCCGGTTTTGCCGTGGTGGAGAAGGGCGCGAGCCAGGACCTGCTGCGCTGGAAATCCTTGTTCATCAGCGGAATACGGGCGCGCAGCCTGCCGGTCTCGCTGAATATCGCCGAGGTCGCGTTGTCGGAGTTCTTCGCGCGCGTCGCGATCTCCCCCGAGGGACGCATCAACCTGCAGGACCTGGTCGTGCGCGAGCCGCCGACCGCCAAGCCGGCTGCGGCCGCGCCACCCGCAGCCCCGGCTGGCGGCGCCATCGCCGCGCAAGCGGCCGTGCCGGCGG
Organism: uncultured Pseudomonadota bacterium; assembly: GCA_903909415.1. The sequence goes on along the minus strand of CAIVVS010000341.1, from coordinate 3 downwards.
CGG
>CAIVVS010000340.1 GCA_903909415.1 uncultured Pseudomonadota bacterium | reverse complement strand
GGCGCGGCGCTGACGACCTTCGTCAGCCTGGCCGGCCGTTACCTCGTCCTGATGCCGAACAACCCGCGCGGCGGTGGCGTTTCGCGTCGCATCGAAGGTGAAGAGCGCCAGGAACTACGCGAAGTGATGGATCAACTCGATGTCCCGCAAGGCATGAGCCTGATCGCCCGCACCGCCGGCATCGGCCGCACCGCCGAAGAATTCCAGTGGGACCTGAACTACCTGCTGAGCCTGTGGAAAGCCATCGACGGCGCCTCCGGCTCGCAAAAAGGCGCTTTCCTGATCTATCAGGAAGGCAGCCTGGTCATCCGCGCGATCCGTGACTACTACCATCCGGAAATCGGCGAGATCCTGATCGACACCGACTCGATCTTCGAGCAGGCGCAGCAGTTCATGGCGCACGTGATGCCCGACAGCGTCAACCGGGTCAAGCGCTACCAGGACGACGTGCCGCTGTTCTCGCGCTTCCAGATCGAGCACCAGATCGAGAGCGCCTATTCGCGCCAGGTCACGCTGCCCTCCGGCGGCGCCGTGGTGATCGACCACACCGAGGCGCTGGTGGCCGTGGACGTCAACTCCGCGCGCTCCACCAAGGGCCACGACATCGAGGAGACGGCGTTCCGCACCAACCTCGAGGCCGCGGAAGAGATCGCGCGCCAGCTGCGCCTTCGCGACCTGGGCGGCCTGATCGTCATCGACTTCATCGACATGGAGAACCAGCGCAACCAGCGCGAGGTGGAGAACCGCCTGCGCGACTCGCTGCGCTACGACCGCGCCCGCGTGCAGATGGGCAAGATCAGCCGCTTCGGCCTGATGGAGCTGTCGCGCCAGCGCCTGCGCCCGAGCCTGGGCGAGACCTCGCACCAGCCCTGCCCGCGCTGCGGCGGCACCGGCCACATCCGTTCCACGGAGTCGACCGCGCTGCACGTGCTGCGCATCATCCAGGAAGAGGCGATGAAGGAAAACTCGGCCAACGTGCACGCACAGGTGCCGGTGGACGTGGCCTCCTTCCTGCTGAACGAGAAGCGCGCCGACATCCTGTCGATCGAGACGCGCCTCAAGGTCAACGTCATCATGATCCCGAACATCCACCTCGAGACCCCGCACTACAAGGTCGAGCGGATCAGGCACGACGACATGAACCAGGAAGGCGTGCTTCCCCCGTCGTACGAACTGGCGGAGCGTCCCAGCGAGGACGAGGAGAAGCTTGCCGCCGCCGAGGAAGCCAAGAAGGAAAAGCCGCAGGCGGCCGTGCAGAACTTCACGCCCTCCCAGCCCGCGCCCATGCCGACGGCACCGGCGCCTGCCCCCCAGGCTGCCGCTCCGGTGGCAGCGCCCGCGGCGGCGGCGGCCGAGCGCCCCGGCATCATCGGCAAGATCTTCGGCTGGTTCCGCGGCGAGCGCCCGGCGCAGGTGGCCCAGGCCGCCAACGACCGGCGCATCGAGAAAGCAGGCGAGCGCCAGGAGCCGCGTCGCGGCGAGCGCGGCGGCGACCGCAACGAGCGCGGCGGCGAGCGCGGCCATGACCGTGGCCGCGGACGCGGCGGTCGCGGCGGCGAGCGTGGTGGCCGGGACGGCGCCCGTGACGGCGAGCG
>CAIVVS010000339.1 GCA_903909415.1 uncultured Pseudomonadota bacterium | reverse complement strand
CGGCTTGGACGGCCATGCCTGGGCCTGCGCCGTGGCCGGCAGCCAGGCAGCCAGCCACGAGGCGGCCAGCAGCGAAATGGCGCGGGCGGCGCGCAGGCGTGACGCGGCTGCTGCCGGGCCGGACGGGGTGTGCTGCTTCATGGTGTTCTCCCTGGGTCGGCGCGGCGTGGACCGCCGCTTGCCGTGCTTTGACCGTAGCAAACGCCGTGCCGCCCCGTCGCATTCCGGCCGTGGGCCGGTGCGCCGGCACGTCAGCCGGCAGGTCCCTTGGGGTACTCTCTGGCCGTCACTTCCTGAGGAGGGGGAACCATGGGCAGGCACGACGCAGGTCGAATTGCCATCGGACGGGCATTCATGCCTGTTTCCAAAAGGATTTTTGGCGCCGTCGCGGGCGCGACGCTGGCGCTGGCCGGCGTGGGGGAGGCCTTTGCACAGGCCTGGCCGAACCGCCCGGTTCGGGTGGTGGTCGCATTCGCGCCGGGCGGCATCGCCGACACCGTCGCCCGCCTGGTCTCGCAGAAGGCCGCCGAGCGGCTGGGCCAGCCGGTGCTGGTGGAGAACCGCGGTGGCGCCGGCGGCAACATCGCCACGCGCTTCGTGGCGCAGGCCGCGCCGGATGGCTACACGGTGCTCGCCAACACGGCCGCGATGGCGGTCAACATGAGCCTGTACCGCAACCCCGGCTATGACGCCCTCGCGGACTTCGCCCCCGTGGCCGTGGCCGCGTCCTCGCCGGAAATGATCGCGGTCGGCGCGAACGTGCAGGCCGCGACGCTGGCGGCACTGGTGCGCGCGGCGAAGGAGACCCGCGGCGGCCGGCTCAACTACGCCACCGCCGGCATCGGCAGTTCCTCGCACCTGATCGGCGAGTACCTGTTCCGCTCGCTCGCCGGGCTGGACGCGACCCATGTCCCCTTCCAGGGCGGCGCGCCGGCGGTGACCGCGGTGGTCTCCGGGCAGGTCGAGGTGCTGTCCATCACCATGCCCACCGCCGTCCCCCATGTGAAGCAGGGTCGCTTGCGCGGACTGGCGGTGGCAAGCAGCAAGCGCGTGCCCTCGCTGCCCGAGGTGCCCACGCTGGCGGAGGCGGGTTATCCCGATGTCGAGGCGCGTTCCTGGGTCGCGTTCTTCGCGCCGGCCAGGACCCCCGGCGACATCGTGCAGCGGCTTGCCGGCGAGGTGAACGACGCGATCCGCCAGCCCGACGTGCGCGAGCGGCTGGCCGCGATCGGCTTCGAGCCGGAGGGCGGCAGCAGCGCGGAATTCGGCGCCTACATGAAGCGTGAAGTCGAGAAGTGGGGACGCATCGTCAAGGCCACCGGGGTGAGCGCGGACTAGCGTTCGTGCCCGGTGTCCGCGTACGATCCGGCATCGGTCTGGCAAATACAAGGAGCAGGGCAATGAACAGCAGGGTCGCATCCGCCATCATCCGGTGCCTGTCCGCGGCGGCACTGGGCATCGCCGCCACGGCGGCCTGTGCGCAGTCCTACCCGAGCAAGACGATGCGCATCATCGCGCCGTTCTCCGCCGGCGGTGCCGCGGACCTCATGGCGCGCTACCTGTGCGAGAAGTTCCCCCAGTCCATGGGCCAACCCTGCGTGGTGGAGAACCGCACCGGCGCCGGCGGCGTGATCGGCCTGGAGGCGATGCTCAAGTCCGAGCCCGATGGCCACACGCTTGCGCTGATGACCAATGCGCTGTCCATCCTGCCGGGGCTGGTGTCCAAGCTGCCCTACGACACCTTCGCCGATGTCGCGCCAATCGCGCTGGTGTCCTCGACGCCGGTGATCATCGGCGTGCATCCCAGCGTCCCCGCGAAGAACTTCGCCGAGTTGATCGCCTGGGTGAAGGCCGAGAATGGCAAGGTGAACTACACCTCCTGCGCGCCGGCTTCGCCCCAGCACCTGGCCGGCGAGATACTCGGTTCCATGGCCGGCCTGAAGTGGACCCACGTGCCCTACAAGGGCTGCGGCGAGGCGATGGCGGGCGTGCTGTCCGGCACCGTGCCGGTGTTCCTCAGCACCTATGCGCACTTCCTGCCGCAGGTGAAGTCCGGCAAGCTGCGCGCCTTCGTTACCACCGGCGCCAAGCGCACGCCGCTGGCGCCCGAGTACCCGACCGTGGCCGAGTCCGGCTTCCCGGGCTACGACGTGGACGTGTGGTTCGGCCTGGTCGGCTCGACCAAGGTCCCCGCGCCGGTGATCACGCGCCTGAACGCCGAGGTGAACAAGGTGCTGGCCTCGGACGTGCGCGAGAAGCTGCTCAACGGCCAGTACGAGCCTATCGGCGGCACGCCGCAGCGCTTCGCGGAAGTGGTGCGCACCGACATGGCCAAGTACGTGAAGGCGATCCGCGAAGCGGGCATCAAGCCCGAGTGAGCCGGGCTGCGGTCCGCGCCGTGGGTGGCGTACCGGGCTAGGGAAGCAGCACCAGCTTGCCCAGCACCTCGCGCGCATCGAGCATCTCGTGCGCGCGCCGCGCCTCGGCCAGCGGCAGGCGGGCGTGGATGGCGGGTTT
>CAIVVS010000338.1 GCA_903909415.1 uncultured Pseudomonadota bacterium | reverse complement strand
CGAGATCCGCACGGGCGCCATCGGCGCCATGGCTGTCGATCCACATGGCATGATCGCGCAGGACGGTCTGCAGTTCCGCCGACAGGCGGGCGAGGCCCGGCGTCACCTTGGCATCGCGGATGTTCGCGGTGCCGAGATCGACCCGGGCGAGAATGGCGCCCCGCAGGTCGGCGCCGCGCAGCAGCGCGTCCTTGACCCAGGCATCCTGCAGGATCGCGCCGACCATGCGGGCATCCTGCAGGCGGGCGCCCTCGAGATTGGCGCCGCTCATGTCGGCGCCGCTGAAGTCGGCACGCGGCAGGTTGGCACCGCGGAACGAGGCTGATGTGAGCGAGGACTTGTTGAGGCGCGCATCGGCGGCCTGGACACGGTCGAGGTTGGCGCGGTCGAGCGCGCTGTGCGACAGGTTCGCCGCCCGCGATTCGCCCTGGGCATTTGTCCAGGGCCGCAGGTCGGCGTCGGAGAAATCGGCGCCCCGCAGTTCGGTGCGGCACAGGCTGATGCCGCGCAGGTCGGCGCGGCCAAACTGCGCACTGGTGGTCTGGGCGTCATCCATGCGCGCCGCGCTGAGGTCGGCAAACCAGAAATCGGCGCCGGTCAGGACACAGCGCGACAGGTCGGCACCCTGCAGCAGAGCACCGCGCAGGTTGAGATTGGACAGGCGCAGGCCGGAGAGATTCTGGTTGCGCAGATCGGCGCGGACACCGCCCGACCGCCCGGCGACGAAGCGGTCATGGGCGCGCAGCACGGATACGAATTCATCTGGCGTCATGCGCTATCCCCGATTGACGCGATGCCCGCTCAGACTGCCGGCGGCATTCTGCTGCAGCGCGGCGGTTCCGCGTGACTATCGGGGGCGCAGGCGGTGGAGACTGTGACCTGCGTCACAATCTGGGCGCTAAGAGGCGCCCTCCTCCACAACCTTTGATGGGCTATTCGAGCAGAAGGGTGTGCAGGCGCGCGCGCCGGACCGAATCCACCCCCAGGCCCTGCTCCAGATAGGCGTCGAAGCTGCCGTAATGGGCATCGAGGCCCTGGAAAGCGGCATCGAGATACTCCGGATGGGCGCCGAGCAGCGCCTTCCTGACGTCCGGATCGGCATTGGGCGGCAGCGAGGTGGTGCTGCGCCAATGGGTGTTGGTCAGGAGGTAGTCCTCGAACACCGTCTCCTTCGGCACGCCGAGCGCGGTCAGCACGATGGCGGCGGCGAAGCCCGTGCGGTCCTTGCCGGCGGCACAGTGGAAGACGATGGGATAGCGGTCGTCCGCCGTCAGCCGTTCGAAGAAGCCGCGATACTGGGCGACATGGTCGCGCGCATAGGCGCGGTAGGCCTCGGTGATCAGGTTGCGCACGTCGCCGCCCCGCGCCTCGCCCGCCTCCATGATCTGCCGCACCGACCCGCCCACCTTGGGCATGATCGACAGCATGTGAACCTCGGGCGCATTGCCAGGAAGGCGCGTCGGATTGAGCTTGGTTTCATCCGGCCCGCGGAAGTCGCAGATCGTGCGGAGGCCAAGCGCGCCGATCGTCACCAGGTCGGCATCGGTCAGCCCGGCCATGTGCGCAGTGCGGTAGAGCTTGCCCTTGCGCACGGTCGAGCCCGATGCCGTGCGATAGCCGCCGAGGTCGCGGAAGTTGGAGCCGCCCTCGAGCGGGACGACACGGTTCCAGGCGGTGGTGGTGGCGGACATGGCGGACAAACTCCTCAACGGGTTACTGCGCGGCGAGTCGCGTTCTGTGCTGCTCGAGTTCCATCACGCCGTCGCGCACATGCAGG
>CAIVVS010000337.1 GCA_903909415.1 uncultured Pseudomonadota bacterium | reverse complement strand
CCACCACTCCCCCCCGCCCTTCGTTTCGTGGTCCTTTGGCCCACCTGTCGGGGCTTGGGCGGGTCTTCAGGCTGATGGTTACGCGGTGCAGTTGGGCGTCCTCGCTCGATCGCCAGTCCCAGCCCGGCAGCGTCGAGCATCTTTCCTTGCGACCAGCGCCACCATCGAGACGGCCATGCGATTCCACGATGAAAAGGGCGTCTACCCCACGCGCTACCACAGCGTGGCCCATGGGGACCGCGGCATGACGGCCATGTGGAAGATCGCCTAGCCCCGCGGGCCGCCCTGAGCGGTGTCCATCGCGGCAATGAGCAGGGTCGGGCTGAACAGCTCGATGCCTGCGACGAAGCCGCCCGCTTCCGGCGAGCACCACGCCACGATGCCGTAGGCATTGAGTTGCACCTTGGTGTCGGTGTAGCGGACGGTCACCCGCTGAGCAGGGGGCACGGCCCGATCCAGCCGCAGATTGATGCCCGCGTTCGAGATGTCCTGCACGCCCCTCACCGGCAGCGTGCCTTCCGGGGCGATCAGCATGAAGCAATCGGGCCGGGGTTCTGCAAGTCGCAAGCGCTCCTGCCGCCGCTTCTCATGGGGGGTCATGCTGCCTCCGGTCGTTCGGGTGGTATGGCGCGCGCGCGCGCCGACGAGGCGCCCGGGTCAGGCGCTGCGAGGTAAAGCGCGAACACGGCGCCCTGTCCTGTCTGCGACTCAAGCACGAGGTCTCCGCCATGCTCGAGCATGATCTTGCGCGCAACGGCGAGCCCCAGGCCGGTTCCCCGCGATCCCTTGGTGCTGAAGAACGGCTGGAACAGCTGCCCGGCTGCATCCGGGTGTATGCCGGGGCCGCTGTCGGCGACCCGCAGCACGACCGCGTACGGGGCGTCCCGTGACAGGCGGCCCATCGCCTCGGGGGACGCATCCGCCGCGGCAGACAGGCTGACCCAGCCCCCGCGCCCGCAGGCGTCGATGGCGTTGTCCACCAAGTTGAGCAGTGACCGGAACAACTGGTCCCCGGCTGCGAGGAGGATGGCTGCGTCCTTGTCGATGGCAACCCGGATGTCGACATCCCGCTGCTCCGCGACGACCGCCTTGACCGACTTCAGTTCGGCGAACAGGCGCTCTACCGACATCTCGGCGAGTTTCAGCGGCCGGTCCTTCGAGTACTCGAGCATGTCCATTGCGAGCGACGAGATCCTGCTGATGGCCTGGTCGAGGATGGCGCTGCCTTTTGCGAAGGCCGCCATGTCGTTCCTCTCGACGGCGCCGCGGCAGATGTACAGCCCGCCGCTCAGGCCGGTGAGCATGTTCTTCACGCAATGGGCTACGCCCGATACCGTTTCCCCGATTGCCGCCAGGCGTTCCGCGTGGATGACGGCCTCATGCAGCCTGGCAATCTGGATGCTCTCGGCGGCATGCGCCGACACCAGTGTCATCAGGTTGAGGCTGGTTCTCCTGAATGTGCCGAGCGAGGTGTCGGTCCTGTTCAGGTTCAGTGTCCCGATCACGCGCCCCTTGGCCAGCAGCGGCAGGCACATGGCGGAGGCGATGGTCCGCGTGCCGGCCGGCGCCGGGGAATAGTCTTGGCCGCGGACCTTGCCATTGAGGATCAAGGGCTTTTCGTTCTGCACCACCCACTGCGCAATGCTTCCGTCCCGGGGAATGTGTCCCCGGCGGACGATGTCCCTCGGCAGTCCCCGGGAGGCTAGCATCTCCAGGCGGTTGCTGACACCGTCGCGCAACAGGACGGAACCTTCCTGCGCGGTGACGACCTCCATCGATTCCTTGAGGATGGTGTCGAGGATGCCGGGCAGGTTGAGGTTCGAGCCGACGGCGGTGCTGATCTTGAGCAGAAGCTCTTCCGCACGGCCGCGCCGGTTGCGCGCGAGCCCCGATGGCTTCCGACCTTCGGCTTGCTGCTGCGGCAAAGGGTGCCGAAGGTCCCGGGGTGTTGCCGTATCCATAGGGAAACATTATTGCATCACTCCGTGCGTCCGACGGACGAGCGGCTGCCGGACTTGCCGCGGGTCCGCGCGGTTCATGTTGTTAGAATGCGTCAATCGATCTTGAGGAACCTTCCCGATGCTCCCAACGAGTATCCTTTCCGTGTCCGCGTACCTGCGTTGCGCGATTGCGCTGGTGGCGCTGGCCAGCGCCACCGCTGGCGCCCAGGACTTCCCCGCGCGGCCGGTCAAGATGGTGGTGCCCTATGCCGCCGGTGGCGCGCCCGACGTTCTCGCGCGGCTGGTCAGCCAGCGCCTGTCCGAGAACCTCGGCCAGCAGTTCGTGGTGGAGAACCGCGCCGGCGCCGGCGGCATCGCGGCGAGCGAGATGGTCGCAAAGTCCGCGCCGGATGGCTACACGCTGCTGGTGCCGGATGTGCCGCAGCTGGCCATCAACCCCTTCCTGTTCTCCAAGCTGCCCTACGACCCGGTCAAGGATTTCGTGCCGGTCAGCATCATCGCGATGACGCCGATGTTCATCGTGGTGGCACCGTCGCTGAACGTGGACAGCCTGGCGGCGCTGGTCGCGCTGGCGAAATCGAAGCCGGGCCAGCTGACCTACGGGTCGGCCGGCATCGGCAGCCTGCACCACATCGGCATGGAGTCGCTGAAGGTGGCCGCCGGCATCAACCTGGTGCACGTGCCCTACAAGGGCACCGGCCAGTCGGTTCCCGCGTTCATCGCCGGCGACGTCAACGTACTGGTGTCGACGCTCGCGGCGGTCGAACCCTTCGTCCGGGCGGGCAAGGCCAGGCTTCTGGCCGGCACGCCGTCGGCCCGCACGCCGCGCACGCCGGATGTGCCGGCGATTGCGGAGTCCTACCCCGGCTTCCATTTCGCGGGCGAGATCGGCGTCGTCGCGCCGACCGGCACGCCGCCGGCCGTCATCGCCAGGTTGTCCGCCGAGGTGCAGAAGGCCACGCGCCACCCTGACGTCGTCCGGCGGCTCGGCGAGCTCGGTGCCATCGCCGTCGGCAGCACGCCCGAGGCGTATGCGGAGAGCATCCGCCGCAGCCTGGACGTGTTCGCGAAGGCAGTGAAGGCCTCGGGCCTCAAGCCCGAGTAAGCCTGCGCCGGACGCTCAGCCCGGCGCCCGGCCCAGCGGCCAGTCCAGCGCTCAGCCCAGCGGATAGCGCGCGGTGTAGGGCACTTCGGTGAGGCCGTGCTGGTTCACCCAGTGCGCGAGCTCGTCGTGCCGCGGCATCCACACGCCCTCGCGGGTGCCGATGTAGGACAACAGCTTGTCCAGTTGCGCGGCCATCAGGGGCCGCCCGCCGAAGTTGCCGTGCATCGTGATGTTGATGAACGAGCCCGGCTCGCGGCCGTACTGGTAGTCGAACAGGTCCCGGTAGCAGTTGAACCAGGTGTCCGGCGCGCCGCGCAGCACGCGGTTGTCGGCGTAGTCGCTGTGCGGAATCGCGACGATCGGCCCGCCGGCGGTGTCGGTGCGCACCGGCAGGTCGATGTCGTTGTAGTCGCCATGCCAGAGCAGGCCTTGCCCGGCCAGCAGCCCGGCAGTGCGGTCGTTGCAGGCGATGGTGGAGCTGAGCCAGCCCACCGGTTTGACGCCCGACACCTCGGCGAGGATGCCCAGGCTGCGGGTGATGAGGGCGCGTTCTTCCTGCTCGTCCAGGCCGGAGAGCACCTGGTCCTGCGCGTAGTTGTGGCCGGCCAGTTCCCAGCCGGAGCGCACGATGTGGCGCACGGTGTCGGGGAACAATTCGGCCGAGCGCGCGTTGGCGCAGACCGTGCCGTTCACCCCGTGCAGGCGCGCGACGCGCATCAGCCTGGCCATCCCGGCATAGCCGCCGTAGTTCGACCAGAGGATGCCGGCGCGGTCCGGCACCCCGGGCTTGGGCGGGCTGGTCATGGGGGAGTAGGGCGGTGCCTTGCCTTCGGACCAGTTCTCCATCAGGAAGGTCAGGACGACGGTGATCCTCACGTCCTTCGGATCGGGCTTGGCGGTGGTGAGCATGGCAATGGCCTGGGAGGTTGGGTTGGATCCGCGCGATGTGCGGCGGCGCAGATGATACCTGCTGGCACAGGCTATCCCGCCGGCCACCTGGCTTCCCTCGCCGGGTATCCTTCTGCTCCCGGCAAGCGTGGCACGGCCGCGCTGATGACAACCACGAGGAGGTTTCCATGTCCCGATCCCTGCCGCTGCGCGCCACCGCTCTCGCCCTGGCGCTCGCGCTCTCGCCCCAGGCGTTCGCACAGGCTTTCCCGTCCCGCCCGGTCCGCCTGGTCGTGCCTTACGCGCCCGGCGGCGGCGTCGACACCGTCGCGCGCGCGATGGCGCAGGAACTGGGCGCCGGCCTGGGTGGCTCCGTGGTCGTGGAGAACCGGCCCGGAGCCAACAGCATCATCGGCTCGGACCTGGTCGCCAAGTCCCCGGCCGACGGCCATGTGCTGCTGATCACCGTGGGCACGCACTATGCGATGCCCTTCCTCGCGAAGAACGTGAGCTATGACCCCGTCGCCGACTTCACCCCGGTCACCGTGATCGGGCGCGCGCCCCAGGTGCTGGCCGTGCCCAGCAGCCTGCCCGTCAACAACGTCGCCGAGTTCATCGAGCACGCACGCCGCCAGGCAGGGAAGATGTCCTTCGCCACCGCCGGCAGCGGCACGTCCCAGCACCTGGGCGGCGAACTCATGAACGTGATGGCCAGGCTGGACATGGCGCATGTCCCGTACAAGGGCGGCGGGCCGGCGCTCAACGACCTGGTGGGCCAGCAGGTTCCCTCCGCCATCCTGATCCTGTCCAACGTGCTGCCGCACGTGCGCAGCGGCAAGGTCAGGCTGCTGGGCGTGATCGAGTCCGCCCGGGCCAAGGCGGCACCGGACGTGCCCACGGTGGGGGAGACCCTGAACGGCTTTGCCGTCCCGGACACCTGGATCGGCGTGCTCGGGCCCGCGCGCATGCCGCCGGCGGTGGTGTCGCGGCTGGACGGCGCGGTCACGGCGGCGGCCAACCTCCCGGCCGTGCGCACGCGCCTGGATGCCGCCGGCTTCGAGCTGGGCATCGTGAGCGCGACGGACTTCGCGAGACTCGCCGTGGATGCCACCCGGGCGTACCGGCGCATCACGACGGACGCGAAGATCGCGCCGGAGTAAGCGGACCGGCGCCTTCGGGCGCCGTTTCGCGGTGCATTACACTGGCGCCCATGGACCAGCCCGCTTCCGCCATCCTCGACCGCAAGCCCCTGGGTTTCCCCTGGGTGACCGTGGACCCGTTCCTGTTCTGCGTGCATCACGATGATGCCTATCCCGCGGGCAACGAACGCATGGGGCCGGTGGGCTCGCTGGCCGGGCGCGACCTCGGGCAGGACTTCGCCGGCAAGGATGGCTTTCGCATGTACCACGGGCGCGAGGTGCCGGGCTTCCCGCAGCACCCGCACCGCGGCTTCGAGACCGTGACCATCGTGCGGCGCGGCTACATCGACCATTCGGATTCGCTGGGCGCCGCGGCGCGCTTCGGCGGCGGCGACGTGCAGTGGCTGACCGCCGGCGCGGGCGTGGTGCACTCGGAGATGTTCCCGCTCCTGGAACCCGAGCGTCCGAACCCGCTGGAGCTGTTCCAGATCTGGCTCAACCTGCCGGCTGAGGACAAGTTCGCCGAACCGCACTTCACCATGCTGTGGAACCAGGACCTGCCGCGCCACGAGGTGCGCAATGCCGCCGGCAAGCTTGCCGAGGTGACGGTGGTGGCCGGGGTGTTCGACCGCAAGCGTCCGCCGCCGCCGCCGCCCAAGTCCTGGGCCGCGCGCGCGCGTGCCGACGTCGCGATCTGGTGCGTGCGGATGGAACCCGGTGCGACCCTCACCCTGCCGCCGGCCATGGACGCGGCGGTGCGCCGCACGCTGTACTTCTTCGCAGGCGGGAAGCTGCTGGTCGACGCGCAGGTCATTGATTCGCACTGCGCCTTGGCGTTGCGTGCGGATGCGTCCCCCGTGCTCGCGGCCGGTGACGACGCGGTGGAATTGCTGGTGCTGCAGGGCCGTCCCATAGGGGAACCGGTGGTCCAGTACGGCCCCTTCGTGATGAACACGCGCGAGCAGATCCAGCAGGCGATGCAGGACTACCAGCGCACGCAGTTCGGCGGCTGGCCCTGGCCCAAGGACGATCCGGTGCACGCGCGCGACGAAGGCCGTTTCGCGCGCCAGCCGGACGGCCAGGTGCAGCGCTTCCCGCGCTGAACGGAGCACCGGGCGTGTTCGACCAATCCATGCGCCTGCTCGCGGGCCTCGCCGCGATCAAGCCGGCAGGCTCGCTGCACCCGGACCTGGGCACGCTGTTCGACGAGCTGCGCGCCTGCGGCGACGCCAAGGCCGCCGCCGGGTTCGAGAAGCGCATCTGGCGCGCATGGGGATGGCACGCGTCCGCCGGCGCGCGCGACGAACTGGCGCGGGCGAGCAACCTGATGACCCAGGGCGACGGGCGCGCGGCGAGGGAGCAGCTGGACGCGCTGATCGAGCGTTATCCCGATTTCGCGGAGTGCTGGAACAAGCGCGCGACCCTGCATTTCGTGGAGGGCCGCCTGGGCCCCAGCATCGCCGACGTGCACCGCGTGCTGGAACTCGAGCCGCGGCACTTCGGCGCGCTCGCTGGCCTGGGGCAGATCTTCATGCGCCTGTCCCGGCCCGACCTCGCCGAGGCGTCGCTGGACGCGGCACTGCGCATCAATCCGCACATGGGCGGCGTGGCCGAGATGCTGGCGACCCTGCGGGCCTCGGAAGAGCGCCGGCTGCAGTAGCGGCCGGGGACTATTTCGCCGGCGGCAGCGCCAGCGGCTTGCCGCGCAACGGCGCGCCCTGGTACAGCGGCATCACCTTGGGCAGTTGCGCCTCGATCTCCCGGATGCGGTTCGGGCCGGAGGGGTGGGTCGACAGCCAGGACGGCGGCGCGTTCTTGTTGGCGGCGGTCATCTTCTGCCACAGCGTGATGCCGGCGCGCGGGTCGAAGCCGGCGCGCGCGGCCAGTTCCATGCCGACCAGGTCCGCGTCCGTCTCGTCATCGCGCGAGAACTTGAGCGTGAGCAGCGAGCCGCCGGCATCGAAGGCGCCGGCGAACTTCCCGCCCGCGACCATCTGCCCGAGGATGCTTGCGCCCAGGTGCGTGAGCTCGCTCTTGGCCATGCGCGCGCGCGCGTGCTCGCGCAGCGCGTGGGCGACTTCGTGGCCCATCACCATAGCCACTTCGTCGTCGGTCAGCTTCAGGATGTCCAGGATGCCGCTGAAGAAGGCGATCTTGCCCCCCGGCATGCAGAAGGCATTGATGTTGCGCGAGCCGATCAGGTTGATCTCCCACTTCCACTGCGCGGCGCGCGGGTTGTAGCGCGCGGCCATCGGGATCATGCGCGCGGCGATGGCGCGCAGCCGGCGCACCTGCGGGTGGTCGTCGGGGGCCAGGGCGCGCTTCTCGGCGGCCTGCTGCTTGAGTTGCTGGTACTGCTGGGCGGCCTGTTTCTCCAGCCCTTCGGCGGGCACCAGCTTGCGCAGCGCCGAGGGCTTGCCGACGTTGACGCCCGGGTCTGGTTCCGCTTGCGCCTGGGCCGCGGCCGGCAGCGCCGGCGCAAGTGCGGCCATGCCTGCCAGGGCGGCAAGCAGGGCGGGGCGGAACCGGTGGCGGAGCATGGGCATGGCGGCTTGGCGCTCAGGGATGTCGTGGAACCCCACACAGGTGGGGCGCCATTGTGCAGGGATCAAGCGGCGCGGGGGTGGCGGAGGCGGTCGGATCGGCGGGAAGGACGGCCGCCGGCCATGCTGATTCGCCGAAATATGCACTGCAATCAGCGGCTTATTGTGTTCTTCAAGGACTTTCTCGGTGGTCCCCTCGTCTATACTATGTGCCAATCCAAACAGCCAGATCGCACTGTCCGTGTCCGTACCCTTGTTCGCCCTGGGCTTGAACCACCAGACCGCGCCGCTGGACATGCGCGAGAAGGTCGCGTTCGCCGCGGAGAAGCTCCAATCTGCATTGTCCGGGCTGGTCAGCGGGCATCCCGTCAAGGAAGCGGCCATCCTGTCCACCTGCAACCGCACCGAGCTGTACTGCGCCTCGGGCGAGCCGCAGGCGGCGCTGGCCTGGATGGCGCAGTACCACGGGCTGTCAGCCGACGAGCTGTCGCGCTTCACCTACACGCTCCCCCAGGAGCCGGCGGTGCGCCACGCGTTCCGCGTCGCCTCGGGGCTCGATTCCATGGTGCTGGGCGAGCCGCAGATCCTCGGGCAAATGAAGGATGCGGTCCGCACCGCGCAGGACGCAGGCACGCTGGGCACCACGTTGCACAAGCTGTTCCAGCAGACCTTCGCGGTCGCGAAGGAGGTCCGCAGCACCACGCCCATCGGCGCCAACGTCGTGTCCATGGCAGCGGCGGCGGTCAAGCTGGCCGAGCGCATTTTCCCGGACATCTCCGGCCAGCGCGTCCTTTTCGTCGGCGCAGGCGAGATGATCGAGCTCGCGGCGACGCATTTTGCCGCGCACAAGCCGCGCGACATGGTGGTGGCCAACCGCACCCTGGAACGGGCCGAGTCCCTCGCGCAGCGCTTCGGCGCGCGCGCCATCATGCTCAAGGACCTGCCCCAGCACCTGCCGGATTTCGACATCGTCGTGTCGTGCACCGCGAGCTCGCTGCCCATCATCGGCAAGGGCACCATGGAGCGCACCATCCGCGCCCGGCGCCACCGTCCCGTGTTCATGGTGGACCTGGCGGTGCCGCGCGACATCGAGCCCGAAGTGGCCGCGATGGATGACGTGTTCCTCTACACCGTCGATGACCTGGCGGCGCTGGTCCAGGAAGGCGCGGACAAGCGCCAGGCCGCGGTCGCCGAGGCCGAGGTGATCATCGACAGCGGCGTGGGCTCGTTCCTGCACTGGATGCGCCTGCGCGAGAACGTGCCCGTGATCCGGCGCCTGCGCGAGTCCGCCGAGGAATTGCGCATGCATGAGCTGGAGCGCGCCCGCAAGATGCTCGCGCGCGGCGACGATCCTGCCGCGGTGATGGAAGCGCTCAGCCAGGCACTGACCAACAAGCTGATGCACGCCCCGACGGAGGCGCTGCACCACCCCGAGGCAGACGGGGGTGCGGTGCGCGACCTGGTCGAGCGGCTGTACCTGAGCCGCGACCGGCGGGATTGAGTCCGCCCCGAACCCGGTTCCGGCCGTGGCCGTGAACCCGGGCGATCCGCCTGGCCCCGCGCGTCCCGCCATTGTCCGCACCATCGCCGTCCCATTCCCAGAAATGCCATGACTCCTTCCATTGCCAGCAAGCTCGACCAGATGGTGAACCGCCTGGCGGAGGTCAACGCGCTGCTGTCCTCCGAGGCCGCGACCAGGGACATGGACCAGTTCCGCAAGCTCTCGCGCGAGCACGCCGAGCTCACGCCCATCGTCGAGCGCTTCCGCGAGTTCCGCGGCGTGGAAGGCGACATCGCCGCGGCGCAGGAGATGCTCGCCGACGCCGACATGAAGGGCTACGCCGAGGCCGAGATGCGGGAGGGACGCGAGCGCCTGGTCCTGATCGAGGCGGACCTGCAGAAGCTGCTGCTGCCGAAGGATCCGGACGACGAGCGCAACGTGTTCATCGAGATCCGCGCCGGCACCGGCGGGGACGAATCGGCGCTGTTCGCCGGCGACCTGTTCCGCATGTACTGCCGCTACGCCGAGCGGCGCCGCTGGCAGGTCGAACTGGTGTCGGAGAGCCAGGGCGAGGTGGGCGGCTACAAGGAAGTGATCGCGCGCCTGATCGGGCAGGGCGTGCATTCGCGGCTCAAGTTCGAATCCGGCGGCCACCGCGTGCAGCGCGTGCCGGCGACGGAGACGCAGGGCCGCATCCATACGTCGGCCTGCACCGTCGCCATCCTTCCCGAGGCCGACGAGGTGGGCGACGTGGTGCTCAACCCGGCGGAGCTGCGCATCGACACGTTCCGCGCCTCGGGCGCGGGCGGGCAGCACGTGAACAAGACCGAGTCCGCCATCCGCATCACGCACCTGCCCACCGGAATCGTCGTGGAGTGCCAGGACGGGCGTTCGCAGCACAAGAACAAGGCGCAGGCCATGTCGGTGCTGGCCGCGCGCATCAAGGACAAGCAGCAGCGCGAGCAGCAGTCCAAGGAGGCGGCCACGCGCAAGTCCATGGTCGGCAGCGGGGACCGCTCGGACCGGATCCGCACCTACAACTTCCCGCAGGGGCGCATCACCGACCACCGCATCAACCTGACCCTGTACAAGATCGACGCGATCATGGACGGCGACCTGGACGAGATGACCGAGGCGCTGATCACCGAGCACCAGGCCGAGCTGCTCGCGGCGCTGACCGAGACCCCTTAGCGTGAACCCCGGCTTGAACCCCGGCGTGGAAGCAGGTGGGGAACAAGCAACCACCGGCGCCACGCTGGGCGCGTTGCTGCGCGTGCCCGGACTGCCGGCGCTGGAGGCGCGCATGCTGCTGCAGCACGTGCTGGGCCTGGGCGCGGCGCATTTGATCGCGCATCCCGAACAGCCGGTGGCGGGTGATGCGCTGGCGCGCGTGAGCGATGCGCAGCGACGCCGCCTGGCGGGCGAGCCTCTCGCCTACATCACCGGCGAGCGCGAGTTCCACGGGCTGATGCTGTGCGTCGGCCCCGACGTGCTGATTCCGCGCCCGGAAACGGAACTGCTGGTGGACCTGGCGCTGCAGGCCCTGCCCGCCGGCCAACCGGTACGCGTGCTGGACCTGGGGACCGGCAGCGGGGCGATCGCCGTGGCGCTGGCCGTGAACCGCCCCGCCTGGTCGATGCATGCCGCCGACAAGTCGGCCGGCGCGCTGGCGCAGGCCGGCGAAAACGCCGTACGCCACGGCGCGGGGGTGCGCTTCGTGCAGAGCGACTGGTTCTCCGCGCTGGAGGGCGAGCGTTTCGACCTGGTGGTGAGCAACCCGCCCTACGTCGCGCATGACGACCCGCACCTCGGGCAGGGCGACCTGCGCTTCGAGCCGCGCATGGCCCTGGACGGCGGCGCGGGCGGCTTCGGCTGCATCCGCCGCATCAGCCGCGAGGCGCGCCGCCACCTGGTGCCGGGCGGCAGGCTGATGTTCGAACACGGCCACGACCAGGCGGCGCGCACGCGCATCCTGCTGCGCGAACTCGGCTATGAAGAGGTCGGGTCGCAAGCGGACCTGGCAGGCATCGACCGGGTGACCTTCGCCCGCCTGCCCGGCTGAGTCCGGGGCGCATTGTCGCCGCGCATCCGCCATCCCGGATTGACCGGACAACGGACAGTCAGTAAAATTCCCGACTGTAATCATCGGGAATCGGCGGCGAAGCCGGTTTCCCTGCCGTGAGCACCAAGGAGCGCATATGGATACGCAGGAACGCATCAAGCAGACCGTCACCAGCAACCCCGTCGTGCTGTTCATGAAGGGCACGCCGCAGTTTCCCCAGTGCGGCTTTTCCATGAACGCGGTGCAGATCCTCAAGGCCTGCGGCGTGAAGCAGTTGCACACGGTGAACGTGCTCGAGGACCCGGACGTGCGCCAGGGCATCAAGGAATTCGCCAACTGGCCGACCATCCCCCAGCTCTACGTCAACGGCGAATTCGTCGGCGGCTCGGACATCATGCGCGAGATGTTCGAGTCGGGCGAGCTCCAGAAGGTGCTGGACGGCGGGGCCTGAGCGCCGGTCCAGCCGGTCCCGCGCAGGGCGCCCCCGGGCGCCCGGGGACCTACACCGCCGTCAGGCGGGTATTGGCCAGGGTCAGCCGCTCGACCAGGATCGCCATGAAGGCGCGGTCGAAGCGGTGGCGGCAGGCATCCGAGGCGGCGTCCAGGTCGGACGTGCGGATGCGGATGATGCGCGACTCGCTCATGGTGGTCACGTCGGCGGTGCGCTCGTTGCCGTTCTTGGACAGGTAGGCCATCTCGCCGAAGCACTCGCCCGGGCTGAGGATGTTGAGCAGTTTCTTCCTCTTGGTGACCTTGACCTCGCCCGAGGCGAGGATGCAGAAGAAGTCGCCCTGGTCGCCGTCCTGCATGATGGTCGCGTTCGTGGGCAGGTTTTCCCAGGACGAGATGCGCATCACCTCCCACAGCTCCGCGTCGGAGAAGTCGGAGAAGAACGGCATCGCGCGCAGCGTGTTGAACTTCTCGCTGTCGGCGACTTCCTGCGACTGGGTCGACAGGTGCTCGTTGCGGAACGCCTCGGCCAGGTCGAAGGAAAATTCCTCCCAGCCCTGGTAGCGGCGATCCAGCTCCTTCTGCATCGCCTTGCGCACGATCTTGTCGACCGACAGCGGGATGTCCTTGCGCAGCGACGAGGGCAGCGACGGCTCGACGTTGGTGATCTGGTACATCATCGAGAAGTTGTTGCTGGCCTGGAACGGCAGCTGGCCGGTGAGCAACTGGTACATCACCACGCCCAGCGAGTAGATGTCGGTCTGGTGGTTGAGCGGGTGTTCCTTGATCTGCTGCGGAGACATGTAGGCAGGCGACCCGATGCCGGCGACCTGCGTCTCGTCGTTGGACGTCATCAGCGCCGCGCCGAAGTCCGAGATCTTGATGTCGGTCTCGCCGGTGACCAGGATGTTGGCCGGCTTGATGTCGCGGTGGATCAGGCCGAGCTTGTTGGCGAAATCCAGCGCACGCGTGCACTTGAAGATGATCTCGACGACCTTGTCGATCGGCAGCAGGTTGTTCTTGTCCGAGTACTTCTCCAGCGTGCCGCCGGGCACGAACTCCATCACGATGTAGCTCAGGTCCTCGCCGACCACCGCGTCGAAGATCTGCACGATGTGCGGGTGCTGGAGCTTCCCGGCGAGCGAGGCCTCGGTGATGAACAGCTTGCGGGCGAGCTTGCCCTCGTCGTTGTCGGCGATGCGGTCCTCGAACACCACCTTGACCGCCACGTCGCGGTCGTAGAACGGGTCACGGCAGAGGAATACCTCGCTGGTGGCGCCTTCGCCCAGCTTGCGCACCACCTCGTACTTGCCGATCTGCTCCATGGTGGCGGTATCCGCTCCGGTCCGGTCAGGGCGCGCGACGTGCGCGCTTGGGCTTGACGGCGGCGAGCGCGCGCTTCGCCGCGGCCCGTACCGCGACAGGCGCGGTGCCGCCGGTGTGCCTGCGCGCCGAGACCGATCCTTCCAGCGTGAGGAAGCCGTACACGTCACGGCCGACGGCGGGGGAGAACCCGCGCAGTTCGGCCAGCGACAGCTGCGCGAGCTCGCGGCCGTCCTGCTCGGCGTGGCGCACGGCGCGCGCGACCGCCTCGTGCGCGTCGCGGAACGCCACGCCCTTGCGCACCAGGTAATCGGCCAGGTCGGTCGCCGTCGCGTAACCCTCCAGCGCCGCGCGGCGCATCGCGTCCGGGCGCGGCTGCAGCCCGGCGACCAGGCCCTCGAAGATGGCCAGCGTGTCCTTGACCGTATCCACGGTGTCGAACAGCGGTTCCTTGTCCTCCTGGTTGTCCTTGTTGTAGGCCAGCGGCTGCGACTTCATCAGCACCAGCAGGGACGTCAGGTTGCCGATCACGCGGCCGGTCTTGCCGCGCGCCAGTTCCGGCACGTCGGGGTTCTTCTTCTGCGGCATGATGGACGAGCCGGTGCAGAAGCGGTCGGGCAGCATGATGAAGCCGAAGCGCGGGTTCATCCAGAGGATCAGTTCCTCGCAGAAGCGCGACAGGTGCACCATCAGCACCGAGGCGAAGCTGCAGAACTCGATGGCGAAGTCCCGGTCGGACACCGCGTCCAGCGAGTTGGCGCAGACGCCGTCGAAGCCGAGTTCTTTCGCCACCTGCTCGCGGCGGATCGGGAACGAGGTGCCGGCCAGGGCTGCCGCGCCCAGCGGCAGCCGGTTCATGCGCCTGCGGCAGTCCTCAAGGCGCGAGGCGTCGCGGGAGAGCATCTCGAAATAGGCCAGCAGGTGGTGGCCCAGCGTCACCGGCTGGGCGACCTGCAGGTGGGTGAAGCCCGGCATGATCACGTCCGCGTGCTTCGCCGCCGCCTGAGCGAAGGCGCGCTGCAGGGCGGTGATCAGCGCGGCAATGGCGTCGATCTCGTCGCGCAGCCACAGGCGCACGTCGGTGGCGACCTGGTCGTTGCGCGACCGCGCGGTATGGAGGCGCTTGCCCGCGTCGCCCACCAGGCGGGTGAGCTCGCGCTCGATGTTCAGGTGCACGTCCTCGGCCGCCAGGTCCCATTCGAAGCGGCCCGCCTTGATCCGGGCGGCGATGTTCGCCAGGCCCTTCTCGATGGCGGCGAGGTCCTTCGCGGGCAGGATGCCGGCCGAGCGCAGCATGCGCGCATGCGCGATCGAACCGCGGATGTCGTGCAGCGCCAGGCGGTTGTCGAAGCCGATGGAAGCGGTGTAGCGCAGTACGCGCTCGTCCAGCGACTCGCTGAAGCGGCCGGACCAGGCACCCGCGGAGGGACGTTTACTGGGCTTGGTGGTCATGGTTGACTTAGAATCCGCGCATACTGGGATCGGCGCAAGATGGCGGCGCAGCGTGCACGCGCGGCGGAGTGCCAGGCGCTTCGCTTCCGGGGCAGGCGCGTGCCCCGGAGGGCGCATTACTGCCTGACGAACGAATGCAAAGTATAGGCCAAAACGCCATCAGCGATCCCCTGCCGGACCTTCGCAGCCTTGGCGTGATCACGCGCTCGCTGCTCGCGGCCAATGCCGCCGGCCTGCTGGTCGCGATGGCGCGCGCGGACTCGGTGTCCGCCGTGGTTCCGCGCTTCGCGGAGATCGCCATGTCGCTGGAGCCGGCGCTGCTTGCGTCGCTGCTGGCGCTGTATGCCCTGGCCCCGGTGCTCGCCAGGCTCCCCGCCGCGACCGCAATGGCGGCGGTCCATGCGCTGGTGCTGGCGGTGAGCGGCCTGCTGGACCTGGCGCAGCCCAGTTTCATGGACGGGGGGGCGCCGCGCGGGACCTGGTTCACGCTGGTATGCGCGGCCTGTTTCGTCGCGGTGATGAGGGTGTACTTCAGCCTGCGCAGCAGGGCGTTCTCGCCCGCGCTGGCCGAGGCGCGGCTGCAGGCGCTGCAGGCGCGAATAAGGCCGCATTTCCTCTTCAACTGCATCAATGCCGTGCTGTCGCTGGTCCGCCGGGAGCCACGCAGGGCGGAAACGGCGCTGGAGGACCTTGCTGAGCTGTTCCGCAGCGCGATGTCCGACAACCGCGACCTGAGGCCGCTGGACGACGAGCTCGCCCTGTGCCGGCAGTACCTCAACCTGGAACAGCTGCGCCTGGGCGAGCGACTGCAGGTGAAGTGGGACATCGGCGATGGCACCGGTGCCGCGCTTGTCCCGCCGATGCTGGTGCAGCCCCTGGTGGAGAACGCGATCTACCACGGCATCGAGCCGGGGGAGGGGCCCGGCAGCATGGAGATCACCGCGCGCCGCAGCGGCGAGCGCCTGTCCATCGAGCTGACCAATCCCTACCATCCGGACCACCAGCACCGACAGGGCAACCGCATGGCGCTGGAGAACATCCGCGAGCGCCTGCAGCTGCACTTCGACGTCGAGGCATCGCTCGCCAGCGGACCCGACGGCGGCCGCTACGTGATTCGCATCGAGATGCCGGTGAGGACGGCACCATGACCCAGCGCTCCGGGCCCCTGCGCGTGTACCTCATCGATGACGAGGCACCGGCGCGCGAGCGCATGCGCGAGCTGCTGGGAGACCTGGCCGGCGAGGTTCCGAACGCGGTGGTCGGCGAGGCCGCCAACGGCCGCGAGGCGCTGGAGCGGCTGGCCGACACGCCAGCCGACGTCGCGCTGGTCGACATACGAATGCCCGCCATGGGCGGGGTGGAGTTCGCGCGCCACGCCCAGGGCCTGGCCGCGCCGCCCTCCGTGGTGTTCGTCACCGCGCACGACGACTATGCGATCGCCGCCTTCGAGCTGAACGCGCTGGACTACCTGCTCAAGCCGGTGCGCGCGGCGCGCCTCGCACAGGCGCTGCGCAAGGCGGTGGCCGGCCGGCTTGCCGCGCAGGCACGGGACGGCGACGCGCGGGCGGCTGCCGAGCCGCACGCGCCGTCGCTGCCCCAGGCATTGAGACGCGCCGACCGTAGTCCGCGCCAGTTCCTGTCGGTGTCCGAGCGCGGCAAGGTGACGCTGGTACCGGTGGCGGACATCCTGTTCCTCCGTTCCGAACTGAAGTACGTGACGCTGCGCACCGCCGCAGGCGAGCTGGTGCTGGAGGAGTCGCTCACCAGCCTTGAGCAGGAGTTCGGGGCGCGCTTCGTGCGCATCCACCGGAGCTGCCTGGTGGCGCTGGAGCACGTGCGCGGGGTCGAGCGCGTGGCAGGACTGGGCGCCGAGGACGGCGATGCGCGCTGGGCGGTGCGCATCGCCGGCGTCGACGAGCCCCTGCCGGTGAGCAGGCGCCAGTGGCCCGCGATCAAGGCTCTGGTGAAAGGCTGACGGCCGGGAGGCTCCGGTGCGCGAACGCGCGCGTGCTACCATCTTCTGCGAGAAAAACCATCCTTCCAGGTCCAGGTAACGTGGCTTCCGCACCCCGACGCATCGTGATCGCCTCCCGGGAGAGCCGGTTGGCCATGTGGCAGTCCCGCTTCGTGCGCGATGCCCTCATGCGGCTGCATCCGGGGTGCGAGGTGGAGATCCTGCCGATGACCACGGTGGGCGACCAGGTGCTGGACCGGTCGCTCTCCAAGATCGGCGGCAAGGGCCTGTTCGTGAAGGAACTGGAACAGGCGCTGGCGGAAGGCCGCGCCGACATCGCGGTGCATTCCGCCAAGGATGTGCCAATGCAGCTTCCACCGGGCTTCCAGCTGGCCGCCATCATGGAGCGCGAGGATCCCCGCGACTGCCTGGTGAGCAACCATTACGACTCGATCGCG
Source organism: uncultured Pseudomonadota bacterium (assembly GCA_903909415.1). The sequence continues at coordinate 4,085 of CAIVVS010000337.1, read as the reverse complement.
GCGCTGCCGCAGGGCTCGGTCGTGGGCACCTCCAGCCTGCGTCGCGAGGCGCAGCTGCGCTCGCGCCGCCCGGACCTCGTGGTGCAGCCGCTGCGCGGCAACGTGGACACGCGCCTGGCGAAGCTCGACCGCGGCGACTATGCCGCCATCGTGCTCGCCGCGGCCGGCCTGATCCGCCTCGGCCTCGGCGCGCGCGCGCGCCGCCTGATCGAGTGCGACGAACACATTCCCTCCCCCGGGCAGGGCGCCCTCGCGATCGAGATACGCGAGGGCCGCGACGACCTGGTCGCTGCGCTGGCCCCGCTCGTGCACGCGCCGACCGCCGCGTGCGTGGTCGCCGAGCGTGCGGTGTCGCGCGCGCTTGGCGGCAGCTGCCAGGTGCCGCTGGGCGCGCATGCGGTCGCGCACGGCGACGGCATCGAGCTGCATGCCTGCATCGGCATGCCCAGCGGCGAACGGATGCTGCGTGCGGTGCTGCGCGGCCCGGCCGCGGATGCCGAGCGCCTCGGCGCGGCGGCCGCGGCCGAACTGCGCACCCACGGCGCAGGCGACATACTCGAGCAGCTGGCGCCCGCCGCCGGACCATGAGCGGCAACGCGCCAAGCCGCCCCGCGCTCCTGTTGGCGCGCCCGGCGGCGCTGGCGCGGCGGATTGCCCCGGTGCTGGACGCGGCCGGCTTCGACTCGGTGGTGTATCCGGTGCTGGAGATCGGGCCGGTGCCCGATCCGGTCGCCTTGGATGCCGTGCTGTCGCGGTTGCCCGCATGCACGCTCGCGGCCTTTGTCAGTCCTTCGGCCGTCGATGCGGCATTCGAGGCCGTCGCGGGCTGGCCCGAGGGCATCGCCTTTGCCGCGGTGGGCGAGGGGACGGCCGCGGCATTGCGCGAGCACGGCGTGGCGCGGGTGATCGCACCGCCGGACCGCGGGGACGCGCAGGCGCTGCTCGAATCGCCGGACCTCGCCGCCCTGGCGGCGCCGCACGTGATGGTGTTCCGCGGCGCCCAAGGCAGCGGGCGGCTCGCCACCGGCCTGCGCGAGGCGGGCCGCGAAGTGCATGAGGCCGTCTGCTACTCGAGCAGCCCGACCAGGCCCGACCCGGCGCCGGTGCTGGGCCTGCTGCGGGCGGGGCGGCTGCACGGTGTCCTTGCTGGCTCGTCGCGGACGCTGCAGGCGTTGCGCGATGCCCTGGGGCCGGACGCCCTGCCGCTGCTGGACCGGCTGGTGGTGTTCACGCCGCACCAGCGCGTGGCCGATGCGGCGAAGGGCATGGGATGGTCGGTTGCCGAGGTCGCGGGCCCCGGCGATGCGCGCCTCGTGTCGGGCGTGCAGTCCTTTTTTGCTAAAGTCTGAAGCATGTCCGATGCGCCTCCTCCACTGAACGATTCCCTTCCGCCACCTGCGCCCGCACCGCAGCCGTCCGTGGGCCCGGCGCCGGGCGCGCGTCCGCAGGCGATGGCGGGATGGCGCGGGGCGCTGGGCTCCCCGATGGCGGTGGTGGTCGCGGTGCTGGCGCTGCTGTTTGCGTTGCACTGGTACGACAGCGGCGTGGAGACGCGGTCGCTGCGCGACGAGCTCGCCAAGCGCCTGCGCGACAGCGACAGTGACAGCCGCGACGCCAAGCTGGTGGCGCGCCAGGCCCAGGACACGTCGCGTGAGTTGCAGGCCAAGCTCGCGCAGATCGAGGGCAAGCTCGCCGAGTCGCAGAGCCAGCAGGTCGCCCTGGAGGCGATGTACCAGGAGCTGTCGCGCAACCGCGACGAGTGGGTACTGGCCGAGATCGAGCAGATACTGACCATCGCCTCGCAGCAGTTGCAGCTGGCGGGCAACGTGTCCGCCGCGCTGGCCGCGCTGCAGACCGCCGATTCGCGCCTCACCCGGGGCGACCGGCCGCAGTTCCTGCCCTTGCGCAAGATGTTGTCGCGCGACATCGAGCGCCTGAAGAATGCGCCCAGCGTGGACGTGGCCGGCATCGCCCTGAAGCTGGACCAGGCGATCGCCTCCGTCGACGCGCTGCCGCTGGCCTACGACGCGCGCGTCTCGGGCGAGTCGCGCCCGGTGGCGGCCGAGGGATTCTGGCAGCGCCTGGGCCAGGAAGTACTCGGCGAGTTCCGGCAGATGGTGCGCATCCAGAGCCTGGAGAACGCAGAGCCGCCGCTGCTGTCCCCGACGCACGCCTTTTTCCTGCGTGAGAACCTCAAGCTGCGCCTGCTCAACGCGAGGCTTGCGCTGCTGTCGCGAGACCAGTCGACCTACCGTGAGGACCTGCGCACCGCGCAGGCCTGGATGGCCAGGTACTTCGATCCGCGCGCGCGCGCCAACGTCGCGCTGAGCGCCAGCCTCAAGGCGCTCTCCTCGGGCGCCGCGGCCGGTGACATGCCCACCATCGCCGAGAGCCTGGCGGCGGTGCGCAACCAGCGCTTCGCGCGCGAGCGGACCGCGCGATGAGGGGTTTGCTCTGGCTGCTGGCCGCGTTCGCGCTGGCCGCAGGCCTGTCGGTGCTGATGCGCGGCAATGACGGATACGTGCTGGTCGTACTGCCGCCCTGGCGCATGGAGATGTCGCTCGCGTTCGTCGTCGTGCTGCTGGCCGGGACGTTCCTGGTGCTGCACCTGCTGGTGCGGGCCGTGCAGCACACGCTGGGCCTGCCGTCGCACGTGCGCGCGTTCCGCGAGCGCCAGCGGGAGCAGAAGGGCCGCAAGGCATTGGCCGGCGCCGTGACGGCGCTGGCCGAGGGGCGCTATGGCCACGCCGAGCGGCTCGCGGGGGAGGCGTACGACGCGGGCTTCGAGCCGCAGGCGGCGGCCTTGCTGGCGGCGCGCGCCGCGCACCGCACGCGCAACGCCGCGCGGCGCGACGCGTGGCTGGAACGGCTCGCGGACATGGGTGCCCAGGCGCGTGACGCCCGCCTGGCCCTGCAGGCGGAGGTGCTCCTGGACGAGCGGCGCTTCGACCAGGCGCGCGCCGTGCTGCGCGAGCTCCACGAGGGCGGCGCGCGGCACATCTCCAGCCTGCTCCTGCTGTTGCGCGCCGAGCAGGCGTTGGGCAACTGGGACGAGGTGGTGCGGCTGGTACGGCTGCTCGAGAAGCGCGATGCCATGCCGGCGGAGGCGGCGGAGGGCGCCGTCCTCGCGGCGCGCAGCGCTCAGCTGGCTGCGCGAGCGGGCGATGGCGGGCAGCTGCTGGCGTTCTGGCGCGGGCTGCCCGAGCGCGAACGCACCCAGCCGCGCGTCGCCGCTGCTGCTGCCCGGTCCCTCATGGCCGCCGGCCTGGCCGACGAGGCGCAGCGAGCCATCGAGGAGTCGCTTGCCCGGGGCTGGGACGCGGGTCTGGCCATGCTCTACGGCCGAATCGAAGGCGGTGACGCGAGGTCCAGGCTGGAGCGCGCCGAGCGCTGGCTTGCGGCGCAGCCGCGCGACGCCGAACTCCTGTTGAGCCTGGGCCTGTTGTGCCTCAGGGCCTCGCTCTGGGGAAAGGCGCAGAGCTACCTCGAGGCGAGCTTGTCGATCAACGAGGCCTCGGCCACGCGCATGGCGCTGGCCGAACTGGCCGACCGAACCGGTCGCATCGATGAGGCCAACCTGCAGGTGCGCCGCGCGGTCGCGGCAGGGGCCCGGAACTAGCCCTGGCACAGGCCGGTGTTCGCCGGCATGCGCGGGTCAGTTCACGGAAGGGAGCCGTGCCCGGCGCCGGCCCAGTCGCGCGGCGGCAGGTAGTCGCGCGTCAGCCGTTCCTCGGGACTTCCCGGCTCCGCGTGCCAGTCGTAGCGCCAGGCCACGCGTGGCGGCATGGACATCAGGATGGACTCCACCCGCCCGCCGGATTGCAGGCCGAACAGCGTGCCCCGGTCGTACACCAGGTTGAACTCGACGTAGCGGCCGCGCCGGTAGGCCTGGAAGTCGCGTTCGCGTTCCGTCCAGGCCGCGCCCATGCGCCGGCGCAGGATGGGCTCGTAGGCGGGGATGAACGCGTCGCCCACGTCCCGCAGCAGCGCGAAGCTGCGGTCGAAGTCCGGCTCGGCCAGGTCGTCGAAGAAGATGCCGCCTATGCCGCGTGCTTCGTTTCGGTGCTTGAGGAAGAAGTACTCGT
>CAIVVS010000336.1 GCA_903909415.1 uncultured Pseudomonadota bacterium | reverse complement strand
GGTGCCTTCGCCGGGGCCGGCCTGTCGTTCGCCGGTGCGCCGATGTGGGCGCAGGCCGTGGGCGCGGGGGTGGTGGCGGTCGCCGGCGCCTACTGGGTGCACGCCCTGCGCGCCAACCGCGCCGGCGTGCAGATGGCCTCGCTCGACGCCGGCCAGCCGGTGGTGCTGGAATCCTGGATCAACGAAGCCGCGGGCCACGGCCGCGTGCGCTACCGCGACGCGACCTGGGAGGCCTACCTGACCGACCCGACCGGAGGCGGGCTGCCCGCCACCGGTTCCACGCTCTACATCACCGCCATGGACGGCAATGTCCTCAAGCTCGCCCGGACCCGGCCGGTCTGAGGCCGAGCAGAAGGCGCGCCAGCTCGCGCTGCTGCTGGCGCGCAAGCTGCGCGACGCGGGCCGCGCGCCCGGCTCGGGCGGCTTCGCGGCCGGGGCCGACGGCTCCCCCGACGTCTCGTCCCACCACACCACCGTCGGGGCGATACGCGCCCCGGTGCTTCCCACACCACCCGACCCGTCAGTACAACAAGGAGGCGGCATGCTAGCGAGGATCATCGGCGTATTCATCGCCACGGTCATCATCTCCACCATCGAGCAGACGCGACCGTTCGCGATCCCGTTCTTCATCATCGCGCTGGCCATCGTGTTCGTGATCGAGGGCGTGCGCGTGGTGCCGCAGCAGAACGCCTGGGTGGTGGAGCGCCTGGGCAAGTTCCACGAGGTGCTGCAGCCCGGCCTGAACATCATCGTGCCGTTCTTCGACCGCGTCGCCTACCGGCACTCGCTGAAGGAGGTGCCGCTGGACGTGCCCGAGCAGATCTGCATCACGCGCGACAACACCCAGCTCTCGGTGGACGGGATCATCTACTTCCAGGTCACCGACCCGCGCCTCGCCTCCTACGGCTCGTCCAACTACATCGCCGCGATCACGCAGCTGGCGCAGACCGCGCTCCGGAGCGAGATCGGCAAGATGGAGCTGGACAAGACCTTCGAGAGCCGCGACGAGATGAACCGCCAGGTGGTGTCGGTGCTGGACGAGGCCGGCCGCTCCTGGGGCGTGAAGGTGCTGCGCTACGAGATCAAGAACATCACCCCGCCCGAGTCCATCCTGCGCTCCATGCAGCAGCAGATCACCGCCGAGCGCGAGAAGCGCGCGCTGATCGCCAAGTCCGAGGGCGAGAAGCAGCAGGAGATCAACGTCGCCGAGGGCGAGAAGCAGGCCGCCATCCTGAAGTCCGAGGGCGAGAAGACCTCGCAGATCAACAAGGCACAGGGCGAGGCGACCGCGATCCGGCTGGTGGCCGAGGCGACCGCGCACGCGGTGGAGTCGGTGGCCGCAGCCATCGGCAAGGACGGCGGCGAGCAGGCCGCCAACCTCAAGGTGGCCGAGCTCTACATCGCCGCGTTCTCGAACCTGGCCAAGACCAACAACACCATGATCGTGCCGTCCAACCTCGCGGACGTGTCCTCGGTGCTGGCCACCGCGATGACGGTGCTGGACAAGTCGCGCACCAAGGCCTGAGGTCCCTAGGCGCTGCCCGGGGACGCAACCCCGGGGACCCGACCCCGGGGCGCTACACCGGCCGGATGGTGTACAGGATGTAGCGTTTCTCGCGCCGGAACACGTCCGCGTCCAGCGTGGCCAGGCTCACCGAGGACAGCTTCGCGTCCACCTGGTCCTGGAACAGGTAGGCCGCGAGCGGCCGGCCGAGGAAGAACTTGTCCGCGGTGAAGCGCAGCATCGGCAGGCCGATGCCCTCGACCAGCAGGCGCGCGTAGGCCAGCGTCGGCAGCATGTTCTCGGTGACGTCCACCTTCTCGTCGATGCGCAGGCGGTGGTTCGCCAGCGCCCCCTCGAAGTCCGCCAGCAGGTGGCCGGACTTGTTCTTCGCCGAGGCGTCCAGGCGGAAGTAGTCGATGGTGATCCAGCGCCCGGTCCGTCCCAGCAGCGCGGCGATGCGCGCCAGTCCCGTGTCCAGGTCCGCGTACTGGAACGACTCGGCGTTGATCACCGCATCCATGCCGGCGGCCTGCGCCGGGTCCAGGCCTTCCAGCGTGGTCTGCAGGATGGGGATGTGCGGCCAGTTGTTGCGGATGTGCTCGGCGTGCGAGCGGTTGGGCGTGAGGCCGGTGGGCACGGCGCCGACGCGGTCCAGGCGCGCGAGCAGCCCGCCCATGCCGCAGCCCACGTCCAGCACCTTCTCTCCCGCCTGCACCCGCGACACCAGCAGGGTCGCGTAGTCGTCCATCGCCTTCTTCATGCCGGCGTGGCTGATGGTCTCCGGGTCCGAGGGGATGGGATCGAAGTAGCCGTAGTGCAGGAAGTTGTTGCCGAAGATGCGGCCGTAGAGCTGCAGTTCCAGGTCCTGCACCGGGTCCCACACCGAGGCATCGGCGCGGTGGCTGCGCAGGAACGAGACCAGCGCCGGGACGTTGAGCAGGCGCGTGAGCGCGCGTAGGACGGGCATGGGTGCGGCCGGTTGGATTTCAGCCGCGCATTATAGGGGCCATGCCGCGCGTGGGCGTCGCCGCGCCGGCCCCGGGGCTGCTCAGTGCGACATCATCACCGGCACGGTCATGCTGTGCAGGATCTCGCGCGTGACCCCGCCCATGACGATCTCGCGGATGCGCGAGTGGCCGTAGCCGCCCATCACCAGCAGGTCCGCACCCGCGTCGGCCAGGCGCGACAGGATCTGCCCGGCCACGTCCACGTCCTTGGATTTCTGGTGCGCGACGTTGACCTTCACGCCGTGGCGCGCCAGGTACAGGCCGATGTCCGCGCCCGGCTCCTCGCCGTGCGAGGCGCCGTCCGGGTTGAACGCGACCACGTCCACGCGCTCGGCGAGCTTGAGCTGCGGCAGGGCGTCGGTGAGCGCGCGGGTGGACTCGCGGCTGGCGTTCCACGCCACCAGCACGCGCTTGCCCGGCAGGCCGAACTTGCCGGCGAAGGGCAGCAGCAGCACCGGGCGGCCGCTGGACAGGATCACGCGGTCAGGGAAGTCGGGCGCGACGCCGGAGTCGTGCGTGCCGGCCTGCGCGATCACCACCAGGTCGGCGTGGCGCGCGTGCATCGGCACGGCCTGCGCCGCGTCCATGGTGGACATGCGCCATTCATGGCTGTCCACCCCGACGCGCTTCACGCCCTCGTTGAAGGCCGCCTCGGCCTTGGTGCGCAGCTCGGCGAGCGCCTTGCCGTGCGCCTCTCGGATCAGGTTCGCGGAGTCGGCCAGCGCGAAGGAGGGCACCGGCGTGACGGTGAGCGCGTGCAGGCCCACCAGGTGGGCGCCGTGCTGCTGCGCCAGGCGCGCGGCGATCTCGGCACGTCCGGCCATGGCGCTGCCGGCGTCCACGTGGACCAGGATGGTCTTGAAGCCCATGGTGTCCTCCCCCTCGGTTGGTCGGGTGTCTGGACGCCATGTTCCCACAGCGGCGGCCCGGGGGATTGAGCCAGATCAAGCCCACGGGGGCGGGGGAACGGGAAAGCCCGGTACGGTACCGAACCGTCCGGCGGCAGCCCGGTCCGGCAGCCGCTCAGTTCGGCAGGAGGATGGGCTTGAGCGCCTCGCCCGCCAGCACCAGCTCGAAGCCGCGGCGCGCGTCGGCCAGCGGCAGCACGTGCGAGGCGATCGGGCGCAGGTCGATGCGGCCGGAATGCAGCAGTTCGGTCGCGCTCACCCAGTCGTCCCAGATGCGCCGGCCGTGGATGTTGTGCAGCGTCGGGCACTTGAGCAGCCAGTAGGTGAAGTCCACCGGGATGGCGGTCGGCGGGGCGCCCACCAGCCGGAAGTCCGCGCCCTTGGTGAGCGAATCGAACACCGCGCGGAAACCCGCCTCGGTGCCGGAATATTCGATGCCCACCTCGACGCCGTCGCCGCCGGTGGCGTCGCGCGCGCGCGCCGGCACGTCGTCGGTGGCCGGGTCCAGCGCGAGGTCCGCGCCCAGCTTGAGGGCCATCGCGCGGCGCAGCGGGTTGGGGTCGCTCGCGACCACCAGCCGCGCGCCCAGCGCGCGCGCCGCGGCCACGTTCATCAGGCCGATCGGCCCGCAGCCGTTGACCAGCACCGACAGCCCGGACACGCCGCGCCCGATCAGGCTGGCATGCACCGCGATGCCGAAGGGCTCCTGCATCGCCGCGATCTCGTGCGGCATGTCCTTGGGGTTCTTCCACGCGATGCGCGCCGGGGCCACCGCGTACTGCGCGAAGCCGCCGTCGAAGTCGATGCCCGGGTAGGTGGTGGCGGTGCACAGGTGCGCGCGGCTGGAGCGGCACTGGGTGCACACCCCGCAGTACATGTGCGATTCCAGGCTTACGTGGTCGCCCAGCGCGACCTCGGTCACCCCGGCGCCGACCTGGTCCACCACGCCGGACAGCTCGTGGCCGAGCACGCGCGGCAGCTTCATGCGCCGCGCCATGCGCGGGGCCCATTTCCAGATCTGCATGTCGGTACCGCAGATGCCGGCGGCGGCGACCTTGATGCGGATCTCGCCCGGGCCGGCTTCGGGCTCGGCCATGTCGCGCAGCGCGACGCCGCCCTCGACCGCTTCCACCTTGCACAATGCGAGCATCGCCGGCTCCGGTTCGCGGTTACACGTGGTAGATGTCGATGGCGCCGGCGAGCCGGTCGTCGATCATCACGATCTTCTTCTTCGCGATGCGCAGGCCGCTTGCGGTCTGGCGCAGCGTGTACTCGTACCAGCCGCCGCGCGTGATGCTGCCGTGCAGTCCGTAGCAGTGCACCAGCCAGGAGGCGCGCGCGTGCACCGTGACGCCGTCGGCGCCGTTGAGCAGCACGCCGCTCACCTGGTGCGCGGTGCGGTCCATGGGCACCGAGGCGAAGGAGTCGCCGGTCTCGATGCGGAACACCCGGTCCTCGAGGTTGGCCTTGCCCTTGAGGTAGAGCAGGTTGAAGGAATTGTCCGGGTCGCTGGTGAGCTCGGACTCGCTCGCCCAGGCCGGCATCCACAGCGTGCCGTCGTCGGTCCAGAGCGCGAGCCACTCTTCCCAGCGGCGCTCGTCCAGAAACGCCGCCTCGCGGTAGATCAGGTCGCGCGCGGCGTCGCGCACGGAGGAGGGCGCTTCTGCAACGGCGCTCACAGCACGCCGCCTTCGTGCGCCGCGCCCCCCGCCAGCAGGCGCTCGCGCCAGTAGCGGTAGAAGCCGTGGTACAGGCTCTCGTGGTCCCAGGTCGGGCTGACCGCCTGCGGGTGGCTGCCGATGGCGCGGTCCTGCTCGCCGGGGCCCTGCTGGGTGGCGGTGAAGCCGCGCGCGAAGTCGTTCCAGCGCGCCGCGCGCCCGTAGCCGCCGGTGTGCGTGGCCTCCAGCGCCGCCAGGTCGTCCGAGGTGGACATGCCGGTGGTGAGGTAGAAGTCCTCGAACTTGCGCAGCCGCGCCTGGCGCGCCTCGGCCGGCTCGCCGATCGGGGCGATGCAGCGCACCGTGACCTCGCACACGTCGGCGGAGATCGGGTTGAGCGTGCGCACCTGGGTGGAGGGGTTGTCCATCAGGAACACGTTGGGGAACAGGTACAGGTTGCGGCCGCGGTTGAGCATCCATTCCAGGCGCTGCGGGCCGAACTCCTTTTCCAGGCGCTCGCGCTGCGGCCACAGCGGGTGGCGCGTCGGGTCGGTGCGTTTTGCCCAGATCGCCATGTGGCCATGGCCGAAGTCGTAGCAGCCGGACTCCACGTTGCCCAGGATGCGGCCGGACTCGGTGCGGTTCATCCCGCCGACGTTGTTCTTCGCCTCGCGGTTGGCCACCGTGGTGCCGAACACGCGGTGCACCGTGGACACGTGGTAGCCGTCCACGCCGTTCTCGGCCTGCAGCTTCCAGTTGCCGCGCACGATGTAGGTGGACGAACCGGGCAGGATCTCCATGCCCTGCGGCGACTGGTCGGCCAGCAGGTCGATCCAGGGCGCGGCAGCGCCGAGGAACTCGCCCAGCGGCTCCACGTCCGCGACCAGCGAGCCGAAGATGAAGCCGCGGTGCGACTCCACCTTGGCCACCGGGGTCAGGCTGAACTCGCCCTTGACGTCCTCGTAGGGGTAGGCGCCGGTGTCCTCGTTCTTGATCTTGATGCACTTGCCGTCGTGGTTGAACGCCCAGCCGTGGAAGCGGCAGGTGAACACGTTCGCCTTGCCGGCCTCGAAGGGCACCAGCGTGGCGGCGCGGTGCGAGCAGGCGTTGATGTAGGCGCCGATGCTGCCGTCCTTGCGGCGGAGCACGAACACCGGCTGCCGCCCGATGCGGGTGGAGAAGTACTGGCCGGGCTCGCGGACCTGGCTCTCGTGCGCCAGGTAGACCCAGCCGCCCTCGAACAGGTGGCGCATTTCCGCCTCGAACACCTCGGCGTCGCTGTACACCGCGCGGTCGACGCGGAAGCGGGTCTCGCGGTCCTCGATCAGCGAGGCGATGCGGGTCTTCATCAGCATGGGGTCCTCCTCAGGACGGTCCGCCGCGCAGGGGGCGCGCAGGGGGCGGACTGGCGGAACGATTATGCCAGCCGGGACTGAGGGGCCGCAGGGACATAACCTGGCGGAATGCCCGTAACCGCGCCCCCTTGTGGGGCGCACGGGGGGCGCGGCACGATGGGCGGGCTGCCATGTGCGGACGCGTCAGAGCGTCCCGGTGAATCGGTTTATCATCGCCGCCGGACCCCTAGTCATGCTCCTGCAACGCCGCGCCAACCGCCGGCATGCCGTGCCCGGGGTGTGGAGGAACGTCATGCAATTCCAGGATCTGTCCCGGCTCGTGGTCGACCGTCCCGACGCGGGGGAATTCCTCGTGCACCGCGACATCTACCGCGATCCGGCGGTGTTCGAGGCGGAAATGCGCCACGTGTTCGAGGCGACCTGGGTGTTCCTCGGCTTCGCCTCGCAGGTGCCCAGGCCCCACGACTTCATGACCGGCTGGATCGGCCGCCAGCCGGTGGTGGTGATGCGCGACGCCAAGGGCAAGCTCAGCGCCTTCATCAACGCCTGCCCGCACCGCGGCAGCATCCTTTGCCACACCGAGACCGGCAATTCGAAGTTCCACGTCTGCCCCTACCACGGCTGGGCGTTCGACTCGGGCGGCAAGGTGGTGGACATCAAGGATCGCAAGGACGCGTGCTACTCCGCGGCCTTCGAGGAAAAGGACCATGACCTGGCGCCGGTGGCGCGCTTCGGCGAGTACCGCGGCCTGCTGTTCGGCTCCATGGGCAGCAGCGGCCCGTCGCTGGAGGAGCACCTGGGCGAGACGCGCACCTTCCTCGACCTGGTGATGGACCAGGGCGAGCAGGGCATGGAACTGGTGCCGGGGCGTTCGACCTACGTGTTCAAGGGCAACTGGAAGCTGCAGATCGAGAACTGCGTCGACCTCTACCACCTGACCTCGGCCCACCCCAGCTTCATGAAGATCGTCGAGCGCCGCAAGTCCGGCGAGTCGGCCCACGGCCTGAAGGCGCTGGACTTCGCCGACTACCG
>CAIVVS010000335.1 GCA_903909415.1 uncultured Pseudomonadota bacterium | reverse complement strand
CGGCGCAACCTGATACGCGCCGACCAGATGCCCTACGCCAAGCCGTTCAAGACCCGTGGCGGGGTGCCGGTGGTGCTGGACACCGGCGACCTGCCGCTGTGCCAGCACAAGGCGCTGGAGGCGGCGGACTGGGCGGGATTCGCGCGGCGCAAGGAAGAGGCCCGCAAGGCGGGGCGCCACATCGGCATCGGCTTGGCGAACTTCGTGGAGCTGACCGGACGCGGGCCGTTCGAGCCGGCCACCGTGAAGATCACCTCCTCCGGGCGCATCCACGTCAGTTCCAGCGCCGCGGCGATGGGGCAGGGCCTGCGGACCATGTTCGCCCAGGTGGTGGCGGCGCAGCTCGGCGGCGACGTGTCCAACGTGATCGTCACCACCGGGGATTCCGCCAGTTCGACCACCGGCTTCGGCGGGTTCGGCAGCCGGCAGACGGTAACCGCCGGCTCATCGGCGCACATCGCCGCCGTCAAGGTGCGCGACAAGGCACTCGCCGTGGCCGGCCACCTGCTGGAGGCCGCACCCGAGGACCTGGAAATCATCGGCAGCGACATCCGCCTGCGTGGCGCGCCGGAGATGAAGGTGAGCCTGGCGACGGTCGCCAAAGCGTCTCTGGGTGTGGCGGGCGCCTACCTGCCGGCCGGATTGCCACCAGGCATGGAAGCATCGGAGGCCTTCGTGGTCAACGAGATGACCTATTCCAACGGCACGGCGGTGGTCACGGTCGAGGTCGACCCCGAGACGGGGACGGTCCGCCTGCTGGACTACGTCATGGCCCATGACTGCGGCCAGCCGGTCAATCCGATGCTGGTGGACGGCCAGGTCATGGGCGGCATCGTGCACGGCATCGGCAACGCGCTGATGGAACGCATGGTCTACGACGAGGCGGGCCAGCCGCTGACCGGCACACTGATGGACTATGCGCTGCCCATTGCCTCGGACATCCCGCCGCTGCGGCTGGTGCACCACGCATCGCCCACGCCGCTGAACCCGCTGGGCGTGAAGGGCGTCGGGGAGGCGGGGACGCTGCCGACGCCGGCCGCTGTGATCAGCGCGATCGAGGACGCCCTGTCGGACTTTTCCGCGCGCATGGACCGGGTGCCGATGACCGCGGCGCAGATCTCCCCGATGACGCGGGCGTCCCTGGCGCGCGCCTGAGCCGCGCAGCGGACGCGCTCAGTTCGCCTCGATGCGCGCGTCGCGCACCACCTTGGTCCACTTGGCCATCTCGGCGCGCAGGAAGGCATTGGCTTCGGCGGATGTGGATCCGGTGGCTTCCTGGCCGACCCGCTGGAACTCGCCACGCAACTGCGGCGAGCGCAGTGCCGCCCGAGCCGCCTCGTTCAGGCGCTGGACGACCGGCTCCGGCGTTTTCGCGGGAGCGAACAGCATCATCCAGAGGTCCACGTTGAACCCCGGGATGGACTCGGCCATCGCGGGCAGGGTCGGGAGCGAGGGATCGCGCTTCAGGCCGGTGGTGGCGAGCGCGCGCAGCTTGCCCGCGAGCACGAACGGCTGGGCCGCGGCGATGCTGCTGAACGCCATCTGGATCTGCCCGCTCACCAGGTCGGTCATGGCCGGCCCGCTGCCCTTGTAGGCGATCGGCGTGATGTCGATGCCGGCATTGAGCCGCAGCAGTTCCGCCGCGAGGTGGGTGGTCGTCCCCACGCCGGCCGTGCTGTAGTTGAGTTTCCCCGGATTGGCGCGGGCATAGGCAACCAGGGAAGGGATGTCGGTGACCGGCAGGCCGGCATTCACCGTCAGCACCAGCGGCGAGGAGCCCACCATCGTGACCGCCCTGAGGTCGTTCAGGGGGTCATAGGGAATGTTGCGGACCAGGCTCTGGTTGGTCACGACCGCGAGGCTCACCAGCAGCAGGGTATGTCCGTCGGGCGCGGCGCCGACCACCGCGGCAGTTCCGGTCACCGTCGCACCACCGGGACGGTTGTCCACCACCACCTGCTGCTTCAGATCGGCCGCCATCTGCTGTGCGAGGAACCTTCCGGCTGCATCGACGCCGCCGCCGGTCGCATACGGGATGACCATGCGCACGGGCCGGGACGGGAAGGCGGGTTCCGCTGCGCTGGCACCAACCGCATGCGAAAGCAGCACCGCAACCAGTGCCGCGCGTGCACGCCAGGATTGAGGCAAAACCATGGATTGAAATCCTCCGTTGCGCTTGTCGGGCCCGGACAGGCTCGACCATGTTCGACCAAGTCTTCCTGATCGTACGGGAATCCAGCAGCAGGACAAGCAAAACCGGGGAGGGGACAACGAATGGCGCCGGTACCTTGGCGCGGAGGTTTGGTGGGTGGTACAGGGATTGAACCTGTGACCCCTGCCGTGTGAAGGCAGTGCTCTACCGCTGAGCTAACCACCCAAACCGTCGATGATTATAGCGTGCCTTGGACGCGGCGGGCAACGCGGAGAGGAATCACCGCCCGTGTCCGGTAAAATCGGGGTTTTCGCAGGGCTCCCATGACCGTACGCACCCGATTCGCACCCAGCCCCACCGGCTACCTGCACATAGGCGGGGCGCGCACGGCGCTGTTTTCCTGGGCCTATGCCCGCAGGCACGGGGGCAAGTTCATCCTGCGCATCGAGGACACCGACCTGGAACGCTCCACCGAGGCATCCAGGCAGGCCATCCTCGAGGGCATGTCCTGGCTGGCGCTGGACTGGGACGAGGGCCCGTTCTACCAGATGCAGCGCCTGCCCCGTTATGCGGAGGTGGTCGACCAGCTGATCCGTTCCGGCCACGCCTACCCCTGCTATGCGACGCGCGAGGAACTGGAGCAGATGCGCGAAGCACAGCGCGCGCGCAACGAGAAGCCGCGCTACGACGGCCGCTGGCGGCCGGAGAACGCGAGGCGGCTAGGACTGACGCCGCCGCCGGGCGCGAAGCCGGTGATCCGGTTCCGCAACCCGGATGACGGCGAGGTCACGTTCAACGACCTGGTCAAGGGCCCGATCACCATCGCCAACGCCGAGCTTGACGACCTGGTGATCCAGCGCGCCGATGGCGTGCCGACCTACAACTTCGGCGTGGTGGTGGACGACCTGGACATGGCCATCACCCACGTCATCCGCGGCGACGACCACGTGAACAACACGCCGCGGCAGGTGAACATCTTCCGCGCGCTGGGCGCGGACCTGCCGCATTTCGCGCACGTGCCCATGATCCTCGGCTCCGATGGCGAACGCCTGTCCAAGCGCCACGGCGCGGTGAGCGTCACGCAGTACCGCGACGACGGCTTCCTCCCCGAGGCGATGGTGAACTACCTGTCGCGCCTGGGCTGGTCGCACGGCGACGCGGAGATCTTCGGCAAGGACCAGCTGGTGGAGTGGTTCGACCTGCGCCACGTGAGCAAGTCACCCGCGCAGTTCGACCCGGACAAGCTGCGCTGGCTGAACCACCAGTACGTGAAGGCGGCCGACACGGGGTCTTTGGTCGCCTCGGTGCGCGAGCGCGTCATCCGCGACGGCGGCCGGGCCGCGCCTGACGACGAGATGGCGCGCGTCATCGCCGTGCTCAAGGACCGCTCGGAAACCCTGAACGTCCTCGCGGACGAATCCATGATGTTCCTCGGGGACGTGCACCCGACGGACGAACTGCGCGCCGCGCACCTGGATGCCGCCATCCTGCCCGTGCTGTCCGGCCTGGCGGATGCACTGGCATCACTGGACCAATGGCGCGCCGATGCGCTGGGGGCGACGATCAAGGCGGCGCTCGCCACGCACGGCCTGAAGATGCCCAAGCTGGCGATCCCGCTGCGGGTCGCCGTGTTCGGGCGAACCCAGACGCCGGACCTTGCCACCAGCCTGGAACTTGCCGGCCGCGAGCGCGTGGTGGGGCGCCTGCGCCAGTACGCGGGCTGAGCGCCGGATGAGGCATTCACCCTTGCCAACAAAATTGGGTTTTGCTTTGCAAAATCCTGCGCTTGGCGCTATACTTTCGGGCTCTAGTGGGGGTATAGCTCAGCTGGGAGAGCGCTTGCATGGCATGCAAGAGGTCAGCGGTTCGATCCCGCTTACCTCCACCACCGGATTTCAGTAGCAAGTGTTGTTGAGTCCGTCCAAGGTCCCCATCGTCTAGAGGCCTAGGACATCACCCTTTCACGGTGAGTACCGGGGTTCGAATCCCCGTGGGGACGCCAGACAAACCCGCCACGGCGGGGCTGGCAAGTGCAAAACGGCCGCCCAGTGCGGCCGTTTTCTTTGGTGCCGGCGTCCTGCCCGACGGCAAATTTGGGCACATTCCAGGCACTTAGCGCCTGCCAGCGTCAGGCAGGGCGACTGCGCCGGGCCCGGCGCCCAGCGCAAGTACGTCCAAGCGTCTGTTTTTAATCAGTTTTCTAGAATCCTGCTGACGTGGATCAGGCCGATGATTCTGGCACTGAATGTGCATCACTGGAGGGCGAGCTAACCCGGCCCGTCCACCAAAAAGGCACCACATGAGAATGATGCAGAAGGGCTTTACCCTGATCGAACTGATGATCGTCGTTGCGATCATCGGCATCCTGGCCGCCGTCGCACTGCCGGCCTACCAGGACTACACGGTCCGCGCGAAGGTGTCCGAACTGATCCTGGCTGCCAGCTCGGGCCGCACGGCGATCTCCGAGAAATTCCAGACGGATCCGGGCAACACCGCCTGCGCTGGCGGCGGCGTGACCATCGCCTTCACCGGCAAGATCTCGTCGGCGACCGTCGGCGACGGCGGCACGATCGAAGTCCGTGGCAGCACGGTCAGCACCTCGATCGGCCAGGGCGTCACCATCACCGTGACCCCGACCTACAGCACCGCGACCGGCACCATCACCTGGTCCTGCGTGGGTGTGCCCAGCCGCTACATGCCGGCAACCTGCCGCTAAGGCAGCCGCACCGGAAAGCCCGGCCGAATGGCCGGGCTTTTTTTCGCCTGCGTTCCGGCGGTCCGCGAGTCGCCAATCCGACAGGACGGCAGGGCGCGGGGCAGGGCTAAGATCGCTGCCATCAGATCCGTCCAAGCCGTCCCCCGATGATCGACCTGTCCCTGCAGCGCCACGCGCTGCTCGCCTTGCTGGCCGCGGCGCTGTTCGGTGCGAGCGCGCCGCTGTCCAAGCTGTTGCTCGATGGCATGGGTCCGTTGTCGCTTGCGGGACTGCTCTACCTGGGCAGCGGGACCGGCCTGCTGGCCGTGTGGATCCTGCGCAGGCGCGTGGCGGGCTGGGCGCCCGCGGAGGCCCCGCTGGCGGGCCGCGATTGGCTTTGGCTGTGCGGTGCCATCCTGAGTGGCGGCGTGGTCGCGCCGGTACTGCTCCTTTGGGGACTGTCCGGGATGCCTGCGGCCGGCGCATCGTTGCTGTTGTGCACGGAGGGCGTGCTGACCACCTTGATCGCCGCATTGGCGTTCCGCGAAGCCATCGGCAGGCGCGTCTGGATGGCTGGCGTGCTGATGCTGTTTGCGGGCGCGATGCTGGCCTGGAACCCCACCGCGCAGGACGCCGGTGGCACGTCGGCGCCGGACCTGTTGCTGCACGCGCTGGCCATCGTCGGCGCTTGCGCCATGTGGGGGCTGGACAACAACCTGACCCGGCCGATCTCCGGCGGCGATCCGGTTGTGATCGCCATGCTCAAGGGCCTGGCGGCCGGCAGCGCCAACTTGATGCTTGCGGGTGTGGCGGGAGAAGCCTGGCCAGCGGGCCTTCCGGTGGCCGGCGCGTTGGCGGTGGGGAGCCTCGCCTATGGCGCGAGCCTGTTCTGCTACATCCTGGCGCTGCGGCACCTCGGCAGCGCACGCACTGCCGCGCACTTCGGCACGGCCCCCTTCATGGG
>CAIVVS010000334.1 GCA_903909415.1 uncultured Pseudomonadota bacterium | reverse complement strand
CCGACGTCCACCACCAGCGGCGCCTTGAGCGCAGCCACCCCGGTCATCAGCCCCGGCAGCGCGGCGCGCACGCGCTCCAGCTCGCCCTCGGGCACTTCCAGCACCAGCTCGTCATGCACCTGCATGATGAGCAAGGTTGCCAGGCGGTCGCGGTCCAGCCAGTCCTGCACCGCGGTCATCGCCAGCTTGATCAGGTCGGCGGCGGTGCCCTGCATCGGCGCATTGATCGCGGCGCGCTCGGCATTGCCGCGCCGGCCCTGGTTGGAGGAATGGATCTCCGGCAGCCACAGCCTGCGCCCGAAGATGGTCTCGACCCAGCCGCGCTCCTTGGCCTCCATCTTCACCTCGTCCATGTAGCGCTTCACGCCCGGGTAGCGGTGGAAATAGCTCTCCATGTAGGCCTGCGCGGTGGCGCGCTCGATGCCCAGCTGCTGCGCCAGGCCGAAGGCGCTCATGCCGTAGATCAGGCCGAAGTTGATGGTCTTCGCGTAGCGGCGCTCATCGGGGGTGACTTCACGAAGCGTGCGCCCGAAGATCTCCGCCGCGGTGGCGCGGTGCACGTCCTCGCCGCGCGCGAACGCGCCCAGCAGGTTCTCGTCCCCGGAGATGTGCGCCATGATGCGCAGCTCCACCTGCGAGTAGTCGGCCGACACGATCACGCTGCCCGGCGGCGCGATGAAGGCCTCGCGGATGCGCCGGCCCTCGGCGTTGCGCACCGGGATGTTCTGCAGGTTCGGGTCGGTGGACGCGAGCCGGCCGGTGACCGCGGTGGACTGGCCGTAGTTGGTGTGGACGCGGCCGGTGCGCGGATTCACCATACGCGGCAGCTTGTCGGTGTAGGTGGACTTGAGCTTGGTCAGCCCGCGGTAGTCCAGCAGCGTGCGCGGCAAGGGGTAGTCCAGCGCGAGCTTCTCCAGCACTTCCTCGTCCGTGGAGGGCGCGCCCGACGGCGTCTTCTTGACCACCGGCAGCCCGAGGCGCTCGAAGAAGATCTCGCCGATCTGCTTGGGTGAGTTCAGGTTGAAGGGCTGGCCGGCCTCCCGGTAGGCCCGTTCCTCCAGCTCCAGCATCTTCTGCCCGAGCTCGTGCGATTGCGTCGCCAGCAACGCGGCGTCCACCAGCACGCCGTTGCGCTCGACGCGGAACAGCACCTCGCGCACCGGCATCTCGACCTTGCGGTAGATGAAGGCCAGCCTGTCGTCGGCTTCGATGCGCGGCAGCATCGCCTGGTTCAGGCGCAGGGTGATGTCGGCGTCCTCGGCGGCGTACTGCGTCGCACGCGCGACCTCGACCTGCTCGAAGCCGATGCGCTTGGCGCCGGTGCCGGTCACCTCGTCGTAGCTGATGGTCTTCACGCCGAGCAGTCGCGTGGCCAGGCTGTCCATGTCGTGGCGCTGGTGGCTCTCCAGCACGTAGGACTGAAGCAGGGTGTCGTCCACCACGCCGGCGAGGCGCACGCCGTGGTTGGCCAGCACGTGCTGGTCGTACTTGAGGTTCTGCCCGAGCTTGGGCCGCGCCGCGTCCTCGAGCCAGGGGCGCAGCAGTTCCAGCGCGCGCGCCAGATCCAGCTGCTCCGGCGCGCCGCCATAGTCATGGCCCAGCGGCAGGTAGGCGGCACGGCCGGGTTCCACGCAGAACGAGCAGCCCACCAGCCGTGCCGCAAAGGGATCGAGGCTGGTGGTCTCGGTGTCGAAGGACGCGACCGGCGCCGCGGCCAGCCGCGTGATCCAGGCCTGGAGCTCGGCTTCGGTGCTGATGGTTTCGTACACGACCTCGGCCGGCGGCTCGGGCAGCACGACCGCGGGCGCCATCGGCGATGCCGCGGGCGCGGGGCGCGATCCCCGCGCGGCGCGTGCCGGTGCCGCGTCGCCCGCCTCACCAGCGCCCGCCTCGCCACCGGTGATCTCGCGCAACCAGCCACGGAAGCCGAAACGCTCGAACAGTACCGCCAGTTCGGCGGCATCGCGCGGCTTGAACACGAGGTCCGCGAGGCCGAGCGGCAACTCGACGTCGCACTTGACCGTCACCAGGCGCGTGGCCATGGGCAGCCAATCCAGCGCCTTCCTCAGGTTCTCCCCCACCGCGCCGCCGATGTCGGCGGCATGCGCCACCACCTGGTCGAGCGTCCCGTACTGGGTCAGCCACTTCACCGCGGTCTTGGGTCCTACCTTGTGCACGCCGGGCACGTTGTCCACCGCATCACCGACCAGCGAGAAGTAGTCCACCAGCCGCTCCGGCGGCACGCCGAACTTGGCGGTGACCCCGGGCGGGTCCAGCACCTCGTTGGTCATGGTGTTGACCAGGGTCACCGAGGGCGTCACCAACTGCGCCAGGTCCTTGTCGCCGGTGGACACGATGCACTTCATGCCGCCGGCCTCGGCCATGCGCGCCAGCGTGCCGATCACGTCATCGGCCTCCACGCCGGACACCTCGAGCAGTGGCCAGCCGGTGGCGCGTATCGCCTGCTTCAGCGGCTCGATCTGCGCGGCCAGATCCTCGGGCATGGAAGGGCGGTTGGCCTTGTACTCGGCGTACCATCCATCCCTGAACGTCGGGCCGCGCGCATCGAACACGCAGGCCGCATGGTCCGCCTTGTGGTCGGCCAGCAGCCGTCGTAGCATGTTGAGCACGCCGTAGATCGCCCCGGTCGGCTCGCCGCCGGGACTGCGCAGGTCCGGCATCGCGTGGAAGGCGCGGTACAGGTAGGACGATCCGTCGACCAGCAGCAGGGTATCGTTGCTCAAGGTACGGCACTCCAATTCATGGGCCAAGGGCGGCGTCCCGGGGTCCTGGACACATCGGTGGCGCGGCCCCCCCGGCGTCCACCGGAAACCAGACAGGAAACGACAGCCATGTCCGACAAGATTCCCAAGCCCGCCGATGGCGGCCTCGACCAGCGCAACAGCAGCGCCCGCGAGGCATGGTCGCTGTTCGGCATTATGTCCGAGTTCGTCGATGCGACCGAACGCCTGGGCAACGTGCAGCCCGCGGTCAGCATCTTCGGCAGCGCGCGCACGCCGGCCACGCATCCCTACTACAAGCTGGCCGAGGACGTCGCCAGGCGCCTGTCCGACGCGGGCTTCTCGGTGATCGCCGGCGGCGGCCCGGGCATCATGGAAGCGTCCAACCGCGGCGCGCACTTCGGGCGCTCGCCGTCCATCGGCCTGAACATCGAGCTGCCGCGCGAGCAGTTCGGCAATACCTACCAGGACATCGCGCTGGCATTCCGCCACTTTTTCGCGCGCAAGGCCATGTTCGTGAAGTTCTCCTGCGCCTACATCGTGATGCCGGGCGGCTTCGGCACGCTGGACGAACTGTCGGAAGTGCTCACGCTGGTGCAGACCGGCAAGACCGCGCGCATCCCGGTGATCCTCGCCGGCGGCGCGTTCTGGGGCGGGCTGCTCGACTGGATGCGGGACCGCCTGGTCGGCGAGGGCATGATCGCGCCCGAGGACATGAACCTGATGCAGGTGCTGGACGACCCGCAGGCCATGGTCGATGCGATCTTCAAGCACTACGAGCACCGCAGCTTCGCACCGCTGCCGGCGGAGCGCGAATCGCTGCTCAACCTGT
>CAIVVS010000333.1 GCA_903909415.1 uncultured Pseudomonadota bacterium | reverse complement strand
TTTGTCCGAGAGGCGGGCGAACGATTCAATGTTTCCAGCCATGGAATAAGGCCTAACGTTCAATAGTCAGCAAAGATGCCGGATATCAAGGTTGAAATCCGGCGCGTTGTTGTCAACCTTCCCTGATTTCAAGGCGTTACGGTACTGTATAAATATACAGCCTCCTTGAAAGCCGGCGCAACATGGCACAACCCATTGAACCACCAAGGAATCCTCCATCGGCTCCAGGAAAACCGCGGCTGCTGGATCAGGTGCGCCGCTGCATGCGCATGAACCACTACAGCCTCCGGACCGAAAAGGCCTATGTCTATTGGATTCGGTACTTCATCGTCCGCAACGACAAGCGGCACCCCGCCGACATGGGGGCACCGGAGGTCGCCGAATTCCTGTCGTGGCTGGCGACGGATCGCAATGTGGCGGCGTCGACGCAGAACCAGGCACTTTCTTCGCTTTTGTTCCTCTACAAGCATGTGCTCCACGTCAACCTGCCTTGGCTTGACGACATGGTGCGCGCCAAGCGCCCTGTGCGCCTGCCCACGGTGCTCACGGAGGATGAGGCCACGCGCCTACTCTCGCACCTGCAGGGCGGTGCCTGGATGATGGCGAGCCTGCTCTACGGAGCCGGGCTGCGGCAGGCCGAATGCCTGAAGCTGCGAGTGAAGGACGTCGATTTCGCTTACCGGCAGTTGTTCATCCGCGACGCCAAGGGCGGCAAGGACCGCGTGACCATGCTGCCCGAGGCCGTGGTGCAGCCGCTGCAGGCGCACCTCGGGCGCGTGCGCGTGCTGCACAACCGGGACCTGGCCGAGGGCTGCGGCGAGGTGTGGCTGCCGCACGCGCTCTCGCGCAAGTACCCCAGGGCGGGGCGGCAATGGGGCTGGCAGTTCGTGTTCCCCTCGGGGAGTCGCTCGGCGGACCCCGAGTCCGGCGTGATTCGCCGCCACCACATCCACCCCGACACCCTCGGGCGCGCGGTCAAGCGCGCGGCGCAAGCGGCCGCCATCATGAAACCGGTGTCCTGCCACACGCTGCGCCATTCGTTCGCGACACACCTGCTGCAGTCAGGCACCGACATCCGCACCATCCAGGAGCTGCTCGGCCACGCCAGCGTCGAGACCACCATGATCTACACACACGTGATGAACAAGGGCGCGCGTGGCGTGCGCAGCCCGCTGGACCGCGCAGGCGTGGATGTCGCGCTGGACCGGGCGGCCGCGGCAGCCGCCCATGTCTCCGGCCCTACTCCGGCTTGATCCCCGCGTCCTTCGCGATCTTCGCGTACTTGATGATGTCGGCCTTCATCACTTCCATGTAGCGCTCGGGCGTGGTGCCCACGCCCTGCAGGCCGACCGAGTTCAGCCGGTCCTTCGCCACCTGCGGGTCGCGCACCGTGCGGTTGGCCAGGTCGTTCAGCCGGTCGATGATGGGGCGCGGTGTGCCGGCGGGCGCGAGCAGGCCCAGCCAGACGTCGATGGAATAGCCCGACAGGCCGGCGGCCTCGGCGATGGTCGGCACGTCCGGAAACAGCGGCGAGCGCGTGCCGTCGGCGATCGCCAGCGCGCGCAGCTTGCCGGAGCGGAAGTGCTGCACCAGCGAGCTGCTGGAGGCGATCGAGAAGGTCACCTCGTTGGCCAGCAGCGCCGGCACGATGCCCGCCGCGCCCTTGTACGGCACGTGCGTGATCTCCACGCCCGCCATGGTGCGCAGCAGCTCCGCGCCCAGGTGGTGCGGGGTGCCGATGCCGGCGGTGCCGTAGGTGGAACCGGGCTTGGCCTTGAGCAGGGCGATCAGCTCCCGGGCCGACGTGACCGGCAGCGCGGCGTTGACGGTCATCAGGAAGGGCACGGTCGCGACCAGCGACACCGGCTCGAAGTCCTTGATCGGGTCGTAGGGCAGCTTGGCGAAGAAGCTCAGGTTCACCACGTGGGTGATGGACGAGACCACCAGCGTGTACCCGTCGGCCGGCTGGCGCGCGACGTACTCGGTGCCGACGTTGCCGCCGGCGCCGGGACGGTTCTCCACCACCACCGGCTGGCCCAGCGCCGCCTGCATGCGCTCGGCGAACAGCCGGCCGAGCAGGTCGTTGGCGCCGCCGGGCGTGAGCGGCACCACGATGCGCAGCGACTTGTTCGGCCAGGTACCGGTCGCTGCCGACTGGCCCTGGGACCAGGCCGGCGCGGCGGCGAGGGCGAACGCGCTGCCAAGGACGGCGGCAAGGCCGGCGCGCCGACGCGCGCCTCGGGTGCTGCGGGTGCTGCGGGTACTGCGGGGGATTGCGGGGCCGGATGGCATGGGGAACTCCTCCTCGGGCGCCATCCTGCCGCAAAGCCGGGAGCCGTGGTTGGCGCGGCGCAGCACCGTGGCCGCCGGAGTGAGGCCGCGCGCGGGTCCCCGCCCCCTTTGACATGGATCAAACAAGCGGCCGTGTCGATTGCAAGTCGACATTGATGCACCGCGCGGAAAAGGCGCAAAATCGCCGGCATCCCTAGTGCAAACGCTTCCCGGAGGAACCATGTCTGCCGTGCTGAAACCCGATGTCGCCCCCGAGCGCCGTGCCTTCTACGACAAGATCGACAAGGCCAACGTCACCCCGCTCTGGGAAGTGCTGCACGGCCTGATCACCGCCACGCCCAACACGCCCTGCAAGCCCTACCTGTGGAAGTGGGACACGGTCTGGCCGTGGATCCAGGAGTCCGGCAAGCTGATCACCGCGAAGGAAGCCGAGCGCCGCGTGCTGATCCTGGAGAACCCGGGCCTGCGCGGCCAGTCGCGCGTCACCCACAGCCTGTACGCCGGCCTGCAGCTGATCCTGCCCGGCGAGGTCGCCCCGGCGCACCGCCACTCGCAGTCGGCGCTGCGCTTCATCCTCGACGGCGCCGGCGCCTACACCGCGGTGGACGGCGAGAAGGTGATCATGAACGTCGGCGACTTCGTGATCACGCCGTCCTGGTGCTTCCACGACCACGGCAACGACTCGGACAAGCCCATGGTCTGGCTGGACGGCCTGGACGTGCCCATCGTCGAGCTGCTGGACGCGCAGTTCCTCGAGCGCGGCGCCGAGGAAAGCCAGCACACCACCAAGACGGCCGGCGTGAACCTGGCGATGTTCGGCAACACCATGAAGCCGCTGGAGTACAAGCACCACTCGCAGACCTCGCCGCTGTTCTGGTACCCCTACGGCCGCACGCGCGAGGCGCTGGACGTGATCCGCAAGGGCCAGGACCCGCACCCCTGCCACGGCCACAAGCTGCAGTACACCAACCCGCTCACCGGCCTGTCGGCGATGCCCACCATCGGCACCTTCATGCAGATGCTCCCGAAGGGCTTCAAGGGCAAGCCCTACCGCTCCACCGACTCCACCGTGTACGCGGTGGTCGAGGGCAAGGGCCGCTGCAAGGTCGGCGACACCACCATGGCCTTCGGCCCCAAGGACGTGTTCGTCTGCCCGTCGTGGATGCCCTACACGCTGGAAGCCGACGACGAGGCGGTGATCTTCAGCTTCTCTGACCGTCCGGTGCAGCAGGCGCTGGATCTCTGGCGGGAAGCGTTCTGAGCCGGAATTTCCGGATAAAGAAAAGCCGCCTCCGGGCGGCTTTTTTTTGGCCAGTTGCATCCCGAGCATGGAAACCAGGAATGCGGGAACGGGTAAATTCAGCCACCCATCCGCAACACAAGACGACTAGACGACAAGACGCACCGATGACCACACTTCACCACGCACGTCCCGGCCTCGCACGCCGCCTGCTTGCTTCACCGCCGGCCCGTGTCCTGGTGCTCGGATTCATCCTGCTGCTGATGATGGGCCTGAACGCCGATGTGATGGCCAGCTACGCCGGCGTGCCGGTCAAGTCTGTCCAGCATATCGTTGCGTTGGCCATCGCCGGCTTCGCCGTGTACATCGCTTACGCGCAGTTCATCGAGCAGCGTGCCGTCTCCGAACTGGCCCTGCCCGGCATGGGCCGCGAACTCGGCACCGGCCTGCTCATCGGCGCGGGCCTGTACACCGCCTGCGAGCTGGTCCTGATGGCCCTCGGCATCTACCGCATCAATGGCTTGAACCCGGTGGGCTTCATGATCCCCGCGGTCGCCATGGCGATCAGTTCGAGTGTCTTCGAGGAGCTGTTGTTCCGTGGCGCGCTGTTCCGCTCGGTCGAGACATGGTTCGGAAGCTGGGCGGCACTGGTGGTGTCGTCGCTGGTGTTCGGCTTGACCCACTTGCTGAACCCGCAGGGCACGGTTGAGGGCGCCTTGTTCATCGCCGTCGAGGCCGGCATCCTGCTGGCTGCCGCCTTCATGCTGACGCGCCGGCTGTGGTTGAGCATCGGCTTCCACATGGCGTGGAACTACACGCAGTCGGCCATCTTCTCGGGCATCGTCTCCGGCAACGATCCGCAGCAGGGCCTGATCCGGTCCACCGTGAATGGCCCCGACTGGCTGACCGGGGGCAGCTTCGGCGTCGAATCGTCCGTGCTGGCGCTGGTCACGTGCACCACGACCGGCGTCGTGATGCTGGTCATGGCGACAAGGCGCGGAAGGATCGTGCCGCCGATCTGGAAACGCCCGGCCTGACTCAGCCGTTCCCGGGCGGCAACGTACCTCTGCAAGGCCGAAAAACAGCTGAAAACAGCATAACCCGCTGTTTTAATTAATCTTTTCGAACATCCTCGCAACCGCCGCCGCGTCGAAGCGGTACTCGTGGTTGCACATCTCGTTGACGATCTTCACCTCGCCCTGCTCGGCGAGGATCGAATCCACCTCGGCGCGCCCTAGGCTGCGCAGCATGTCGGCGACCTTCTCCTCGTCGCGCGGGCAGTGGTAGACCACCGCGTGCAGCGGGTAGACGCGCAGCAGTTCCTCGTGGAACAGGCGCACCAGCAGGTCCGCCGCCGACACCGTGGCCGCCTCGCCCGGCGCGAGCGTGGCCGCGAGCCGCGTGACGCGGTTCCAGCCGTCGGCGTCCTTCGCATCCGCGCCCGGCAGCTTCTCCAGCAGGATGGCGCTGGCCGAGTGCTCGTCGGCGTGCAGCAGGATGAAGGCCTCGCCCTGCTCGGACTGCGCGAGGTAATGGCCGAAGACCTCGTCCAGGCTGTCGCCCTCCAGCGGCACCAGGCTCTGGTAGGTCTGGCCGGTGGCGTCGTCCTCCAGCGTGAGCGCCATGCGCCCCTTGCCCAGCAGGGCCCGGTCCGTGGCGGCGGGGTCGAGTTCGCCGATGGCGCGCGCCATGCCGCGCAGCCGCATGGCCGACGTGCAATCGGCCACCAGCAGCGTCACCGGGCCCTCGCCCTGCAGCTGCAGGGTGATGCGGCGCGCGGCCTTCTGGTTCGCGCCCATCAGCACCACCAGCGCGGCGGTGCGGCCCAGCAGCGAGACGATGCGCGGCGGGTAATTGCGCCCGGCCACCATCTTCACCCACTCGCCGGTGAGCGACACCACCCGCCCGCGTATGTCCAAGTTCTCGAACAGGAAGCGCTGCACGTAGTCGGCGTGCAGCCCGGTCTGCGCGTGGGTGCTCACGCGTTCATTCCGGCTGGACTCATTCCGGCTGGATGTTCGCGGACTTCACCACGCGCGCATTGTTGGCGAGGTCGCGCTCCAGGAAGGTGCGGAAGTCCTCGGGCGTGGTGATGGTCGCCTCGGCGCCCTGCGCGCCCAGCGCTTCCTTCACCGCCGGCAGCTCCACCACCTTGGCCAGCGCGAAGCGCAGCTTGTCCACCACGGCGCGCTGCGTGCCGCGCGGGGCGACGAAGCCGGCCCAGCCGTTGTAGTCATAGCCCGGCACGGCCTCCGCGATCGACGGCATGTCCAGCAGCGGCGTGCGGCGCGGCAGGCTGTGGCCCAGCGCGCGCAGGCGCCCGCCCTTGACCAGGCCCATCACCGCGGGGGCCGGCGTGATGCTGAACTGCGACTCGCCCGCCACCACCGCGGCGGCCGACGGGCTGCCGCCCTTGTAGGGCACATGCAGCGCCTCGAAGCGCGCCATGGTCTGGAACAGCACGCCCGCGAGGTGGCTGGCCGCGCCCACGCCGGCCGAGGCCATGTTCACCTTGCCCGGGTTGGCGCGCGCGTACTCGATCAGTTCGCCCACGTTCTTCACCGGCAGCGAGGGCGTGACCACCAGCACGTTGGGCATCACCGCGACCAGGGACACGAAGGCGAAGTCGTACAACGGGTCGTAGGGCACCTTCTTCTGCACCAGCGGTGCCACCGACATGGAACTGGCCGAGCCGACCGCGAGCGTGTAGCCGTCGGGCGGGGCGACCTTGACCGCCTCCATGCCGATCGCGCCGCTGGCGCCGGCCTTGTTCTCGATCACCAGCGGCTGGCCGAGCAGTTCCTGCAGGCGCGCGGACACGATGCGGCCCACGGTGTCGATGGAGCTGCCGGGTGCGTTGGGCATCACCACCCGCACCGGGCGGGCGGGCCATTCGCCGGCGCCGGCGGGGGCCTGCGCGTGGGCGCCCGCCGCACCGAGCAGGAGGCATGCGGCCAGCGCCGCGCCCGGCACTGCCCTGCGCGGGGTCATGCGGCCTGCTTGAAGCGGAAGGCCGCCTCCGCCTCGTGCAGGCGCGCGTTGTCGCGCTTGGAGATGCCCCAGTGGTCGACGCGCCCCGGCGGCCAGGTCCAGTCCTCGGGCTGGCCGGTGCGGTAGTCCTCGCCGACGCGCTCGACCTCGGCGGTGTACTCGATCGTGGCCCCGAAGGGCGCGATGAAATAGGCGAACACGTTGTTGCCCGGGCCGTGGCGTCCGGGGCCCCAGGGGGAGCTGAAGCCCGCGTCGCCGAGGCGACCGATGCCGCGCATCAGCGCGTCGGTGGAGGGCATCTCGAAGGCGATGTGGTTCAGCCCCGGCTGGTCGCCGCGCGCGAAGGCGATGGCGTGGTGCACGCTGTCGCAGCGCACGAAGTCCATCACCGCGGTGCGGTCCGACAGGCGGAAGCCGAAGGTATCCAGCATGAATTTCGTGCAGGCATCGCGGTCGGGCGTGTTGAACACCACGTGGGCAAGGCCGCTGGGGCACATGTCCGCGGGCAGCGCCGTGGCCTTGAAGGCGCCGGCGGGCGTGGCGCCGGACACGAAGCGGTAGGCCTGGCCCTCGCGGCCGGCGATGGTGAAGGCGCTGCCGCCGCCGGGTTCGTCCACCTTGGCGGTGGCCGACACCTTCGCGCCGGCGGCACTGGCGCGCTTGCGCAGGGCATCGGCTTCGGACTCGGCGATGGCGAAGCTCACGGTGGACACGGCCGGGCCGGAGGACTCGGTCAGCGCCATCACGTAAGGGGCGTCGCCGGTGCCGCGGAAGAACGCGGTCTTGCCGCTGCGGCCGGCCTCGGCCAGTCCCCAGGTTCCGGTCAGGAATTCGCTCGCCTTGGCGAGGTCGGTGACATCCAGTTCGATGCTGCGCAGGTTCATTCCCATCCTCCGTTCGGCTTGCATGCGAAGGACGGGATTATCGCTCGTTCGGCGCCGCCTCGTTGTCCGGACCGGCGAACGCCGCGCCACGGGCCCGCGCCAGCAGGCCGGAGGCGGTCAGCATCAGGGCCAGGAACACCGCCTGGGCAGCGGGCTTGGCCGCGTAGTGCGCCAGGCTGTAGTCCACGTGCCCCACGCTGGAAAAGCACAACGCCGACAGCTCCAGCGACACCAGCGCCGCCAGCGCGACCCCCGACAAGGGCAGCGGCAGGGTGCGCACCAGCGCCAGCATCGCCAGCCAGGGCAGCATGCAGGTCACCGAGCAGGCCATGGCGAAGGGCAACGCGAGTTCCCCCGAACCGTGCTGCGCCAGCTGCCAGGCCGCACCGGCCAGGGCAGCACCGGACAGGACCATGCGCCAGCGCCCGCCGGGCTCCGGGGAAATGCGTTGCTGCAGGGACGCTTTCATCATGCAGCGATGCTAACGCCCCGGGTCGTGCCGGGGCAGGCCGCACCGGTCAAACACTATTGCGGCGCTGCAAAACTTCGTGACGCGGCGCGCCCGCGCCGGCGGGTGCGGGCAACTCAGATCGGGTAGATGACTGAGTTGGGGATCAGGTCGTTGTCGAACACGAACACGCGCGCGGCGAAACGCAGTTCCCCGGCGGTATCGCCGGCTTCGCCCACCACCCGGTCGTAGCTGCGCCCGACCGACAGCAGCTCCGAGGGCTCGTGCATGCGGGTGCGCACCACGGTGTAGTTCGCCTCGGCGAGAATCACCGGGCCGTCCTGCCCGGTGACCATCAGGCCGGATACGGCATGGCGCTGGTAGTAGGGCTGGTGGAACAGGGTCTGGGTGATGCCGTAGACGCGGTCGCGCAGCATGCCGCGGCTCTCGAAGGACAGCGTGCACAAGGGCAGGCCGCGCTCGAAGTTCTCGCGCGGCTGCAGCTTGTAGGTGCAATCCTCGGTGAAGAACGCGGGCCACTGGTCGTACAGGCCGGCGTCCAGGCAGGCGGCGTAGCGCGCGTACAGGTCTTCCAGCTGGGCGCGCAGCACTGCGTCGGAGGCCAGCGTTGCGGCGCGGGTGTAGTCGGGCGCCACGGCGTCCTTGCCTGCGGTCGGGTTCAGGGGGGCGTTCATAGCGCCATCACCTTTCGCCAGTAGTCGTACATGCCGCGTATCAGGGTCTCGGACACGTTGTGGTCGGTGCCGCCGGTCTCCAGGCCGCCGAGCTCGCTCACCGTGTGGTGGTCGGGGTGCTGGCGGAAGCCCGCCTGCTGCATCTCGATCACCTCGCCGTCGTCGGCCGACACATAGCCCGCCGGGCCGAACAGGTTGGCCTGGCGCAGGCGCCGGCGCGTCATCTCCGGGGTGTCATCCTCGTAGCCGAAGTGGGTCCACCAGAAATCGAACTCGCCGTTGCCGCGCGGGATGATGTGGCGCGTGGACACCGAGTTGACCTGCTGCTGGATGATCACGGAGGGGAACAGCGTGAGCATGGTCACCGTCGGCCCGCCCCACCAGGGCTCGGGCACCACGTCCAGCACGCGCGGGTCCTCCAGGGACATGCTCTCCTTGAACGAGGACACGCCCTGCGTGACCGCGCCCTTGCCGCCGTCGTTCTTCTGCGACACCATCACCGCGTGCCGGCGCAGCGCGTCGGTGACCAGCTGCGACTTCTGGTCGGCGCGCCACAGGCCGAACACCACGAACCAGGTGTGCAGCAGCCCCGGGTGGTAGGGGTCCTTGATGTTCTCCTGCATCAGCTTCCAGTTGCCCGGGATGCGCTGGCGCGAGTAGCCCAGCAGCGTGAGCTTCCTGCCGTTGAACACGCGCTCGTACCAGGGCGCCACCTCCGGCCCGAGGTAGTCGCGCACGCTGCCCAGCGTGTGGTCGAAGCTCGCCCAGACCACGCCGTTCCATTCCTCGACCTTGAGCTTGGTCAGGCCGTGGTCCTCGCGGCGGAAGTCCTTGGGCATGCCGCCCTGGACCTTGCCGTCGTTCTTCACGCCGCGCAGGAAGGGCACGCCCTGCAGGTTGCCCTTCAGGTCGTAGCTCCACTGGTGGTAGGGGCAGATGAATTCGCTGACGCGGCCGTGGTCCTTCTGGCAGAACTGCGCGCCGCGGTGGGCGCAGTGGTTCTCCACCACGTTGACGCTGCCGTCGGTGTCGCGCACCACGATCACCTGCCGCGAGCCGATCCAGGTGCGCTTGAAGTCGCCCGGCTCCGGGACCTCGCAGGACAGGGCCGCGTAGCACCAGTGGCCGGAGTAGAAGAAGCGCTTGAGCTCCTCCTCGTGCAGCGCCGGATCGGCGTAGATGCGGTAGGGCACGCGGGAGATGCCGCGCTCGTGCCAGTCCAGCGGCGCGATGCCCGCTGCCTCGGGGGAATGCGCGGGTCCGTGCTCAGGTGCGTTCATGGTGGCTCCTCCTGCGCCGGCCCCTGTCGTCCGGTGCGGCGCAATGCCTGCATTCTACTGCCGCCGGGCGGGAGGGGCCGTCACGGCACGGGTTCGGATTCCCGGGACTCCCGGCCATTCGTGGCTGTGCCACCCGGCTGCGAATGGCCGCGCCACCCAGCCACGAATGGCTGCGCCACCCGGCTACGAATGGCTGCGCCATAATCCACTTTTCGCAACCGGTGCCCGACCATGAAAATCCTCCAGCCCGCCGACTGGGCCAAACCGCGCGGCTACGCCAACGGCATCGCCGCGCGCGGCACGCAGGTGTTCGTCGCCGGCCAGATCGGCTGGGACGCGCAGTGCAATTTCGTGTCCGACGAGTTCCTGCCGCAGGCGGTGCAGGCGCTGAAGAACATCGTCGCGGTGCTGGCCGAGGCCGGCGCCGGTCCGCAGCACATCACGCGCATGACCTGGTACGTGACCGACAAGCGCGCCTACCTCGACGCCGGCCGCGAGCTCGGCGCCGCCTACCGCGAGATCCTGGGCAAGAACTTCCCGGCGATGACCGCGGTGCAGGTGACCGCGCTGATCGAGGACCGCGCCAAGGTCGAGATCGAGGTCACGGCCGTCGTGCCGGACTGAACCGGCGAAGACCGACACTCGAAGCGCGACACCAGACAACGACAACCCCAGGGGAACAGCAACCATGGCAGGGATGAACAAGTACGAGAAACAGTACAACGCGCGCATTTCCGCGCCGGACTTCCAGGAGCACTTCGACCGCTGGTCCAGCGAGTCGGTGAAGACGCGCGCCGCCCTGGGCGGCTACATCGACGTGCCCTACGGCCCCCACCCGATGCAGAAGATGGACATCTTCCGCGCCAGGGGCAGGAGCCGCGGCACCTACATGTTCATCCATGGCGGCTACTGGCGCAGCATGGACAAGGGCTTCCAGTCCTTCATCGCCAACGAGCTGACCAAGGTCGGCATCACCGTGGCGCTGCCGAACTACGAGCTGTGCCCGAAGATCACGCTGGACGGCATCGTGATGCAGGTGGTGCAGGCGAGCGCCTGGCTGTGGCGCAATGCCAGCAACTTCGGCGCGCCCTCGGGCAAGCTGGTGGTGTCGGGCCACTCGGCCGGCGGCCACCTGACGGCGATGATGGCGGCCTGCCGCTTCGATGCCTACGCCAAGGACCTGCCGCGCGACATGATCCAGGGCTACCTGACCCTGAGCGGCCTGTACGACATCGCGCCGATCGCGCACGTGCCCACGGTGAACGACGACGTGAAGATCACGAAAAAACTGGCCGCCACCTGCAGCCCGGCGCTGATGCCGCCGGCCACCAAGGCGCCCATCTACACCGCGGTCGGATCGATCGAGCCGGAGGGCTTCCACATCCAGAACACGCTGTTGCGCAAGGCGTGGA
>CAIVVS010000332.1 GCA_903909415.1 uncultured Pseudomonadota bacterium | reverse complement strand
GGTCCACCGGCCGGCCCGTGCCCTTGCTGCTCAGCT
The DNA here is from genome assembly GCA_903909415.1 of uncultured Pseudomonadota bacterium. The sequence continues at coordinate 9,626 of CAIVVS010000332.1, read as the reverse complement.
ACCTGTTGCGGCTCTCGGGCGGCAAGTAGGCACGCCCGGACCCACGTGACGCGCATCGACTTCTACTCGACGTCCGGCAACAAACTGCTGGTCGCCTGCCAGATCAGCGCCAAGGCGGCTCGTCAGGGAATGCGGGTCATGGTGCTAGCGCCCGAGGATGGCCAGTTGCGGCGCCTGGACCAGTTGATGTGGACCTGGCAGCCGACCGGTTTCCTCGCCCATTGCGTGCTTCCGCACAAGCTGTCGGCCACCACGCCGGTAACCCTCGCGCGCGACGAAACGCATGCGCTGCATGACGAAGTCCTGATCAACCTGGGGGCCGCGCCCCCCGAGCATTTCGCGCGCTTCCAGCGGGTTGCCGAACTCGTGGGTCCGGAAGAAACCGATCGTTCTGCTGCACGCGAAAGGTTCCGCTTCTACCGCGACCGGGGCTACGAGATCCAGCATCACCAGTTGGCCGCGCAATGAACCGGGCAGCCGTATCGACGGACCAAAGGATTCCATGAGCGACATCAGGCGTACGAGCACGACCGATGTCCCGGTTCTGACCGAGGTCGTCGAACTGGGCAGTCCGGCCGCCGCCATGGCCGGGGGTGAACTGAGCCTGCAGGACCGCAAGGAATTGGAGGAGCAACTGAGGCAGCGCATCCTCGCGTCGATAGAACCTTATCTGGCCAGCTTTCTCGACGAGCCGCTGCGCGTCAGGCTGGAGGATCATCTCCGGCGCGCGCTATCCGCCCTCACCAGCCAAGTCAAGGCGGATATCGACATGCTCGTCCAGGATGCCGTGACCCGGGCCGTACGGCAGGCCTTGGACAGCACCCGGGTTCCTCCCGCCGGGCGGTAATCGCCCTTCAAGGAGGCCGGCATCGGGACGGCGCCCTGCTTGCCCGTATAATTTACGGTTTTCCCCAACGGACCACTTGCTGCGCGCCAGCAACGTCCGGAATCCGCGCCCGATGGAACTCGCAAAGAGCTACGACCCCACGTCCATAGAAGGCCGCTGGTATGCCGCCTGGGAGTCGCGCGGCTACTTCGCCGCCGGCACCGATGCCGGCAAACCGGCGTTCTGCATCCAGCTGCCGCCCCCGAACGTGACGGGCACCCTGCACATGGGGCACGCCTTCAACCAGACGATCATGGACGCGCTCACGCGCTACCACCGCATGCGCGGGTTCAACACGCTCTGGCTGCCAGGGACCGACCACGCGGGGATCGCCACGCAGATCGTGGTGGAGCGCCAGCTTGAGCAACAGGGCACCAGCCGCGAGAAGCTCGGGCGCGAGGCGTTCGCCGAGCGTGTCTGGCAGTGGAAAGACAAGTCCGGTTCCACCATCACCCGCCAGATGCGCCGCGTCGGCGCGTCCTGCGACTGGTCGCGAGAGTACTTCACCATGGACCCCAAGCTGTCGGGCGTGGTGACAGAGACCTTCGTACGACTGTACGAACAGGGACTCATCTACCGCGGCAAGCGTCTGGTCAACTGGGATCCGGTGCTGCTGACTGCGGTGTCAGACCTGGAGGTCGAGAGCGAGGAAGAGGACGGCCGCCTCTGGCAGCTCAGGTATCCGTTGGCCGACGGGTCGGGTCACCTCACCGTCGCGACCACGCGCCCGGAAACGATGCTCGGCGACGTGGCGGTCGCGGTGAACCCGGATGACGAACGCTACCGGCACCTGATCGGCCAGTCGGTGAGCCTGCCGCTGTGCGACCGTACGATCCCGGTCATCGCCGACGACTACGTGGATCGGGAGTTCGGCACCGGCTGCGTAAAGATCACGCCGGCGCATGACTTCAACGACTGGCAGGTCGGCCAACGCCACGGCCTCCAGGCGGTCTCGATATTCACCCCGGAAGCGCGTATCAATGACAACGGCCCGGAACGCTACCGCGGCCTGGATCGCTACGAAGCGCGCAAGCGCGTGCTCGCGGACCTGGAGTCAGCCGGGCTGCTCGAATCGGTCAAGCCACACAAGATGATGGTGCCGCGATGCGGCCGCACCGGCGCCGTGGTCGAGCCGATGCTCACGGACCAATGGTTCGTGGCGATGAGCCAGCCGGCGCCGGAAGGCACGCTCAATCCCGGAAAGTCCATCGCCCGGGTGGCGCTGGAAGTGGTCGACCGGGGCGAAGTCCGCTTCTTTCCGGACAACTGGACCACGGTCTATCGCCAGTGGCTGGACAACATCCAGGACTGGTGCATCTCGCGCCAGCTCTGGTGGGGCCACCAGATCCCTGCCTGGTACACGGCGGACGGCAAGACCATCGTCGCACGCACCGAAGCAGAGGCGCGCGAGAAAGCCGGTGGCTCGCCGATCACCCGCGAGGCCGACGTGCTCGATACATGGTTCTCGTCGGCCCTGGTCTGCCACTCGACTCTGGGCTGGCCCGACCCGGGCGGGGCGGACAAGGACGCCTTCGAGCGCTACCTGCCCTCCTCGGTGCTGGTGACGGGGTACGAGATCATTTTCTTCTGGGTGGCGCGCATGGTCATGATGACTGCGCACTTCACCGGACGGATCCCGTTCCGCGACGTCTACATCCACGGCATCGTCCGCGACGCCGACGGCAAGAAGATGTCCAAGTCCGAGGGCAACACCATTGATCCGGTGGACCTGATAGACGGCATCGCGCTTGAGCCGCTGCTGGAGAAGCGCACCACCGGGCTGCGCAAACCCGAAGAAGCCCCCAAGATCGCCGAGCGCACGCGGCGGGAGTTTCCCGAAGGCATCCCCGCCTACGGCGCGGACGCACTTCGCTTCACCATGGCCGCTTACGCGACGCTGGGCCGCAACGTGAATTTCGACTTCAAGCGCTGCGAGGGATACCGGAACTTCTGCAACAAGCTGTGGAACGCGAGCCGCTTCGTCCTGATGAATACCGAGGGGCGCGACTGCGGCCAGGACGAGGCTCTTCCGGTGTCGCTGTCCACTGCCGACCGCTGGATCATCAGCGCGTTGCAGCGGACCGAGGCGGAAGTGGAGCGCGGATTCGCGGAGTACCGCCTGGACAATGTCGCCGGAGCGATCTACCGCTTTGCCTGGGACGAGTACTGCGACTGGTACCTCGAACTGGCCAAGGTGCAGCTGCAGTCCGGAGACGAATCCGAGCAACGCGCCACGCGGCGCACTCTGGTACGGGTACTGGAGGCCATCCTGCGCTTGGCCCATCCGGTGATGCCCTACGTGACGGAAGAGCTCTGGCAGAGCGTCTCGGTTCCTGCTGGCAAGCGCGACGCGGATGACGGCGCGGCGAGCGTGATGCTGCAGGCTTACCCCCGCAGCCAGCCCGAGCGCATTGACCCGCATGCCGAGGCCTGGATGTCGCGCTTGAAGGCGATGGTGGAAGCGGTGCGCGCGCTGCGCTCCGAAATGGGGGTGGCGGCGTCCCAGCGCGTGCCGCTGCTGGCCTCGGGCGACACCCAGATGCTTCTCTCGGCCTTCCCCTACATGGTGCCGCTCGCGCGGCTGTCCGAGGCGTTGGTGGTGGATACGCTCCCCGACATCGACGCTCCGGTGCAGGTGGCTGCGGAATCACGCCTGATGCTCAGGATCGAAATCGATGCCGCGGCGGAGCGGGAGCGCCTGGGCAAGGAGATCGCCCGTCTCGAGGGCGAGGCCGCGAAAGCCAATGCCAAGCTCGGAAACGCCTCCTTCGTCGAGCGCGCGCCGGCGGCCGTCGTCGCGCAGGAACGAGAGCGCGTCGCGGCGTTCGGATCAACGCTGGAAAAGCTGCGCCAGCAGCTTGCGCGCCTCTAGGACCCCGGCGCGCGGATGACGGTACTTCAGGCCTTCCGTCATCGCAATTTCCGGATTTTCTACGCCGGGCAGCTGCTCTCGCTCATCGGCACCTGGATGCAGACGGTGGCGGCCAGCTGGCTGGTATACCGACTGTCGGGCTCCGCCCTGCTTCTGGGCGTCACTGCGGCCTCGCAGCAGTTGCCCATGCTGCTTCTGTCGCCCATTGCGGGCGTGTGGGCCGACCGCAGCAACCTGCAGAAGCTGCTGGTCGCGACCAGGTGGCTTTCCTTCGGACAGGCGGTCATCCTTGCCGTCCTGAGCTACGCAGGCCTGCTGCAGGTATCGCATGTGGTCGTGCTGTCGTTGTTCCTGGGCATCATCACGGCCATAGAGACGCCGGCGCGGCAATCCTTCCTGCTCGACCTCGTTTCAGGCCGGGGTGACCTGCCGAACGCGATAGCGCTGCAGGCCATGATGTTCCAGGCCGCCCGCTTCATTGGTCCGGCGATAGCGGGCGTTCTGCTGGCGGTGGCTGGCGAAGCGATCTGCTTCGCGGTCAACGCGGCCTGCTACCTGGGCATCATCGCCGCATACGCTGCGATCCGCGTCGCCCCCCGCCCTCCGGCAAAACTGCAGCGGCATTGGCGCGAGGACCTTGCCGACGGCTTCCGCTACGCGTTCGGTTTCCTCGGCACGCGCAGGCTGCTGGTCCTGCTCGCGGCGTTCGGCTTCTTCACCGCGCCCTGGTCGTCTCTGATGCCGATCTTCGCCAGCGAGACTTTCGGTGGCGACTCACGCACCCTCGGGTTCCTGATCGGCGCCGTGGGCATAGGAGCCACCGCCGCCACCGTCGTGCTGGCGGCGCGCAGTTCGGTCAAGGGCATGGGGACGCTGGTGGGAATTGCCAGCATGGGGGCGGGAGCAATGCTGGCGCTTTTCTCCCTGTCTTACTCGCTCTGGATGTCGCTGGCGCTGCTGTGCGCGTTCGGCTTCTGCCTGATGGTCACAGTGGCATCGACCAACACGCTGTTGCAGACCATGGCAGACGAAGACAAGCGCTCACGCATCATCGGGCTGTACGCCATGGCCTTCATCGGTTTCGCGCCTGCGGGCAATTTCTCGGCAGGTGCGCTGGCTGATGCCATCGGAGCCCACGATGCCCTTCTGGCCTGCGGCCTGGCGATCATCGCCTGCGGCGCCGCGTTCACGGCTGGCTTGCCCCGCTGGCGCGCGGCAGTGCGGCCCGTGCTGCAGCGCCACCAAGAGGTAGCCGGTCGCGACCAGGGGCGGGACGCGTGACCGTTGCGCTCAGCGCTTCTTGAGCAGGAAGGTATATGTCTGTTCGTGCTGATGACTGGAGAGCAGCTCATTCCCGGTCTGGCGAGCGAATGCCTCGAAATCCTTGACCGAGCCAGGATCCGTGGCAAGGATCCGCAGCACCTGTCCGCTTGCCATGCCGGTGAGGGCCTTCTTGGTGCGCAAAATGGGAAGGGGGCAATTCAACCCCTTGGCGTCCACTTCCTTGTCGAAATCCATGGTGCTGCTCCGGGCAGGGGCGGCGCTGGGCGCGCCGAAAGCTGGGATGCTGCTCGGTTGCCATTATCCCCCAGCGAAACTAAACTGTCCTTCGAACCACGGCAGGCCCCGACGGCAACGACGACAATGGGCCGCACGAACGTCACCATTTCGGCATGACCCAGGACACAGACCAAACCAAGGGACCCGCGAGCTGGCTCGTGTATGTCGCTGCGCTGCCCACCGAGGATCCGGCGGTGCGCATGCGCATCATGCGCACGCTGGATTCGCTCGGCTGCGCGGTGATGCGCGAGGGCGTCTACATCCTTCCCGACAATCCGGCGAACCGTCTGGGGCTGTCGCGACTGGGTGAACACGTTCAGCGGGTCGGCGGCTCCTCCTTCCTGCTCCATACCAGCGCCCTTGATGACGCCCAGCAGCGCGCCTTCATCGGGCTTTTCGACCGGTCCGCGAAGTACGAGGAACTTGCCAAGGTGGTGGACGGCCTGCAGGCCGGCTTCGGCATCTCGGAACCCGCGTCCATTGCGCGGGTACTGAACAAGCAGCGCCGCGAGTTCGACGCGATCAGCGCGCTGGATTTCTTTCCCTCTCCGGCCCGGGAGCGCGCGGCCAAGTCCATCGAGGACACAGAGGTGAAGGTGCGCGACCTGATGTTTCCCGATTCGCCCCGAACGACGCGCGTCACCCAGTCCGGCCGCCACTATTTTCGCCGCATCTGGGCCACTCGCAAGCCGCTCTGGGCGGACCGCCTCGCTTCCGCATGGCTGATCAGGCGATTCATCGACCCCGAGGCCACGCTGGTTTGGCTGGAGAAGAGCCAGCCGTGCCCGGTAGCCGCGGTCGGATTCGGCTTCGAGGGCGCCCAGTTCTCCAACAGCCGCACCCAGGTGACGTTCGAGGCGCTGATGAGCGGGTTCGGCCTGGACAAGAACGCCACGCTGGCTCGCATGGGCCAGCTGGTTCACTTCCTGGACACGGGGGGTGCGCCCATCGCGGAAGCGGCCGGGGTGGAAACCATGCTGCAGGGCGCGGCGCGGCGCAGCACCACCGATGACGGGCTCCTCATGGAAAGCGAGAAGACCTTCGACCTGCTCTACGAGGCCTACTACGAGCCTCCCGCGAAGTAACCCGGCCGCGCTCAGCGGCGCTGCTGCTTGGTGTCTTCGGCGAGCTGGGCACGTATTTCCCGCAACCGGGCGTCTACCGCAGACTGCTGGTAGAAATCGCCCTCGCCGGACCGCTGGGCCAGTTGCAGTTGCTCGATCGCAGCAAGCAGAGCGCCCTGCAGGAAGTTGGCTTCGGCCATTGCCCTGTGGAACTGCAAGCGGTTGCCCGTGGCGGTGAAGGACTTCGCCAGCATGGTCTGGAGCCTGGGATCGCGGGGGTAGGTCTTCGCCAAGTCCGACAGCGCGGCGACGGCGCCGGCGTGGTCGCCCGCATCCTGCTGGGCCGCGATGACGGCGTACTGCAGCGGGCGGTAAGCCGGCACCCGGGCCGCCGCGACCCGGAGGATCTCCTGGGCCTCGGCAAGCGAACCGTTGGCCTGGCGCAGGCGCGCATACAACAACTCCACCATCGGGTTGAAGGCAACCGAGCTTCGCACCTTGAGCAATTCCGCCTCGGCGCGCCGGTTGTCGTTGGCCCGGCGCAGCGCCCAGGCATAGCCAAAGCGCGCCCCCGCCTCGCTGGAGAAGCGACGTTCCTTGAGTGCAGCCTGGGCCTGCGCGACGGCATCCTGCGGCCGGCCGAGTTCCGCCCGCAACCGGCCCTTGACCAGCTGGAAGTCAAGGCTGTCCGGCGCCTGCCGGTAGGACGAATCCTTGATGCGGTTCTGCATGTCTGCGATGCGCTCGAAGTTGAGCGGGTGGGTGCGCAGGTATGCGGGCGCGCTGCTGTCGCCCACGCGGCCTGCCTTCTGCAACCGCTCGAAGAAGGACGGCATCGCGGAGACGTCGAATCCAGCCCCCTCCAACAGGGCGAAGCCCACGCGGTCGGCCTCCCTCTCGAAGTCCCGCGTGTAGTTGATCTGCGCCTGGATGTTGCCCGCGGTCAGCGCGGCGACAGCCGCACCGGAGGCCCCGGGGTTGCTGCGGGCAACCAGCATGGCAAGGACCAGTGCGGCCATGCTGGGCAGCGAAATCTGCGACTGCTTGCCGAAAAGTCGCGCGATGTGCCGCTGGGTGACGTGGGCGACCTCATGCCCCAGCACCGACGCAACCTCGGATTCCGTCTGGGCGGCGAGCACCAGCCCGGTATGCACGCCGACGAAACCGCCGGGCATCGCAAAGGCATTGATGCTGGGATCGCTGATGAAAAAGAACTCGAAGTCCTGCCGCCCTTCCCTGCTAGCTGCGACCAGCCGGCTGCCGAGTTGCTGGATGTAGGCATTCAGCTCGGGGTCATCCACGTAGCTGGGTTCGCGCTGGCGGATCTCGAGCATCACCTGCTCGCCCAGGCGTCGTTCCAGCGCCGGGGGCAGGACCTGCGTGGTCGCATCGCCAAGTTCCGGCAGGCCCTGCGCCATCGCGCCCGGGACGGCCAGCAGCACGGCCAGCAACGCGCCCCTATGCAGCAAGCCTGCGGACTTGGGCCTTGATGGCCGGTAAAGAAGCCTCATGACGATATGATACGTCCCCTTCGCGACAAGTTCCCGGACCCCGCGCGGACCGGCAAGGAAAGCTGCAAACGATGGCACGCCTGACACATTTCGGCACGAGCGGCGAAGCCCACATGGTGGATGTCGCGGCCAAGGACGAAACCCGTCGCATCGCCCGGGCAAGCGGCTGGATCACGATGCTGCCCACCACCTTCGGTCTGATCACCAAGGGCACCGCCAAGAAGGGGGACGTCCTCGGAGTGGCGCGGCTGGCCGCGATCCAGGCTGCCAAGCGCACCGCCGACCTGATTCCGCTCGCCCACCCGATCCCCATCACCCGGGTGGCCGTCGAGTTCCGTCCGCAGGCACGCAGCAAACGCGTCGGCATCTCGGTTACCGTCGAGACGGTGGGCCGGACCGGAGTGGAAATGGAGGCCCTGACCGCGGTCTCCGTGGGCCTGCTCACCATCTACGACATGTGCAAGGCGGTGGACCGGGGGATGGAGATTTCCGGCGTCATGCTGGAGGAGAAACTGGGCGGCAAATCGGGGCATTACCTGCGCGGCGAAGGGGCCGCCCGGAAAGCTGCGCGGCGCAGGCCTTGAGTCCCCGGCCTGCCGGGAACCGCTGAAGCGGCCCCTCAGGCCGGCAGTTTCGCCAGGAAGGCCTCCAGCACGGACTCCGGCAGCACCATGTCGCATTTGCCCAGCACCTCATGGCTGGCAAAGTCCGGATCGGCCACCAGGTAGGTGAAGTCGTGCGCCACCGGCGCGGCGGCGTAGTGGTGCAGCGGATCGTGCCTGCCGCGCGAGGCGATCACGCCGACGCGCGTGGCGGGAGGGGCCACGAACAGCGGCGCCAGCGCGGCGCCCTCCACGCCAAGGACCACCTCCGCGCCCTGGTACATGGCCGCGAGTTCCGCGATGCTCGTGCCCGCGGGATCCACCACGGTGAAGCCGTGCCCGCGCAGCAACGGCAGCAAGGCGGGCTCGTTCAGGATCCGGCGCGTCGCAGCGGACTGCCGCGTGAGGTATATGCGCCTGGGGCCGCCGGCACGGGCGGGCACGCGCAGCCTGAACTCGCGGCGCAGGTGCTGCACCGCGACCGGCGCAATGAACGGCCCGATGCAGAGCAACGAGGGCACGTGCAGTTCGCGGACGCGCAGCGCGGCGTCAGGCGGCACCTCGACCAGCCGTTCCGGGCCGTAGCCCATCAGCGCCAGAATTTCCCGCTGCCAGGCGTCCAGCCCCGATTCCACGACCAGTGGCAAGCCTGCCTGCGCCGGCATCTGCGACACCACCCACAGGCGCGACAGGCATTCGAACACCCACTCCGTCACGGACTCGGCCGCGCCCAGGTACACGCAAGCCTGGTCCACGGCAACCTCGCGCGCAGGCACGGCGAGCATGACACGTCCGTCGTCAGCCATCAGCCGGACCAGGCGCTCGCGCGCCAGGTAGCGGTAGGCGTTGTTCACCAGTTCGATGAACAGGCGCCCGTCACGGCTGGTCACGAGCAGGTCGCCGGGCAACACCCGCGCGTCATTGACCTGCGCGAGGAAGATCCTGGCCGCGAACGGTTCCATCAGGTAGAAATGGCCTGCCTCTTCCGCGGGGAGGGATGCCGGCGCCGCGAGGTTCAACCACTGCGGCCGCGCGAGGCCGACGAACGGGAGCTTGTGCTCTGCGCACCACGCCTCCAGGCTTCCGTAGCGCACGCTCTCCGCATCCGTTGCGGGAAATGGCGCGTAATCG
>CAIVVS010000331.1 GCA_903909415.1 uncultured Pseudomonadota bacterium | reverse complement strand
TCCCGCTTTCGCGGGAATGACGGAGCCTTGGATCAGCGCTGCACCTTGGCCACCACAAAGTCTCCGTCATTCCGGACGCCGCGCAGCGGCGAGCCGGAATCCAGTGTCGTTCGCGATGTGGAAGCCGCTTTGCTCCCGCGCCACCGGGAACGCCGCCCCCGCGCGTCAGTCCTGCGGCGCGATCTTCGCGTCGCGCACGATGCGGGCGAAGCGCTCGATGTCGCCCTTGTAGCGCGCCTCGAACTCGGCCGGCGTGCTGCCCACCGCCTCCTGGCCCAGCGCCGGGAGCTTCTCGCGCACGTCCGGCGCGTTCAGCGCCTTCACGCTCTCCACGTACAGGCGCTGCACCACGTCACGCGGCGTGCCGGCGGTGGTGAACAGGCTCTGCCAGCTGGTGGAGTCGAAGCCGGCGAAGCCGTTCTCGGCGATGGTCGGCACGTTGGGCAGCGCCTGCGAGCGCTTGATGCTGGTCATGCCCAGCGCCTTCAACTTGCCCGCGCGCACCAGGGCCTGGGCCGCGGCCAGCGGCAGCACCGCGAGCTCGACCTCGCCCGACAGCAGCGCGGTGTTCAGCGGCGCATCGCCCTTGTAGGGAATGGGCACCACGTCGATGCCGGCGGCGGCCTTGAGCATCTCCATGGTCAGGTGCAGCGGGTTGGCCACGCCGGTGGAGCCGAAGTTCATGCTGCCCGGCTTGGCCTTGGCCACGGCGATCATTTCCTTGAGCGTGCTGGCCTGCAGCTTGGGGCCGCCGACCAGGATCAGCTCGGTGGCCACCAGCTGCGTCACCGGCGCGAAGTCCTTCGCGGCGTCGAACGGCAGCTTGCGGAACAGCGCCGGCATGATGGCCAGCGCGTTCGGGATCAGCAGCACCGCGTGGCCGTCGGGCGCCGCCTTGGCGACCGCATCCGCGCCTATGGTGGCGCCGGCGCCGGGCCGGTTCTCGACGATCACCGGCTGGCCCAGCGCCTCGGTCATCTTCGGGCTGATCAGGCGCCCGAGCGCGTCCACCGAGCCGCCCGCGGCGAAGGGCACGATGATGCGGATGGGCTTGGACGGGAAGGCCTGCGCGCTGGCGTTGGCGCTCAGGCCGGCGCCCAGCGCCATGGAAATGGCGGCGGCCAGCGCCGTCCTCAAAGCGTTGCGTGGTGCAGTCATCGGTCGTCCTCGTTTCTGGTTGGGGCGCCGGCGGTCTGTCGCCGCCGTGCGCGGGGATAAGTGGCTCAGGCCGGCGGGATCACGCCCGCCGCGCGCATCGCCGCGACCTGCGATTCGGCTTCCTGCAGCAGCAGCCGGCGCATGCGCGCGATGCCGATGTCGCTCTGGATCAGCATCTCGCGCTCGCGCACGCCGGCCGGGATGCCCAGCATCATCACACGGTCCTGCTCCAGCACGTCGTAGTGGCGCTTCTCCAGCCGGTTCCTGTACAGGAAGCGCCACAGGTTGCGGCGCCAGCCGGAGGATTTCTGCCAGCGGAACACCCAGAAGTACACTCGCTCGCCGTCCACCGGCGTGATGTGGCTGATGATGTGGAAGAAGTTGCCGCCCACGCACTTCGGATAGGGGATCGCGGTCTGGATCCAGAAGTTGCTGCCCGGGATGCGCGTCATCTCGGTGCGATCGATGTTCACGCCGCGCTGGTTGTCGCGCTCGATGACGAAGCCGTCTTCCTTCAGGTGCAGCTGGATGTTGCTCTGCTTCACGCCATAGGACAGCGTGAAGGACTGCGCATGCAGGTAGGGCGCATGCATCGGGTCCAGACGGTTCTCCAGCGGCAGGCTCCAGTGGCAGTCCCACTCGGCCGCGTGGATGAAGCCCGACCACTCCGGCGAAGTGAGTTCCTCCGGCAGCGTCAGTTCCGGCACCACGTCGCTGGTGCCGTTGGAGAAGTACAGGAACACCGCGCCGGCCGCCTCGCGCGCCGGGTAGGCGGTGATGCCCTTCTGGCCGACCATGGGGCAGCTGTGCACCGGCGGCACCGACACCACCACGCCCTCGCCATCGACCGTCAGGCCGTGGTACTTGCAGGCCAGCCCCCCGTCGACCACCTCGCCCATGGAAAAGCGCGCGCCGCGGTGCGGGCAGAAGTCCTCCACCGCATGCACCGCGCCGTTCGCATCGCGCCACAGCGCGATGTGCTGGCCCAGGCGCGTGATGCGCACCGGCTTGTCGGCCACGTCGCCCGAGCGGCACACCAGATACCACTGGTTCAGCAGGCCGGTGCGCAGCATCTCCCCGGCCGAGTTGGGCAGCGCGTGCGTGGCGCGCGCGGGGATGGCGATCACGGCGGCATTCGCGGGTGCGTTCATGGCCTCACTCCCCCAGCCGCGCGAACTCGGCTTCCAAGCTGGCCGCGGTCCAGGCGCCGCCGGCGGGTGGCGCCACGCCCAGGCGGTTCAGGCCCTCGGCCAGCGCGTCCAGGCCGTCGGCACCCTGCTCGAGCAGGACTTCGAGCGCATCGCCCAGGCGGTCTTCGTAGTGGGTCGCAGTCATGTCCAGGTCACCGGGATTGTTGCAGGGCGCAAATGATTCCGGTCAGGATAAGTCTGTGCCGCAAGCAGCGTCAAGCCGCGGGACACGCCGGTCTATACAATGTTTTGATCATCTCCCGTACTGCGAAAGGCGCGGCGCATGGAACTCGGATTCATAGGCATAGGACGCATGGGCATCGGCATGGCCCCGCGCCTGCTGGACGGCGGCCACCAGCTGGTGGTGCACGACGTCAGCCGCGCGGCCTGCGAGCCGCTGCTCGCGCGCGGTGCGCGCTGGGCCGCCACGCCGGCCGACGCGGCGCGCGCGAGCGAGATCCTGTTCACCTGCGTGCCCGGCCCGAAGGAAGTGGCCGCCGTGATCGAAGGCCCGGACGGCGTGCTGTCCGCGCCGCGCAAGGGCGCCATGCTGGTGGAGATGAGCACCATCGGCCCGAAGCAGAGCCAGCAGCTGGCGGCGCGCTGCCGCGAGGCGGGCCTGGCCTACATCGACGCACCGGTCAGCAACGGCGTGGGGCCGGCGGCGCGCGGCGAGCTGACCATCATGGTGGGCGGCAGCCCCGCCGACTACGAGCGCGCGCTGCCGGTGCTCAAGCTCATGGGCAACCGCATCTACCGCATGGGCGACACCGGCGCGGGCAACATCGCCAAGATCGCCAACCAGATGATCTACCTGTCGTACGTCGCCGCGTTCTGCGAAACGGCGCGCATGGCGCGGGAAGCCGGCCTGGACGTGCCCAACCTGGTGGACGTGATGCGCAACTCGGTGTCGGGCGACCCGCTGATGACCGGTTGGGAGAAGCGCCTGGAGAACGGCGACCGCGTCGCGGGATTCAAGGTGCGGCGTGTGATCAAGGACCTGGAACTGGGCGAGGCGGTCTGCCGCGAGCGCGGCTTCGAGGCGCCGGTGTTCGACGCGGTGCTGGGCGCCTACCGGCAGGCGGCCGAGGCCGGTCACGCGGAGCTGGACATGACTGCAGTATTCTCGGCCTGAGCAAAAGCCCGGGCCACGATCCGGGTCACGCACCGAACACCCACCCGGAGGAACCATGAGCAAGATCACCCTGTGCCACGCGCCCGTCGCCTGTTCGCTCGCGCCCCTGCTGACCCTGTACGAGGCCGGCGCGGAGTTCGACGTCAAGACCGTGTCGCTGAAGAACGGCGACCAGCGCAAGCCCGAGTACCTCGCGATCAACCCCAAGGGCAAGGTGCCGGCGCTGCTGGTGGACGGCACGCTGATCACCGAGTGCTCGGCCATCATGACCTGGACCGCCGAAACGTATCCGGACAAGAAGCTGCTTCCCGCCTCCGGCATGGACCGGATCAAGGCGCTGTCCATCATGGCCTTCTGCGCCTCGACCCTGCACCCGCCGCTGTCGCGGCTGAACTCGACCACGCGCTTTTGCGACATGCCCGGCGCCGAGGAGTCGGTGAAGCGCCTGGCGGTCGAGGAAGTGAAGAAGGGCTTCCACGTGGCCGACGACATCATCGGCGAGTCCGTGAAGGCGGGCCGGGAGTGGGTGTTCGGCAACTGGACCGCGGTCGACGCCTACCTGTTCTGGGTATGGCGCCGCTTCAGCCTGTTCGGCATCGCGATCCCGCCCAACCCGAACTACGACGCGCACGGCAAGCGCATGCTGGAGCGCGCCAGCGTCAAGCGCGCCTTCGAACTGGAAAAGCAGATCCAGGCATCGGGCGGCTGAGCGCGCGTGATGCGCGGCGCCCGGGCCGCCCTGCTCGGACTGGCCGTCGCGCTGCTGGCGTCCGGCCTGGGCGCCTGCAGCGTGGTCCTGGGCTTCGGCAACGCGCCCGACGCGCCCAACAACTGCCCGGTGGGCGCGTCGCGCTGCAACTGACCCGGCGCGCGGCCCCGCGTCGCTTGCTGCGGCGCGGATTGCCTCGGCCACCGGACCGGCGCACCATCGCCGCAAGGAGGAACAGCATGCCGATTCGCACCATCCACCGACTCGCCCTGGCCGCAGCCTGGGTCCTGTCCGCCGTGCTGCCGATGCAGGCCGCGCTGGCGCAGGACTACCCCAACCGCGGGCTGCGCCTGGTCGTCCCCTTCCCGCCCGGCGGCGGCACCGACCTGGTGGCGCGCAACGTCAGCCAGCGCCTGTCCGAGGGACTGGGCCAGCCGGTGCTGGTCGAGAACCGGCCCGGCGGCGGCGGCCTGGTGGCCTGGACCGAGACCGCCAAGGCGATGCCGGATGGCTACACCCTGGTGGTGATCGCCAACAACCTGCGCCTGTACGGCCTGATGCCGACCAAGCTCGGCTTCGATCCGAACACCGACCTGGTGCCGGTGGCGACCATCGCCTCGGTGCCCATGCTGCTGGTGGGCAGCGGCAAGTCCACCGCGACGGACGTGCGCGGCCTGGTCGCGGCGGCCCGGGCCGCGCCGGCGCGCATCCACTACGGCACGCCCGGCAACGGCTCGCCGCACCACCTGGCGATGGCGCTGTTCGCCTCGGAGACCGCGACCAGCTGGACGCATGTCCCCTACAAGGGCACGGCGCCGCTGACCAACGACCTGCTGGCCGAGCAGGTGGAGGTCGCCTTCCTCGGCCTGTCCTCGGCGCTGCCGCACGTGAAAAGCGGTCGGCTCAAGGCCTATGGCGTGGCGGCGCCGAAGCGCTCCGGCGTGGCGCCGGACATGGCGACCCTGGCCGAGAACGGCGGGCCGTCCTTCGACGCCAGCTACTGGTATGCGATCGCCGTGCCCAGGGGCACGCCGCGTGCCGCGATGGACCGGCTGAACGCGGAGCTGGTGAAGGCGCTGAACACGCCTGCGCTGCGCGACACCTTCATGCGCCAGGGCTTCGAGCCCATGCCCTCGACGGCGGAGGGTGCGGCGAAGATGCTGGCCGACGAGATCGGCAAGTGGTCGGGCCCGATCGCCCAGGGCGGGGTGCGATTCGAGTAAGGGGGCCGCTGCCGGGCCGGCGACCCCGGTCCAGCGCGCTCAGTGCGGTGACTACAGTTCGATCGCGAAGTGCCGCCGCAGCAGGTCGGTGATCAGGTCGAAGCACGCTCCCTTGCGCACCACGCGGAAGTCGCGCAGGTCCAGCATCGTGGACGAGGTGCCGTAGCCGACCCAGCGCATCAGGCCGTAGTCGATGACCAGGTCGGCCACGTCCAGCACCTCGCGCTCGATGTCCTCGACGCGGTACTTGGTGCCCTTGAGCGAGATGTTGGCCGACGATCCGACCACCGCCAGGTCGTGCTCCCAGGACAGCCGGCCGAGTTCCGCGAGGAAGGGCCCGCCGCCCAGCAGCATGGCGATGGTGCCCTCGTGCGTGCTCTGGGCCAGCACGTCCGGGTCGAGCTTCGCCAGCATCGGGTGGTCCATGTGGCAGGGCGCGATGGTCCCGAGCGGCAGGTCGTACTTCACGGTGATGGCGTCCACCACCGCGCGCGCCCGTTCGTCGGCGATGTGCAGATCGCGATGCAGCTCGGGCGAGCCGGTGATCGCGTTCAGCTTGGCCGGCTGGCGGCGCTTGGCCTCGAACACCCGGCGTATCGCCCGGGACGTCGCGCCCACCACCGCATAGCCCACGTGCATGGGCACCACGGCGATGCCGCCGTTGGCGATCACCTCGAAGGTGCGCCGCGCATCCGCCTCCACGTCGAACATCCTCATTGCCGCGTCCCCGTCCTTGCCCGCTGAAAATGCACCGGGCCGCATCAGCGGCCCGGCACGGTTTGCTGCCTGCTGCGTGGCGCTTACTTCTCCGCCACCACGTCCACTTCCATGGTGCCGATCTTGTCCATCGTGCCCCTGAGCTTGTCGCCATGCGCCAGGCGCGACACGCCGGCCGGCGTGCCGGTGGAGATCAGTGTGCCCGGCGTCAGGGTTACGCACGCCGACAGGAACGGGATGTGGTCGAACAGGTTGCAGATCATGTCCTTGGTGTGCGCCTTCATCACCACGTTGCCGTTCTGCTCCACGGTGAAGTGGATGTCGTGCGGGTCGGGAATCTCGTCGGCGGTGACGATCCACGGGCCCAGGCCGGTGAAGGTGTCGAAGCCCTTCCTGATGTTGCGCGTGTTCTGCTTGCCGATGCCCCAGGGATCGCGCTGGCTGAAGTCCCACAGGATGGTGTAGCCGAACACGTGCGACAGCGCGTTGTCGGCGCTGATGTGCTTGCCGGGCTTGCCGATCACCGCGCACAGCTCGCACTCGAAGTCCACGTGCTTGGACACCTTCGGCAGCACGACCGGGCCGCCGGGGCCGATCAGCGAGGCGTTGGGCTTCATGAAGAACTCCGCCATCAGGTCTTCCTTGGTGGCGTCGGACCGGTCGGCGGATTTCACGCGGCCGATCATCTCGGCCTGGTGGGCCTTGTAGTTGGCCGCGGCGGCCCAGATGGTGGGCGGGTTCAGGATGGGGGCGAGCAGCTTCACGCCCGACAGCGGCAGCGGCGCGCCGGTCTTCTCGGCGTCGCGGATGCTGTCCATCGCGCCGGGCTTGTTGGCCAGCGCGTCGATGACTTCCTGCATGGTGTAGCCGGCGCGCACGTGGCCGGCCTTCACCAGCGCGTCGCCGATCGGGTAGACCTTGTCGCCGACGACGGCGCCAGCCTGGTGGTTGTTGTACTGGCAGATTTTCATGGTGCGGACTTCCCTGGTTGGTGGCGGTGGGTTGGACGATGGATGCCTGGAACTGGGCGGTTCGCTGCGCCTCCGGGCGAAAACAGCCCGAAAATCACATAACCCGCTGTTTTATTTAGCTTTTTTCTTTCCCTTCGATGGCGCAGGCTGCTCCGGCTTGCCGACCACGGAAACGGAGCAGCGCACCACGTACTTCTTGAGCGCGGACACGCTGAACGGGCGCGTGGTGATGGGCAGTGACTGGATCTGCGCCGAGATGCCGACCTGGGTCTCGCCCGGCAGCTGGTTCACCACCAGCGCATAGATGACGAATGCCGGGCCCTCGCTGTTGACCGGGTAGACGGTGGCCTGCACGGCGGCGCCCTTTTTCAGCAGCGGCAGGCGGAACTCGGCCTGTCGCACGTGCGGGCTGCCGTCGGGGGCCACCATGCGCCCGTCGCCGGTGCACAGCAGCGACCCGTTGGACAGGGTGGCGACGTCGATCTTCGGGAACACGGGCTTGCGCTTGGCCATGGCGGCTCCTGCGTGGCGCTCGGGTGGCGCTCGGGTGGCTCTTGGGCTCAGGCCGACATCCTAGCGCGGACCGGGGCGGCGCGGAGCCGCCCGCCTGCAGGGCTCACCGCCGGTGCGACAGTCCCAGCAGCACCGCGGTCAGCGCGAGCAGGGCCATGGCCGACAGCGCCAGCGACCAGTGGATGCCGATCAGCGCGCCCAGCACGCCCACGGTGACGCCGCTGAAGGCGCGCATCCCCAGCCCGGACATGTTGTACAGGCCGACGATGCGTCCGCGCAGGTGCTCGGGCGCGGCCAGTTGCACCAGGGTCTGCGACATCGCGCTGGCGGCGAGGCTGAGGAAGCCGGCGATGAACAGCATCGCCAGCGCCAGCAGGTAGTTGTCCGAGGCGGCGAAGCCCGCGATGGCCAGGCACCACAGCATGGTGAGGATGAAGGCGGTGCGTTCGCGCACCGGCAGCAGCGAGCGGCTCTCCAGCACCAGCCCGGCGACCAGCGCCCCGGCGGCGTCGGCCGAGAGCAGCATGCTGTAGGCCATGCCCGCGTCGGCGTGGCCCAGGTGGTGTGCGAACTCCGGCATCTGCGGCTGGTAGGCGTTGCCGACGAACAGCGAGGCCGCCCCCGCGAGCAGCGTCATGAACACGATGGTGCGGTTGGAGGAGACCTCGCGCACCAGCGGCAGGATGCTGGCGATGCCCGCGGGCGAATGCCGCGTGCCCGGGGCAGGCGCCGCGCCGTAGGGCGCGCGCAGCAGCCAGATGAACAGCGGCAGGTAGACCAGGATGTTGAGCAGGATGCCGGTATCCGGGCCCGCCAGGGACATCAGGACCGCGCCGACCGCCGCGCCCAGCAGGATGCCGAGGTAGCGCGCGGTGGACATCAGGCGCACCGCGCTCTGCAGCTCCCGGGGGCCGACGATGTCGTGCACGATCAGCTGGCTGGCCGGCTGCCACAGCACGCCCGCGAGGCCGTGGATCACCAGCAGCACCATCGCGTGCCACTGCTCCAGCGCGTCGGTGTAGAAGAGCACGCCCCAGCCGAGCGACGCCAGCATGAACAGCACGATGCCGGCGAGCATCACCTTCTTGGGGTCGAAACGGTCGGCCAGCGCCCCCGAGTACACCGAGAAGAACAGGAACGGCAGCCAGTGGGTGAGGATGGCCACGCCGCCCAGCGCCGGGGACTGGAACTTCTCGAACAGGATCCAGTAGCTGATCACGTGCTCGATGCTGTCGGCCATCATCGACAGCGCCGAGCAGGCGAAATACGAGCGGTAGCCCGGGTGGCGCAGCGCGGCGAACGACGGCTGCCCCGGCGCAGCCATGCGCGGGCCCCTGCCCCGCCTCAGCCGGCGCGGTGCGCCGGGCGCATCGCGAAGGCCAGCAGGATCATGGTGACCATCAGCAGCACCACCGAGGACAGGGCGAGCGACCAGTGGATGCCGATCACCGCGCCCAGCACGCCCACGCTCAGGCCGCTGAAGGCGCGCATGCCGTTGTTGGCCAGGTTGTACAGCCCGATCAGCCGGCCGCGCAGGTGCGGCGGCGCCTGCAGCTGCACCAGGGTCTGCGACATCGAGCTGTAGGCGAGGTTCAGGAAGCCGGCGACGAACATCAGCGACACCGCCAGCGGGTAGCTGTCGGTCATGGCGAAGCCGGCAATCACGAAGCACCAGGCGATGGTGAGCAGGATGGCGGTGCGCGGGTTGGCCGCGAGCAGGCTGCGCGACTCCAGGATGATGCCGGCTGCCAGCGCGCCCGCGGCGTTGGCCCCGAGCAGCATGCTGTAGCTGAAGTCGGCGTGGTCGTTGCCCAGGTCGTGCGCGAACTCGGGCATCTGCGCCTGGAAGGCATTGCCCACCAGCAGCGAGGACGCCCCCGCCAGCAGGATCATCGAGGTCACGGTGCGGTTGTGCGCCACCTGGCGGAAGATGTCGCGTATGTCGGCGAAGTAGCCCATGCGCGGGCCGGTGGCCGGCTTGGCGGCGGACACGTGGCCCACGTCCTTGTGCCCGTAGGGCGCGCGCTGCAGCCAGACCAGCAGCCATACATACGAGAACACGTTGAGCAGCAGGCCGATCGCCGGGTCGAGCAGCAGCATCAGCGCGCCGCCCACGCCCGGCCCGAGCAGCACGCCCAGCGTGCGCCCGGTGGAGTTCAGGCGCACCGCGCTCTGCAGGTTGTCGCGCCCGACGATGTTGTGGATCAGCATCTGCATGCCCGGGTGCCACATGACGCCCGCCATGCCGTGGATCGACAGCAGCACCACCGCGTGCCAGATCTCCAGCGTGTCGGTGAGGAACAGCAGGCCCCAGCACACGGTCACGCCCATGTAGAGGCACATGGACACCTGGATCAGGCGGCGCGGGTCGAAGCGGTCGGCCAGCGCGCCGAAGTACACCGAGAAGAACACGAACGGCAGCCAGTGCGTCAGGATGGCGATGCCGCCCAGCGCCGGCGACTGGAAGCGCTGGTACAGCATCCAGTAGCTGATCACGTGCTCGATGTTGTCGCCCATCATCGCCAGCGACGAGGCGAGGAAATAGACGCGGAAACCCGGGTGGCGCAGCGCGGCGAAGGACTTGGGCTTTGCGGCGGGCGCCGGCGTGGCGCCGGGTGCCGGGGCTTCTTTCTGGGTATCGGTCATGCGGAATTCGCCTGGTTTGTCACGTGGCACCGCTGCGGGGATCGGTGCTGCGCCCGCGGGCGCCGACCAGGATCGCGTGGAGGCGACATCATAGCCGGGCGCACCCCCCGGGTCTTTACAATCGACTGTCAGTCACTCGAAGGATAGGGCCGTGAACAACCCTGGGAACGAAGAGGTAATCGCCCTGCTCCATCCCGGTGCCATGGGCGCGGGCATGGGCGCGGTGCTGGTGAAGCGCGGCGTGCGCGTGGTGTCGCCGCTGGACGGGCGCAGCGATGCGACGCGCCAGCGCGCGGCCGAAGCAGGCATCGAGGACGCGGGCAGCCTGGCGCAGGCGCTGCGCATCGCCGGAACCGTGGTGTCGGTATGCCCGCCGCACGGCGCAGCCGGTCTGGCGCGCGAGGTGGCGCGCACTGCGAATGCACTCGGCTGGCGCGGCTGCTACCTGGATGCGAACGCGGTGTCGCCCGCGACCGCGCGCGAGATCGAGTCCGTGCTCGCACCCGAAGGCGTGGCCTGCATCGACGGCGGCATCGTCGGCCTGCCGCCGGGCACGGGAAGCAGTTCGCGGCTGTTCCTGTCCGCCGCGCCGTCCGGGCAGGAACGCGCGCGGCGCATCGCCGCGCTTTTCGAAGGCAGCGACATGCAGGGCATCGTGATCGACGGTCCGGTCGGCGCGGCCTCGGCGCTGAAGATGTGCTACGCCGCGTGGACCAAGGGCGTGACCGCGCTGCTGGCGGACATACGCGCGCTCGCGCGCCACGAGGGCGTGGACGCGGCGCTGGTGGAAGAGTGGGCGCGCTCGCAGCCGGGCACCGGCAAGCGCTCGGAGTATGTCGCCGCCACCAGCGGCAAGGCGTGGCGCTGGGTGGGCGAGATGCAGGAGATCGCGCAGACCTTCGAGGCCGCCGGCCTGCCGGGCGGCTTCCACCTGGCCGCAGCCGAGGTCTACTCGCGGCTGGAAGCCTTCAAGGACCAGGAACCGGCGACGCTGGACGCGGTGATGGCGGCGCTGCGGCGCGCCTGAGCGCGCGCCGGCATGCCTACTCCGGCTCGATGCCGATGTCCTTGACGGTCTTCGACCAGCGCGCCCGCTCGGATTTCAGGAACTCGTCCATCTGCTCCGGCGTGCCGGCACCATCGGGATAGATGCCCATGGCGCGCAGCTTCTGCACGATGTCCGCCTGCGACAGCGCCGCGTCGAGTTCGCGGTTCAGGCGGCGCACCGCCTCGGCGGGCGTGCCCGACGGCGCGACCAGCGCGAACCAGCCGACGTAGACGAAGCCCGGATAGGTCTCGGCCATGGTGGGCACGTCCTCCAGCCCCGGCAGCCGGCGCGCGCTGCTGA
>CAIVVS010000330.1 GCA_903909415.1 uncultured Pseudomonadota bacterium | reverse complement strand
TCGATGATGCGGCCTGTAACGTTTTCCTCGCTCTTGATGTCGCGCTCGAGCCTGAACTGTTCCTTCGGGAACAGCGGGGTCAGGTTCTCGAACATGATCTTGTGCTTGTTCTCCTCGGGCGTCAGGCCGTTGACGCGGTCCACCTTGACCAGCGCGAAGTAGCGCTCGCCGTCCTTCGGGGTGCGGATCTCGCCCTCGATGGAGTCGCCGGTGTGCAGGTTGAAGCGGCGGATCTGCGACGGGCTGACGTAGATGTCGTCGGTCGAGGCGAGGTAGGAGGTGTCCGGCGAGCGCAGGAAGCCGAAGCCGTCTGGCAGCACTTCCAGCGTGCCGTCGCCGAATATGGACTCGCCCTTCTTCGCCCGGTTCTTCAGCAGGGCGAAGACCAGCTCCTGCTTTCGCATCCGGTTGGCGCCTTCGACCTCGAAGGTTTGCGCCATTTCGATCAGCTGGGTGACGTGCAGCGCCTTCAGTTCGGACAGTTGCATGGACTTACCAGTGGGTTGTTGCCGTGCCGCGACGGGCCTGGGCGGGGAATTGCGATGGGATGGAGCGGACTGGCGGAATGGAACGCGTGCGGAAAATCAGGGATGTGTTGCCGGATCCGGCCGTCGCGATTGCGTCTTCGCGATTGTTGCGCCTTCGGCCCGGGCAGCGGCTGGCGCCGGAACTGCTGTCGCGGCGCGATGCGGCTTGCTGCGGTCAGGGAATTGCGTGGTCGGGGAACCGGAGTTGCCGGGCGCCCGTGTCATCCGCCTCGTATTCCAGGCTGGATCCCTGCCGGCGCCCGACAGGATAAGGCCAGATTACAGGGCGTCAGATATTGCTGTCAAGGAATGCGGTGAGCTGGGACTTGGACAGCGCGCCGACCTTCTGCGCTTCCACGTTGCCGTTCTTGAACAGCATGAGGGTGGGGATGCCGCGGATGCCGAACTTCTTCGGGATCTCCTGGTTCTCGTCCACGTTCACCTTGGCGATCTTGATCTTGCCCTGGTACTCCTTGGCCAGTTCGTCCAGCACCGGGGCGATCGCCTTGCACGGCCCGCACCACTCGGCCCAGTAGTCCACCAGTACCGGCACGTCGGATTTCACGACGTCGTCATCGAAGCTGGAATCGGTCACGTGCTGGATCAGGTCGCTTGCCATGGTTCCTCGGGGTGGGTCTTGGGGGGGGAGTCCGGGTGGAGCGCTGGGCCCCCGCAGTCTGCGGCGGGGATCGCGTGTCAGCGCTTTGGATGGGGCCTATCCTAGCCGATTTCAACCTCCCGCAGGGAGCGCGGCGCCGCCGCCCGAAGGGGCTGGAAATCGGCTAAGTGCCTGACTCAATGGTATTATTTCCGCGCGTTTGTCCGCTGTTGCAGTCCCGCAACAGTGACGATGGCACCCCGCGACGTCCGGAACCCCGCCCATGGCCTATGTGATCACCGAGTCCTGCATCAAGTGCAAGTACACCGACTGCGTGGACGTCTGCCCGGTGGATTGCTTCCGGGAGGGCCCGAACATGCTGGTGATCGACCCGGACGAGTGCATCGACTGCACCCTGTGCGTCACCGAGTGCCCGGTCGAGGCGATCTACGCGGAAGAGGACGTGCCGGAGCCGCAGCGCGGCTTCATCGAACTCAACCGCGAGCTCGCCCGCACCTGGCCGGCGATCGTCGAGCGCAAGCCGGCGCCCGCCGACGCCGATGACTGGGCCGGCAAGCCCGGCAAGCTCGGCCTGCTGGCGCGCTGAGCGCGACCGGGTCCCGCATGCCCGCCGCAGTTGTCGGCCGGGTGCGGGCCAGGCTCACGTGCTGAGCCCGGGGGTAGGCACAATGCCGCCATGAGCTCCCGCGCACACCAGCCCGCGTCCGCCATCGACGCCGCGCCTGCCGTCGACGATGCACCGGCATCGCCGGCCCTGGGCATCGACGCGCTGTTCCGGCGGCTCTCGGGCGACGCCGGCGCGCGCATCACGGTGCTCACGCCCAACCGGCGCCTGGCCGCCGAGTTCATCCGCCGCCACGACGCCTCGCGCCTGGCCGCGGGCGAGTCGGCCTGGTCCGCGCCCGACGTGCTGCCCTTCGGCGCCTTCGTGCAGCGCCTGTACGAGGACGCGCTCTACTCCGGGCTGGGCGTGGAACTGCCGCTGCTGCTGGACGCGGCGCAGGAGCAATGCCTGTGGGAGGACATCGTCGCGAAGAGCGAGGCCGGCGCGACGCTGTTGTCGCCCTCGGGCACCGCCGCGGCCTGCGCGCAGGCCTGGTCGCTGGCGCATGGCTGGCGCCTGATCGAACGCATGCGCATGGTGCCGCTGGATGCGGACGCGCGCGCCTTCCTCGGGTGGTCGGCCGAGTACGACAAGCGCTGCCGCCGCGAGCGGCTGGTGGACGTCGCGCGCCTGCCCGACCTGGTGGCGGGGCATGCGGCGCACCCGGCGCTGGCGCGGCCTGCGCTCGTCGTGCTGCATGGTTTCGACATCATCTCGCCGCAGCAGCGCGGGTTCCTGCGCGCGCTGGGCGATGCCGGCGTGGGCATGGCCGCCAGCGAGGAGGCCGCCGGCCCGGTGTCAGCCACGCGCGTGCCCTGCGCCACGGCGCGCGACGAGCGCCTGGCGGCGGCGCGCTGGGCGCGCGCGCAACTGGAGGCGGATCCCGGCGCGCGCGTGGGCATCGTGGTGCCCGACATCGCCGCGACCCGCGCCGCCTGGAAGCGCGCGCTCACCCAGGTATGCGCGCCGGCGGCGCAACTGCCGCCCGCGCCGGCCGCCGCGCCGCCCGGTTCGCCACGCATGGCCGCGTTCACTTCTCCGGCAGGCGAGGACGCACCGTTGCCGTTCAACATCTCCCTCGGTCTGCCGCTGGCCGAGGTGCCGCTGGTGGCGGATGCGCTGCTGGTGCTGGAGCTGGCCGGTGGCGCGAAGCTGGGCTTCGAGCGCGTCGGTGCGCTGCTGCGCAGTCCCTACCTCGACGGCGCCATCGGCGAGCATGCGGCGCGCGCGCGGCTGGAGGCGCAGCTGCGCCGCACCGCCGCGCCCGAACTCACGCTGGGCGCGCTGGTGATCGCGATGTCGCGGGTGCGCGACCACGCCTGCCCGCGCCTGGCGGAACAACTCGGCGTGCTGCTGGCCTGGTCGCGCGAGCGGCTGGGCGGCACGCGCGCGCCCTCGGCTTGGTCGGAGACGCTGGGCGAACTGCTGCGCGCGGCCGGTTTCCCGGGCGAGCGCACGCTGGACTCGCGCGAGTACCAGGCCGCCGCGCGGCTGCACGAACTGATTGCGTCCATGGCCAGCCTGGACCGCGTCGCGTCGCGCCTGCGCTATGCGGCGGCGGCGGCGCGGCTGCGGCGCATGGCGGCCGATGCGCTGTTCCAGCCGGAGGCCTCGGACGAACCGATCCAGGTGCTGGGCGTGCTCGAATCCGCGGGCCTGCGCTTCGATGCGCTCTGGGTCAGCGGCCTGACCGACGAGGCCTGGCCGATGCCGGCGCGGCCCGATCCCTTCATCCCCGTGTTCCTGCAGCGCGAGGCCGGCGTGCCGCAGGCCTCGGCCGCGCGCTCCATGGAACTCGACCGGCGCATCACCGAAGGCTGGCTGCATGCCGCGCCCGCGGTGGTGGTGTCGCACCCGCTGCGCGAGCAGGACCGCGAACTGCGCCCGAGCGCGCTGGTGTCGGCGATCGCCGTGCGCGCCGTCGAGGGCGATGCGACGCCGCCGGCGCGCGATCCGCTCTGGCGCGACCTGCTGCATGCGTCCCGCGCGGAGGAGCGCATCGATGAGGCGGAGGTCGCGCTGGAAGGCGTGTCCGCGCCGGGCGGCACGGCGTTGTTCGCCGACCAGGCCGCCTGTCCGTTCCGCGCCTTCGCCGCGCACCGACTGCATGCCGAGCCGCTGGCCGCGCCCGGCGGCGCGCTGGATGCGGGTGAACGCGGCACCCTGGTGCACGCCACCCTGCATCGCATCTGGCAGGTGCTGGGCAACAGCGAGGCGCTCGGGGTACTGATGGCGACCGGGTCGCACGACGGCCACACGCTGGACGAGTGGTTGCGCGGCGCGGCGCGCCATGCGATCGGGCGCCTGCGTGGGCGGCGTGCCGACGCCTTGCCCGGCCGGCAGGTCGAGCTGGAGGAACGCCGGCTCGCCGCGCTGGCGCGTGACTGGCTGCATGTCGAGGCCATGCGCGCACCGTTCGTGGTGGCGGGCCTGGAAGCCAAGCGCACCCTGCGCGCCGGCGGCATCGAGGTCGAGGCACGGCTGGACCGCATGGACCATGTGCCGGGACTGGGCGAGGTGGTGATCGACTACAAGACCGGCAGCGGCAAGGCCGGACCGGCGGCGTGGATGGGCGAGCGGCCTGACGAACCGCAACTGCCGCTGTATGCGATCGGCGTGCAGGCCGATGGCGGCGATGCGGCCGCGGTGGTGTTCGCCCGCGTGCGCGCGGGCGAGATGAAGTTCGACGGCGTCGCGCGCGACGGCGATCTGGCGACCGGCGTTCCGGCGCTGCCGGGCGTGAAGACGCTGCAGGCCCACAAGTCGGGCAAGGAGCATGCGGACTGGCCGTCGCTGCTCGCGCACTGGCGCAGCCGCATGGATGCGCTCGGCGAGGAGATTGCGCGTGGCGTGGCGGTGGTGGATCCGAAGAAGGGCGGCACGACCTGCCAGCGCTGCGACCTGCAGCCGCTGTGCCGCATCGCCGAGCGCGCCGACTGGGGACTGGTCGACGCGGATGCCGAAGAGGCAACGGACCAGGACGGCGATGAGGAGGAGGCGGGATGAGCGCGCATCCGGACACCGGCAACGCCGGCGAGGAGCGCGTGGACCAGGAACGAGTGACCAGCGACCGCGACGCGCGGCGTGAGGCGCTGGACCCGTCGCGCTCCTTCATCGTGCAGGCGCCGGCCGGCTCGGGCAAGACCGAGCTGCTGATCCAGCGCGTGCTGGTGCTGCTCGCACGGGTGGACGAGCCCGAGGAAATCTCCGCCATCACCTTCACCCGCAAGGCCGCCGCCGAGATGCGCCAGCGCGTGCTGCAGGCGCTTTCGCGCGCGCGCAACGAGCCGCGTCCGCAGGCGGCGCACGAGGCGCTCACCTGGGACCTGGCGCGCGCGGCGCTGGCGCGCGACGCCGGGCGTGGGTGGGACCTGCAGGCCCATGCCGCCCGGCTGCGGGTGCAGACCATCGATTCGCTGTGCGCCTCGCTGACGCGGCAGATGCCGCTGCTGTCCACCTTCGGCGCGCAACCCGAGAGCGTCGAGGACGCGCGCGCGCTGTACCGCGAGGCGGCGCAGGCGACCATCGCCTGCCTGGATGACCGCGATGCCTCGGGAGAATGGTCGGCGCTGTCGGCGGACGTGGCGCTGCTGCTGGAACACCTGGATGGCGATGCGGCGCGCGCCGTCGAGCACATCGCCGGCATGCTGGCGCGGCGCGATGCCTGGCTGCGTCTGCTGCGGCTGGCTGACCAGCGGACGAAGCTGGAGGCGGCGCTGGCTGCCGAGCGAATCGTGGTTCTGAAGGAGGCGGCAGGCGCGCTTGCAGGTGCGCGCGTCGAAACTCTGCTGCCACTTGCCCGAAGTGCCGCAGCCAACCTGGCCGAGGCCGGCACCAATTCGGCGATACGCGCCTGCGCGGAACTCACGTCCTTGCCCATGCCTACGGAGGCGGACGCTGCGGCTTGGCTTGGTCTGGCGGAATTGATGCTGACCAAGCAGGACGAATGGCGAAAACAGGTCAGGGTCGGCGAGGGCTTTCCGGCGGCCGACAAGAAGCAGCGCGAGTTCAAGCTTCGGAAGGATGCGATGCATGAATGGCTCGCGGCCCACGCAGGCAATGCTCGGTTGCATGAGGCAATGGTTGCCCTGCGCACCATGCCCCAGGCCGTCTACGACGAATCCCAGTGGCAGGTACTGGCCGCCATCGTGCGCCTCGCGCGCCACGCGGCCGCCGAACTGCGCCTGGCGTTCGCTGCCAGCGGCCAGGCGGACTTCGCCGAGATCGCGCAGTCGGCCTCGCGCGCGCTGGGTGACCCCGACGAGCCCACCGACCTCGCGCTGGCGCTGGACTACCGCATCCGCCACCTGCTGGTGGACGAGTTCCAGGACACCTCGATCTCGCAGTTCGAGCTGCTGGTGCGGCTCACCGCCGGCTGGCAGCCGGATGACGGGCGCACGCTGTTCGTGGTCGGCGACCCGATGCAGTCCATCTACCGGTTCCGCGAGGCCGAGGTCGGGCTGTTCCTGCGCGCGCGCCGCGAGGGCATCGGTTCGGTGAGGCTCGTGCCGCTGACGCTGGCGGTGAACTTCCGCTCGCTGCCCGGCATCGTCGACTGGGTCGACCGGTCCTTCGCGCGGCTGATGCCCGGCGCCGAGGATGCGGCCAGCGGCGCGGTGCCCTACAGCGCCTCGTTCGCGAACGCGGCGCTCGATCCGCAGCGGGCCGGCGGCGAGGTTACCGTCGATGCCTGCGTGGTCGCAGACAAGGACGACGCGGGCGATGCCGAGGCGGCGCGCGTGCTGGCGCGGGTGCGCGCGGCGATGGACGCCGATGCCGAGGGCAGCATCGCCATCCTGGTCCGGGCGCGCACCCACGTGAACGAGGTCGCGCGCGCGCTGCGCGGCGCGGGCCTGGCGTATCGCGCGGTGGACATCGAGGCGCTCGCGCACCGGCCGGTGGTGCAGGACCTGTTCTCGCTCGCGCGCGCCATCGCCCACCCGGCCGACCGGCTGGCCTGGCTCGCGGTGCTGCGCGCGCCCTGGTGCGGGCTCACGCTCGCCGACCTGCATGCGCTGGCCGGCGGCGCGCCGCGCGAACTGGTGTGCGTGCTGCTGGCCGATCCGGCATTGCGCGAGCGCCTGTCCGACGACGGCCGCGCGCGAGCCGTGCGCCTGGCCGGGGTGATGGAGGCTGCGCGGGCGCAGGCCGGGCGCGCCAGCCTGCGCGAGCGGGTCGAGGGCGCGTGGCTGGCGCTGGGCGGCCCGGCCTGCGTGACGGACGCCACCGACCTGGAGGACGCGGAGATCTTCCTCGACCTGCTGGATGCGGCCGACGCGCAGGGCATCGCCGGGGACCCGCTGGCCCTGCAGGAGGCGGTGGACAAGCTGTTCGCGCTGCCCGACCTGTCCGCGCCGACGCGGTTGCAGGTGATGACCATCCACAAGGCCAAGGGCCTGGAGTTCGACACCGTGATTCTGCCGCGCCTCGGCCGTGGCACCGGCAAGGACGAGCAGCAGCTGATGATGTGGATGGAACGGCCCGCGCGCGATTCCGGGCGTGATGAGCGCGGTCCCGGGCGCACCGAACTGCTGCTCGCGCCGATCAAGCCTGCGGGCAGCAAGACCGATGCGACCTATGCCTACATCCGCTCGCTGGGCGCGGAACGCGGCGTGCACGAGGACGTGCGCCTGCTCTATGTCGCGGCCACGCGTGCGCGGCGGCGCCTGCACCTGGTCGGCCACGTGTTGCACCCGCCGGGCAAGGATGTGGCCAACACGCCACCCAAGGGCTCGCTGCTTGCGCGCCTGTGGCCGGTGGTGGCGGACCACTACGCTCAGGCCGCCACGGAACGCACGCCGGCTGCTACGCAGCCGGGGCCCGCGGCGACGCCCGTGGCGCAGGCCGGCGCGCGCGGCATCAACCAGCAACTGCGCCGCCTGCCTGCGGGCTGGGTGCCGCCGCCTGCGCCCGCGGCACTGGCCTGGCGCGCGCCGGTCGTTCGCGGTGAAGCCGAGACGATCGAGTTTTCCTGGGCGGGAGAGACCGCGCGCCATGTTGGCTCGGTCGCGCATCGCTGGCTGCAGCGCATCGCCGAGGAAGGCGTGGACGCATGGAGCAGCGAGCGCATCGCCGGACTGGACGCGGCCTTCCGCGGCGCGCTCGCGGTGCGCGGCGTGGCCGAAGCCGAACTCGGCGGCGCGGCGGCGCGGGTGCGCGAGGCGCTCACGCGCGCCATCGGCGACGAGCGCGGCCGCTGGCTGCT
>CAIVVS010000329.1 GCA_903909415.1 uncultured Pseudomonadota bacterium | reverse complement strand
CTTCAAGCGTAAAATGCCCTGTGATTTCAATCAGTGCCGGTTTTCCTTGCAGCGCCGCCTTCCCCACACGGACACCCTGCCGCCGCGATGAGCACTCCCGCCACCGACCTCCGACCTGAGTCCCGACCTGAGGCCCGATCTGACCTGCGCCGCGAACTGCACGGCCGCGCGCGCGGCGGTTTCGCGCCGCGCCGGCGTGGGGAAGCGCGCACCGCGATCAGCGCCGCCGAGGTCAAGGCGCTGGCGAAGTCGCTGGGCGCGGACCTGGTGGGCATCGCCTCGGCCGCGACCCTGAACGCCTTCCCGCCCGACCCGCGCTGGCCGCAGACCCCCGAGCGCATCTCGCCGCACTGCAAGAGCGTGATCGTGATCGCCAACCGCATCCCGGCCGGCGCTTTCCGCTGCAAGTCCAACGTGCCGGTGCAGTACCTGGACATGCTGGTGCTGCGGCGCATGGACAAGATCGCATTCACGCTGTCCGACGAACTGGAACGCGCCGGCTGGCCGTCCTTCGTCACCGCGGCGCAGGAAACCGAATGGACGCTCAAGCGCGCCTCCTACGGCCGCCTTTCCACCCGCCACCTGGGCGTGGAGGCGGGCCTGGGCACGCTGGGGCTGGAAGTGAACATCCTCACGCCCGAGTTCGGGCCGCGCATCTACCTCACCGGCATCCTCACCGAGCTGGAACTCGAATCCGATTCGCCGATCACCGAGCAGGTCTGCATCGGCGAGTCCTGCAGCCGCTGCCTGCATGCCTGCCCGGCGGATGCGGTGCTCCATTTCGGCATCGACAAGCGCAACTGCGCGACCGAGGCGCAGGAGTTCGGTTTCGCGCAGATCCTGAAGTTCTTCGACAAGCTGATCGGAGAACCTGACAGCGAACGCGAGGCCGCGGCGCGGCGCATGTTCGTGTCGCGTGACTTCTTCGGCTTCTGGCAGGGCTTGCTGCGCGTGGTCGGGTCCTTCGGCGACTGCCCGCGCTGCCTCGCCGTCTGCCCGGTGGGCAACGACTACCACGCGCACCTGGCCGATCCGCAGAAGCGCATCCCGGAAAAGACGCCCGAGCGCGTGGCGCTGGGCAAGCGCTACAAGGACGACCGCGCCGCGCACGACGCAGGCAGCACCTCGCTGCCCGGCCTGTCGGACTGGAACCGGCGCTGGGTCGGCCCCGAGGGCTACCAGGGCATGGTCGCCAAGCAGATGCAGGCCTTCAAGCAGGCGCAGAAGGAACGCGCCGCGTTGCAGGAAGGTGCCGCGCAGCAGGAAGCGGCCGACGCTGCGGCAGTCACCTCGCCCGGGGAGGGCAAGGCATGAAGAACCTGTTCAAGACCCCGCTGACCGCCGCGCAGGTGAAGGCGCGCGCGCTGGAACTGGGCGCGGACCTGGTCGGCATTGCCGACGGCGCGGTGATGGATGCCAATCCGCCCGACCCCGCCGACCCGCGCCGCCCCTCGGACATCACCGAGCACGATGGCGCGCGCGTGATCGTGCTGGCGCGGCGCCTGTCCGACGGCGTGGCACGCATCGCCGGCTGGGGCGACCGCCACAAGTACTACAACGACGAACTCGCGCTCTCGATGCTGGAGGAGACCGCACTGTCGCTGGTCTACTGGCTGGAGGACAACGGCTACCCGGCGGTGATCGTGCCGCCCACGCACGTGGACCCGTGGCGCTACCAGGACGATCCCGCCGAGCACCAGACTCCCCTGCTGTCGCTGCCGCACGCGGCGGTGGAGGCGGGGCTGGGCACGCTGGGCCTGAACCTGCAACTGCTCACGCCGCAGTACGGCCCGCGCGTGATCCTGTCGGCGGTGCTGTGCTCGGTGCCGGTGGACTGCGATGCGCCCATGGCCGAGGCGCTGTGCCAGGGGCCGGCCTGCGGGCGCTGCCTCGCGGCCTGCCCGGGTGACGCTGTGAAGCAATGGGACCGCGACTGGCCGGCCTGCGACGCGTTCCGCTCGCCCTACGGATTCGCCAAGCTCACCACGCACATCCAGACGATGATGGACCAGACCGACGCGGCTGCGCGCAAGGAACTGCTGCGCTCGGAAACCACCTTCAACCTGTGGCAGTCCATACTGCGCGGTGCCGGCGTGGTCACCGGCTGCCGGCGCTGCGCCGACGTCTGTCCGGTGGGCGAGGACTATGCCGTGATGCTGCGAGACGCAGTGAATGCCATCCCCGAGGACACACCGGCCAAGCGTGCGAAGCTGGCTGGCATGCTGGAAACGGACCATCCTGACGCAGCCGGCGCGCAGTCGCGCTGGGTGCGGCCCCTGACTTACGTGAAGAAGGTGAAACCCTGAGATGAGCAGCCTGAAGCCGATCGAACTGTTCGAACTGGGCGATGCCTCCGGTCGCCACTACAGCGTGTTCTCCTGGCGCACCCGCATGGCGCTGGCCCACAAGGGCCTGCCCTGGGTCAGCCGCCCGGTGAAGGTCACCGACAAGGCCGCGATCGCGTTCTCCGGCCAGAAGAAGGTGCCCATCATCCGCGACCCCAATCCCCCAGGCGAACCGGTGGTGGTGCATGACTCGTGGAAGATCGCCGAGTACCTGGAGAACGCCTATCCGGTGCAGCCCTCGCTGTTCGCCGGGCCGGTGGGCCACTCGCTGTCCAAGTTCATGAACAGCTGGGCCGACCGGCAATTGGTGGGCACGCTGTTTCCGTCGCTGATGCTGGACAACACCAGGCTGCTGGAAGCCGATGACGCGGCGCACGTGCGCGCCGGCATCGAGCGCGCCTTCGGCAAGACGCTGGAAGAGGTCGCCGCCGGGCGCGAGCCGGCGCAGAAGGCCTTCGGCAAGTTGCTGGACCCGGTGCGTTCCACGCTGCGCGAGCAGCCTTTCCTCTGCGGCCAAGCGCCGGCCTACGCGGACCACATCCTGTTCTCGGTGTTCCAGTGGCCGCGCGTGACCACCGCGCAGCCCATCGTCGCGGCCGACGACGCGCTGCTGCCCTGGTTCGAGCGCATGCTGGATGCCTACGGTGGGCTGGGCCGCGCCGAGCCCGCGGCGAAGGCCTGAGCGGCGCCCGACCAAAGCGACATGCCGATCCGCATCGACGTCCCCGAAGCCCTGTCGCGCCGCTGGCGCGAGGCAGGCTGGTGGACCGACGCCACCCTGGCCGACTGGCTGGCCGCCAACGCGGCCGCGCGCGGCGATGCGCTTGCGCTGCGCCAGCGCACCGAGCCTGGCCAGGCTGACCGCGAACTGACCTGGTCGCAACTGGCCGACCGGGTGCGCGCCTTCGCGGTGGCGCTGGACCGGCTGGGCATCGCGCGCGGCGAGGTGGTCGCGGTGCAACTGCCCAACGTGGTCGAGTTCCTGGTTGCCTACCTTGCCATCACCTCGCGCGG
>CAIVVS010000328.1 GCA_903909415.1 uncultured Pseudomonadota bacterium | reverse complement strand
GACCCCGGCAGGAGGCGGACGGCAGGGGCGATTCGCGGGTCCGTCACCCTCCAGGCGCCCTGAAGGCAGGGGATGGCAAGGCTGGCTTCGGTCTGGGAGGGGTTTTATCCTTCCTATACCTGGAAGCCGCCCGCCACGGATGGGACGAGTGATGCTGACGCCGTTGGCACCTTCGGTCTGGGTGCCGTGAACCGATCCGAACTCGCAGATGTCCTCGTCATCCGGGTTGAACTCGAGGCGCCCGTCGACGGCGGAAACCGAGCCATAGCGCTCGAGGATGGCAACCACCTCGCCATACGGCGCTGCGGCCTGCTCGCCGCGCGAGAACTTCTGCAGGTAGACGGCGTAGCCCATGGTGTTTCCTCTCTACATTGCAGCGCCGTATCTACCGCCGGATTCTCGACGATACCGATGCACGACTAGGCGCCCTTGATCACGTTGATTGCCACCAGCGGCGCGACAAGCGCCACAACCGTTGCCGCCCACACGACCCCACGCGGCCCTTCCTTCCGGAACCAGGCATAGACCGCCGTGCCGATGGAGGTGCCTGCCAGCAGGAAAAAGATCAGCCCGTGAAACAGGATCACCAGGATGGCGCCAGCCGTGTAGTACTGGCCAAACACCCGTTCGTTGAACGCGTTGGCTGCGGGGCTGGCCAACCACAGCGAGTACGCCACCAGCGCTACACCGGCGAAAATGGCAGCGATGCTGAAAGCTGGAGGCTTCCGCGGCAGTTCCGGTGGTGTGGCCATCTGGCCTACGGCTGCTTCGCGGGATCCGTGGGCTTTTGCTTGCCGAGCCCGGCGACGTGGACCGCGAACTCGAGGACCGCGCCGATGGCAGTTCCGACCGCCAGGGACATGGCCATGTGTCCGTTCAGCGCGCCGTAGGCAGCGCCAAGTGCGACGCCCAAAGCGGTTGTTGCGCCCTTGCTCATGTCGACGACCTCCCTGTTCCCGGCGGACGGTATCACGATTCTGCGGCAGCCAGAACCGTGCGGGACCGTCAGCTTCGGATCACCAGCCAAAGATAGACCAAGGTACTGGCGAGGCTGAGGATCGTGCGAACGGCATGCAGCTGTCCCCACCGCACGAGCAACTCGCGGGTCTCCGGGCTCGAAAGGTCGCGTCCGGGCGCCAGGAGCCTGTGGTTCGTCGGCATGATGACGCCGAAGGTGAACGGCACCACCAGGCCAATCAGGACGGCCCCGACGAGCCAGCCGATGCTGCCGCCGAGCAGCCACAGCGCTCCGCCGCAGAGGAAGCTCAGCAGCGCCAAAGGCGCCTGCAGCCATGTGGCGCGCTTGTAGCTGGGGGCCCATTGCAGGGCGGCGACGCGCGTCTCGAGGCCCATCCGGGCGGGGTGCTCGACGACATTGATGTAGAGCGCCGCGCCGGCGAAGAGGGCGGCGGACAGTGCCGCGATCAGCACAAGCAGGGTATTCACTGCGAAGTCTCCTCGTCCGTACCGGAATGACCTGGCTCTTGCCTACTTCGGCAGATCTTCGCGCGTCGGCCAGGAAGAGCGCATCTTGGCGACGTCCTCACGCCACAGGAAGCCGATGCCACTGAGGATCACCTCCGGCAGCACGGTGTAGTGGTCCTTGCCGGCGAAGATGCGCGTGTGCAGGTCAAGCGATGGATAGTGCCGCGCGATCAGCGTGCGGGACATGCGCGCCGTGGACTCGAGGTTGCCGGAGAGGGCGACAAAGTACTCCTCCACCTCCTTCTCGCCTGTGCCCAGGAACACGCGCGCCTTCAGGTCCTTGTGCTCGGCGGCGTACTTCGCCTCGCTTGCGAACACCGCGCCGTCGACGCCGTCCAGGTAAGGGCTGCCGATGATCATCTTCTGGAACGCATCGGGACGCGTGAACAGCGTGTAGGCGGCGAACATGCCGCCGGCGGAATGCCCGAGCAGCGCGTGCTCACCGGAGAAGCGGTACTCCGCGGCGAGCTGCGGGCGGATCTCGTCCACCAGGAAGGCCAGGAACGCATCGGCCTTGTGCGGAAACTCCGGGATCGGCGCGAGCGCGGTCCAGCGCTCGCCGGCCAGGCCGGGCGGCGCATAACCCTTGCCCGGCGGCGAGAAGTCCATCACGCGCCGGCCGACGCCAGGCAGGCCGGCCTCCGGCGGGCTGCCGACACCGATCACGATCATCTCCGGTGCCAGGTTGCCCAACACCATCACGTCCAGCAGGCCGACCACCGAGCGCATCAGCAACGGCGCATCCGGCACCCACAGCACCGGGTACTTGCGATCCGGCTGCGCGCCATAGCTGGCGGGCAAGGCGACTATCACCTGGTGCGCGTAAGGGAAGGCCTTGGACTGGAAGCTGCGCGGCGGCAGCACGTCCATGTTGACGCGCGCGCCGGGGATGTAGGCGAGCTGCGGATTGCCAGCGGCGGGTACCGCCGCCGCAGCCAGCCCCAGGCAGGCCAGCAGCGGAATGCCGCGACGCAAAATGGCAGGCAGCACGTTGATCTCCTCGCATGGCCGGGCGCGTGGCGCCAATCGAGGGCCAGCCTACCGCAGCCGCTGCGGCGCGTCGAACTTGCGGGTAAGCTTGCCCTGTGAACGCCGTAGCGTCAGGGACAGTGCCCTTCCGCAGCGCCTGGATCTGGATCCTGGTGATGGCAGTGCTGGCCGTCGGCGCGTTCTGGCCACGGTATTTCGCCATCCTGGCCACCGCCGACTGGCGGTTCCATGTCCATGGCCTGACCGCGATGGCCTGGATGCTCCTGGTGGCGCTGCAGGTCCGCCTAGTCCATACCGGCAAGCTCGCGACGCATCGACGCCTCGGCACGGCAAGCCTCGTCATCGCGCCGCTCTTCCTGGTGGGCGCGATGCTGGTCGTCCAGACGCAGGGCAACGGCCAGGGGCCCATCCACCGGATGTTCGGCCCGGGACTGGTGGCCGTGGACTTCATTGGCGTGATGTTGTTTGCCTGGCTGTTCGCGTCAGCGCTGGCCACGCGGCGCCAACCCCAACTGCACGCGCGCTACATGGTGGGTACGCTGTTCCTGCTGATCGGGCCGATTGGGGCACGCCTGCTCGCCGGCCTGATGCCCGGCTTCACGATCCGCAGCCTCGAGGACATTCCCCGCTTCGGCCCGGCCTTGCACGTGGCCAACGGCGGCTTCGTGGTGCTGCTCTGCGCCTATCTTTATTCCCGCGCGCCGCAGTACGGCAGGCCGTTCGCCATCATTGGCGCCGTGGCCGTGCTGCAGTCGGTGCTGCTTGAGCTGTTGCGGGACGTGCCGTCCTGGACCGAAGCGGCACTGCCAATGTCCCAATGGCCGGCACTCGTGTTCATCGCCGCGGGGCTGGCGTTGGGTGGAATTGCTGTCGTCAGTGGATGGAAGGGAGGGTCGCGCGAGCTGCCCAGCCGCTAGAACCGCTGCCCGAACTGCAGGCCGAAGGTGCGCGGCCGGATGGCAACCACATTCGGCGAGGTGCAGATGGAGGTGGCGCAAGGACTGTAGCGGCTGATCTCACCGAGCTTGTCGGTGACATTCTCGACATACAGCGAGACCTGCCACCCGTCGCGGGCGAGGCCAGCGGACAGGTCGAAGCTGGAGAACGCCGGCTGGCGGCCCAGAAGCTCCGCGTCGGCCACCGGCAGCACCGGGATCGCGTCACCCTGGTACACCGCTGCACCCTGCACATGCGCTTCAAGTGAGCCGATGCCGAACTCGTAGCGTGCGATGGCGTTCATCTTGAACTTCGACGACACGGGCAGCCGCGAGCCCTTGGGCGCGAGCACGAAGTTCTCCTGGGGCTCGCCTTCAGGATCCGCCGGCGGGCCGGGAATCGTGCAGTCGAACTGCGGGTTCACGTACTGGCAGGAGTTCGTCTTCAGCTTGGCATCGAGGAAGGTGGCCGAAGCGCTCAGGGTGAGGTGATCATTGACCGCCCACTGCAGGTCCGACTCGATGCCGCGGACTTCGGCACGCCCGGCATTGACGATCTCGGTGATGTTGTTGGGACCGGTCACGCCGAACTGCGCATCCTTCCACTTCTCCAGGAACACGGCGCCATTCCAGCGCACGCTGCGGCCAAGCCAGCTGGTCTTCCAGCCCAGCTCGAAGTTGTCGAGGGTGTCGGGCGTGTAGGGCGGCCGGACCGG
>CAIVVS010000327.1 GCA_903909415.1 uncultured Pseudomonadota bacterium | reverse complement strand
CGCTGGCCGTCATTCCGGACGCCGCGCAGCGGCGAGCCGGAATCCAGCGTCGTTGGGGCTGGTGAAAGTCGCTGGATTCCCGCTTTCGCGGGAATGACGGTGCCACCTTCTCGCGTTGGCCGTCATTCCGGACGCCGCGTAGCGGCGAGCCGGAATCCAGTGGCGTTGCGGATGGTGAAAGTCGCTGGACTTCCGCTTTCGCGGGAATGACCGGGCCAACCCGGCGGACTCAGCCCTTGGGCGGGGCGTCTCGGGCGACTTCGCGCTGGAACACGTCCAGGCATTTCGCCTTGGCGCGCACGAAGGCGTCGGTGGTCAGAGTCTCGGGGTGGCGCGGGCGCGGCGAGTCGAAGGGCACGATCTCGGCGATGCGCGTCGGCCGGCGGGTGAGCATCAGCACCTTGTCCGCGAGGTAGACCGCTTCCTCCAGGTCGTGCGAGACCAGGATCATCGTGGTCCTGGTCGCCTGGAAGATGTCCTGCAGCTTGTCGCGCATGAACAGCGTCATCTCGTAGTCCAGCGCCGAGAACGGCTCGTCCAGGAACAGCACCTCGGGGTGCACCGCCAGCGCGCGCATGATGGACACCAGTTGCTGCTGGCCGCCCGACAGTTCGTACGGGTAGCGGTTCAGGTCGAACCGGATGTCGAAGGACTTCACCAGCTCGTCGGCGCGCGCGTCGCACTCGCCGCGCGGCTTGCCCGCGAGCTTGAGCGGGTACTTGATGTTGTCGATCGCGCGCTTCCACGGGAACAGCGCGTCGCGGTAGTTCTGGAACACGTAGCCGATCTGCGTGTCGCGCAGCGTCTTGCCCTCGAACAGCGCCTCGCCCGAGTCCATGGGGAGCAGGCCCGCCACCATGTTGATCATGGTGGACTTGCCGCAGCCGTTGGGGCCGAAGATCGAGGTGATCTGGCCCTTGGGCAGGTCCAGGTCGAAGTTGGTGTACAGCGGCTGGCCGGCGAAGCTCTTGGTCAGGCCGCGGATGGTGATGTGCGTGCCCGGCGGCGCGCGGCGGCGCTCGGCGGTGATGTCCGGCGGGGAGGCGGGGGCGTTCATTTCCTGCCCCTCATTTTCCACCCCAGTGTATGAACTTGCGTTCGATCACGATGAAGACCAGGTTGAGTCCGTAGCCCAGCACGCCGGCGCTGAAGATGGTGGCGTACATCTCGGGCATGTTGAAGATCATCTGCGCGTTGATCACGCGCTGTCCCAGTCCGTCGGTGGAGCCGATGAACATCTCGGCGACGATCACGATCACCAGCGCGAAGGACACGCCCGAGCGCATGCCCACGAAGGTCTGCGGCAGGGTCTCCAGCAGGGTCACGTCCCACATGACGCGCGCCGGGGAGGCCCCCATCACGCGCGCCGCCGCCTGGCGGGTCTTCTTCGCGTTCATCACGCCGTAGGCGGTGTTGAACAGGATCATCAGCCCGGCGCCGAAGGCGGCCACCGCGATCTTGGTGCCCTCGCCCACGCCCAGGATCACCAGGAACAGCGGGAACAGCGCCGAGGCCGGCGTCGAGCGGAAGAAGTCGATCACGAACTCGACCGAACCGTACAGACGCGTCGAGGACCCGAGGACCAGGCCCAGCGGCACGCAGGTCGCCACCGCGATCACGAAGGCCAGCAGCGTGCGCTTCACGGTGATGGCGAAATCCGCCAGCATCGCGCCGCCCACGAAGCCGTCCCAGATCGCCCCGGCCGACGCCTGGGGCGAGGGCAGGAGGACCGGGTCGATCACCTTGAGCCAGGAAACCAGCCACCAAAGCGCGATGAAGGCGACCGCCCCGGCCGCGGGGGTCAGGGCGCGCGCGATACGTCCGTCCAGCATGTGATTGCCGCCTTCGTTGCCTTTGGTGTGTGTGGTGCCTGGTGGGCCGGGATCCCTGGGCGGCCGATCAGAACGTCTTGATCATGGTGCGCACGTCGATCTTGCTCTTCACCAGGCCGAAGGCGGTCGCCTGGTTGACCAGGTTCTGGAAGTCGACGATGTCCTGCGGGTGCAGGTCCTTGATCATGCTGTAGTAGGACAGCGGCACCGTCGGGGCGATCGCGGGGGCGGTGTTCATGTGCTTGGACAGCAGCTCGCGCGCCTTCGGGTCGTTGTTGCCGTCGTTCAGCGCCTTGGCCCAGGCGCGCGCGAAGCGCACCGCCACCTGCGGGCGCTCGGCGAGGAACTTGCCGCTCATCGCGCCGCCGGCCAGCACGGCACAGGCGTCAGACCTGCCCAGCATGTACTTGGCGATCACGCCGGCCTCGATCTTGCGGCCGATGCCCTGCGCCACCATCATCGAGACGATAGGCTCCAGCGTGTAGGCGGCATCGAACTGGCCGGACTGCAGGCCGCCGATGTGCACGCCCATCTGCTGCTCCTGCATCGTGTAGTCCTTCTCGTCCAGGCCCGCCGCCTTGAGCACGCCCTTGGCGACGAACAGGTTGCCCGGCCCGGGCGCGGACATGATGCGCTTGCCCTTGAGGTCCTGCAGCGTCTTGATGCTGGTGTTCTTGGCCGAGGCGACGTAGGCCTCGAGCTGGTACTTGGCGTTCTGGCAGTTCAGCGAGAAGTACGACAGCGTGCCCGGGCGCAGCGCGTTGATGTTGGCGCCTTCCACGGACAGCAGGTTGGACGCGGTGTCCAGTTCGCCCTTGACCATGCCCTGGATGATCAGCGGGTGCGTGGCCAGCGGCACGCCCTCGACGTCCAGGCCCTCGGCCTTGAAGTAGCCGCGGTCCTGCGCGATGAAGTAGGGCATCGCGGAGGAGGCGATGAACAGGCCCATCTTGACCTTGTCCGGGGCCTGCGCGCCGGCGCTGCCGGCGGCGATGGCGGAGGTGGCGATGACGCCGACGAGCAGGTGTTTGAGGCTACGCATGGGGTCAACCTTTCTGCGGTGAGGAAGCGGATTGTGCCAGTGTTGCATAGGCGGCGGGTGCGAAAAACGAATCACCCGGGCGGTAGCGCTTCGCCTCGGGGATGTCCGGCGTGGGGATGCCCTCGGCCACGCCGTCGAACGTGAGTTCCAGCTGCACGCCGCTGGGATCGTAGACGAACTGCTGCCAGTAGGTGGTGCCCGGGATCACGAACTCGCGCCACGGCAGGCCGAACTCGGTGAAGCGCCGGCGGAAGGATTCCCAGCCCACGGCGGTGATCGACAGGTGGTCGATGGCGCCGGTGTCCGGCGGCACCTTGCCGCCCGGATGCGCGGCCATCACCGGGCCGCCGGCGTACACATGGATCACCGCTTCGCCCACCGGCGTGGGCACGGCCAGCCAGGCGCCGGGAAAGCCGAAGTCCGGGCGATGCGCCTGCTTCAGGCCGAGCACGCGCTCGTAGAACGCGCAGGTGACGGCGAGGTCGTTGGTCTTGATGGCGACATGGAACAGTCCGGTGATCGGCATGGTCGGGCAGGGCTCCTCGCAGGATTCAAAGCAAGCATTGCGCCACGCAGTGTGCCATGCGCTGAGGGCAGGAAGGGCGGGCGGGCTGGTGCGGCGGCTGGTGCGCTTGCACAGGAATTGCCCCTTGGTGGTGCAGGGCGCTTGCTGGCGGATTCGTCGTGTGAACGGCTGGCCGGATTGTGCTCTGGCCGCGACGCCCTTGGCAAGGGATGCGGCGCGTCGCGGCGCGGATCCGGCGCGGGCCCGGCGCGGTCCGTGCGATGATCCATCCGTTTTTCCGATGGATGGCGCGCCATGGTGTCCGGATCGTGGAACTGAGTTCGTGGAGCTGAGGCAGCTTCGCTACGTGCTGGCGGTGGCGCGCGAGCGCAGCTTCACGCGCGCCGCGCGCCGCCTGCGCGTGTCGCAGTCGGCCATCAGCGAGCAGGTCGCGAAGCTGGAGGCCGAGATCGGCTTCGCGCTGTTCGCGCGCGAGGGGCGCGGCATCGCGCTCACCGACCCGGGCCGCGCCTTCCTCGAGGAAGCCGAGCGTGTCTCGGGCGAGGTGCGCGGCCTCGCGACGCTGGCCGGGCGGCTGCGCGGCCGGCAGATGGACACGGTGATCCTGGGCATGGCCTCGGGCATGGCGCCGACCTTCATCCCGCGCCTGTTCCCGCGCCTGGCGCAGCGCGCCCCGGGCCTGCGGCTGGATGTGCTCACAGCTTCCACCAATTCCATCTTCCGCGACCTGCACGAGGGCCGCATCGACCTCGGGATCGCCATCGAGCCGGCGCCGGCGCGCGTGCCGCAGGGACTGTCCTGCGAGCGGCTGGTGGAGGTGCCGCTGGCGCTGGTGGTGCCGCCCACCCACCGGCTGGCCGGCCGCACCCGCGCGGTGGACGTGGGCCAGCTGGTGAGCGAGCCGGTGGTGATGAGCGAGCTCGCGGTCGGCTACGGCGAGGCGGTGATGGCCCTGTTCCAGGACCTGGGCATCCATCCGTACGTGCACGCGGTGGCCGACAACATCGAGACCATGAAGTGGATCGTGCGCCAGGGCCGCTGCGTGGCGCTGATGCCGCTGCCGGCCGCGCAGCAGGAGGCCGAGCTCGGGCTGCTGCGCGTGTTGCCGATACAGCCGGCG
>CAIVVS010000326.1 GCA_903909415.1 uncultured Pseudomonadota bacterium | reverse complement strand
GGTGGTCTCGCCGATGTCGCTGATCGTCACCGCGTTCGCGCCGGTGGAGGACGTGCGGCGCGCGCTCACGCCGCAGCTGCGCACCGACGAGGGCGAGACCGAACTCGTGCTGGTGGACCTCGGTCGCGGTCGCAACCGCCTCGGCGGCTCGATGCTGGCGCAGGTGTTCGGCCAGTTCGGCGATGTGCCTCCCGACCTGGACGACCCGCGCGAGCTGGTGGCGCTGTTCGCGTCCGTGCAGTCGCTCAACCGCGACGGCCTGCTGCTGGCGTACCACGACCGTTCCGACGGCGGCCTGTTCGCGGCGGCCTGCGAGATGGCCTTCGCCGGGCGCACCGGCGTCACCCTCAACCTCGACCTGCTGGCCTATGACGCCGCGGCGCTGGACGTGGACGGCAGCGAGCGCCAGCCGGGGATCATGGAAGGCCGCGACCACGAGCGCGTGCTGGCGGCCGTGTTCGCCGAGGAACTCGGCGCGCTGCTGCAGGTGCGCGTGAAGGACCGCAACGAGGTGATGCGCCGGCTGCGCGAGGCGGGGCTGGCGGCGATGGTGGTGGGCGCACCCAACGGCCGCGACGAGATACGCCTGGTGAGGAACGCCAAGCCGGCCTTCGCCGCGACCCGCGTGGAACTGCAGCGCGAGTGGGCGGAGCTGTCCTCGCGCATGCAGGCGCTGCGCGACAATCCGGACTGCGCGAAGGAAGAGTTCGACCGCATCCTGGATGCGCAGGACCCCGGCCTGCACGTTGCGGTGAATTTCGACCCTGCTCAGGACGTGGCCGCGCCCTTCATCGCGCGCGGCGCCCGCCCCAAGGTCGCAATCCTGCGAGAGCAGGGCGTCAACGGCCAGGTCGAGATGGCCGCGGCCTTCGACCGCGCCGGCTTCGAAGCGCACGACGTGCACATGAGCGACATCCTCGAAGGCCGGGTGTCGCTCGCCGGTTTCCGGGGCCTTGCCGCCTGCGGCGGGTTCTCCTATGGCGACGTACTGGGCGCCGGCGCCGGCTGGGCGCGCTCCATCCTGTTCAACCCGCGCGCGCGCGCCGAGTTCGAGGCCTACTTCGCGCGCGGCGACACGTTCTCGCTCGGCGTGTGCAATGGCTGCCAGATGATGAGCCACCTGCGCGACCTGGTGCCGGGCGCCGCGCACTGGCCGCGCTTCGAGAAGAACCGCTCCGAGCAGTTCGAGGCGCGCTTCGTGATGGTCGAGGTGGTGGACAGTCCCTCGGTGCTGCTGGCCGGCATGGCCGGCAGCCGCATGCCGGTGGCCACCGCGCACGGCGAGGGCAGGGCGGTGTTCGACCGCGCGCCGCAGGGCCTGCCCGGCCTGGATGCGCGCGTCGCGCTGCGCTACGTCGATCATCGCGGGCAACCCGCAAGCACCTACCCGCTGAACCCGAACGGTTCGCCCGGCGGCATCACCGGGCTGAGCAGCGATGACGGCCGGGCCACTATCCTGATGCCGCACCCCGAGCGCGTGTTCCGCAGCGTGCAGATGTCCTGGCGGCCATCGGCGGCCGGCGAAGACAGCCCTTGGCTGCGCCTGTTCCGCAACGCCCGTGCCTGGGTGGGCTGAGGATGGATCGCCCCCCTTGCTGTCAGCCGCAAGGGCACCCCATCCGTTTCATGTAGCAAGCCGCGCGGCACACTCGCGCGTGGCCGGCCAGGTTTGGCCACTGTGCAGGTCCATCAAGGGGGTATTGTGAAAAATATCATTAAAAACAGCGGCTTAGCCGTTTTTTGCGCCATTTCCACCTTTTCCGGCGTGACGCTGGCACAGGGCGA
Organism: uncultured Pseudomonadota bacterium; assembly: GCA_903909415.1. The sequence continues at coordinate 13,321 of CAIVVS010000326.1, read as the reverse complement.
CAGCGCGCCCGCGCCGCGCAACATGGGGTTCCAGAAGCTGGACGCCAACGGCGACGGCTTCCTGAGCAAGGCGGAGCTCGAGAAGGACAAGACGCTGGCCAAGTACTTCGAGCAGGCCGACGAGAACAAGGACGGCAAGCTGAGCGAGGCCGAGTACGGCAAGGCATCGTCCCTCGCGCAGTACGACGGCGCCAAGGAAGCCGCCGGCAAGGCGGGCAAGGGCGCGAGCAAGGTGGCGGGCAGCGCGGGCCAGTTCGCCGGTGACAGCGCGATCACGGCCAAGGTCAAGACCGCGCTGGTTAAGACCAAGGGCGTGCCCTCGGCCGCGATCTCGGTGAACACCAGCGAGGGCCGGGTGCAGTTGGCCGGCTTCGTGGACACCGCCGAGCAGTCCGCGGCAGCGGCCAAGGCGGCTGGCGAGGTCGAGGGCGTGAAGACGGTCATCAACAACATCCAGACCCGGGGCGGCGCCGCGAAGGACGCCGCGAAGGACGTGGCGAAGTAGGTGGCGAAATAAGCGCCAGGACGCGCGGCGGAGGTGGCACACATTCCGCCCGCACCAAATGAAAACGGGGGCATGGCCCCCGTTTTCATTTGGCTGGTCGCCCGGCGCGAGGCTTACTCGACCTTGGCCTTGCCGCGCAGGTCCCGCACGAACTTCTGGATTTCCTGCTGCTGCAGCATCTGGTTGATCTGCGGCTTCACCTCGTCGTAGGGAGGGAACTGGGTGGTGCGCACGTCATCCAGCCGGATCACGTGCCAGCCGAACTGGGTCTGCACCGGCGCGTCCGTGACCTTGCCCTTGTCCAATTTCACCAGCGCATCGGAGAAGGTCTTCACGAAGGTGGCGGGGGGATTCCAGTCCAGGTCGCCGCCGCGGTCCTTGGAGCCGGGGTCCTTGGACTGCTTGGCCAGTTCCTCGAACTTGCCGCCCTTCTTCAGCTGCTCGATGATTTCCTTCGCCTCGGATTCCTTCTCGACCAGGATGTGGCGCGCCTTGTACTCCTTGTCGCCGCGGGTGGAGCGGGCGCGGCTGTACTCCGCGCGCATCGCGTCTTCCTTGATCGGGTTCGCCTTGAAGTGGTCGGCGAACAGCGCCTGGATCAGGATCTGCTGCCGGTTCATGTCGAGCTGGACCTGGGTGTCGGCGCGGCGCGCCAGCCCCTTCTTCTCGGCTTCCTGCACCAGCACTTCGCGGTTGATCAGCTCATCCATCACCTGGCGGCGGCCTTCCTCGTTGTCCGGGGCGCCCTGCGTGGCGCGCTGGCGCACCATGAACTCGACGCGGGCCTTGGGAATGGGCTTGCCGTTGACCGAGGGCAGCTTGTCGGGGGCGCCGACGACGACGGGCGCCTGGCTCGGGCCGCCGGGCAGGCCCTGGGCGGTCGCGGCGAAGGGCGCGGCGGCCAGCAGGACGGCGCAGGCGAGGGTGGCGGGGGCCAGGATGGACGCCCTGTCGGGCCTCGGCGTGGACGCTCGGGACATGAAAAACTCCTTGATAAACAATCGCATGATCATAGCTTATCCGGCTTCGCCGGGCGCCAGCGCGGTCACGGCCAGCGCGTGGACCCGCTCCTGCATGAGGTCGCCCAGCGCGCCGTAAACCAGCCGGTGGCGCGCCACGCGCGACAGGCCGCTGAACCTGGCGGACACGATGCGGACCGCGAAATGACTGCCTCCGGGACGCCAGCCGGTGTGGCCGAGGTGCTGTCCGGACTCGTCCGACAGGTCGAAGTCACTGGGCTCCAGCACCGCGAGCCGGTCGCGCATCTGTTCGGCGAGTTCCATCGGGTCAGCGCCTCCCGTTCATCCCTGGCCGCCGCCGGGGCTTCCGCCCGCGCCGTCGCCGGCGGGCTTGTCCTCGATGTAGCGCGACAGCACCAGGCCCTGCACCACGGAGAAGGCCACCAGCAGGCCCATGCTCCAGAACACCTTGAAATTGACCCACGTGTCGGTCGGATAGTTCCAGGCGACGTACAGGTTCAGCACGCCCATGCCCGCGAAGAACACGATCCACATCGCGGACATCACGTCCCAGCCGCGCGCGGGCATCTCCAGCTGGTCCCCGAGCAGCGACTTGAGCAGGTTGCGCCGCGCGAACAGGCGCCCGCCGAGCAGGATGCCGCCCAGGATCCAGTACAGCGCCGTGGGCTTGATCTTGATGAAGCGCTCGTCCTGCAGCAGCAGGGTCGCGCCGCCGAACACCACGACGATCACCAGGCTCACCAGCATCATCTTGGACACCGGCTCGCCGCGCAGGCGGACCCACGCCATCACCGCGACGCTGGCGGCGATGGCCACCCCGGTGGCCCAGTAGATGTCGGCCAGCTTGAACGCGGCGAAGAATGCCGCCAGGGGCAGGAAGTCGAATAGCAGTTTCATGGGGCGGGATTATAGGCCCCGGTCCCCCGTTTGCCCGGCCGGGCGGCGCGGTTCAGCCGGGGGCGAAGGCCAGGGCGCAGGCGTTGGCGCGGTAGCGACGCGCGCCGTCCCCGGATGCGGCGACATGGCCGATGTGGGCGTCGCAGGCCGCGCAGCGCACCGCGGTGCGCTCGGTGAACCAGGACAGGTCTTCATGCTCGGCCAGCGCGTCCGCGGACAGCGCCTCGCGGAACGCCGGCCAGCCGTCGCCGGCATCGATCCTGGCCGCGGAACCGAACAGGGGCGCACCACAGCACGTGCAACGGTAGACCCCCGCGCGCGCCTCGGCGAGCGATTCCCCGCCCGAATGCGCCGGTTCGGTGAGGCGCTTGCGGGTGACGTTGTAGGCCAGCGGCGGCAGGCGCTCGCGCCACTGGGCGTCGCTCCGGGGCGGCATGGGATCGCTCCCGTGCGATGCTGGGTCGCCCCGGTGCGATGCCGGATCGCCCCCGGGCAATATCGGATCGCCCCCGGGCGATGTCGGACCGCTCCCTGGCTGCCGGGTTGCCTGCTTGGCCATCAAGGTGCCTGCCACGCGATAATCACGGCTCCATTCTAGCGGCCCAGCCGAAAGGAAGCGTCATGCCCATGCTGCCCATGGTCGAGGAGGGCGATGCGTCGCCCGAGGTACGCGAGGTCTACGCCGAGATCAAGGCCGCGCGCAAGACCGACTGGATCAACAACTTCTGGAAGGTGCTCGCCAGCCACCCGCCCACGCTCAGGCGCATGTGGAACACGGTGCGCGAGGTGATGGCCCCGGGCGCGCTCGACCCGCTGACCAAGGAGATGCTCTACGTCGCGGTCAGCGTCACCAACAACTGCGAGTACTGCATCCACTCGCACATCGCGGCGGCGCGCGCGAAGGGCATGACCGACGCGCAGCTGGCCGAACTGCTGGCGGTGGTGGGCGTGGCGAACGAGACCAACCGGCTGGCCAACGGCTACCGCATCCCGGTGGACGCGGCCTTCATTCCGAAGCACTGAAGCGGACCGGCGGACCGCCTGCGGCGCTTCGCCAGTTCCTTCCCACGAGCAGGCAAACCGCCTACAGCGCTTCGCCCGATCTCGTCCACGAGCAGGCAAACCGCTTACAGCGCTTCGCCTGCATAGTCCGCCAGCCGCGAGCGCTCGCCGCGCGCCAGGGTGACGTGGCCGGCGTGCGCCCAGCCCTTCATGCGGTCCACCACGTAGGTCAGGCCGGATGAGCCCTCGGTGAGGTAGGGCGTGTCGATCTGCGAGATGTTGCCCAGGCACACCACCTTGGTGCCGGGGCCGGCGCGGGTGATCAGGGTCTTCATCTGCTTGGGCGTCAGGTTCTGCGCCTCGTCGATGATCAGGTACTTGTTCAGGAAGGTGCGCCCGCGCATGAAGTTCAGCGACTTGATCTTGATGCGGGTGCGGATCAGGTCGCGCGTCGCGGCGCGGCCCCATTCGCCGGCGTCCTCGTCGGTCTTGTTCAGCACGTCGAGGTTGTCCTCCAGCGCGCCCATCCACGGCGCCATCTTCTCTTCCTCGGTGCCGGGCAGGAAGCCGATGTCCTCGCCCACCGGGACGGTGACGCGGGTCATGATGATCTCGGAGTAGCGCTTGTCCTCCAGCACCTGCGACAGGCCCGCCGCCAGCGTCAGCAGGGTCTTGCCGGTGCCGGCCTGCCCCAGCAGGGTGAGGAAGTCGATCTCCGGGTTCATCAGCAGGTTCATCGCGAAGTTCTGCTCGCGGTTGCGCGTGGTGATGCCCCAGACCGAGTTGCGCGTGCTGGCGTAGTCGCGCAGGGTCTCGATCAGCGCGGTGCGGCCCTCGACCTCCTTGACCTGCGCGTACAGCGGCCGCTCGCCTTCCATGTAGACGAACTCGTTGACCATCAGCTGGCCGGCCAGCGGTCCCTTCACGCGGTAGTAGGTGCGCCCGTCGCGCTTGCCGGACTCCATGTCGCGGCCGTTCTTCTCCCAGAAGTCGGCCGGCAGCTCGCGCACCCCGGTGTAGAGGATGTCCGTGTCCTCGAGCACCTTGTCGTTGAAGTAGTCCTCCGCCTCCAGGCCCAGTGCGCGGGCCTTGATGCGCATGTTGATGTCCTTGGACACCAGGATCACCTGGCGCCCGGGATGCTTCGCGGTCTCGCGCTTCTGCAGCCAGATCACCACGCCGATGATCTGGTTGTCGGCCTTGCTGGTGGGCAGGCTCGCGGGGAGCAGGCTGTTGATCGCCTCGGTCTGCAGGAACAGGCGCCCGGTGGCGTTGTCGCCCGCGTGGCGCTTGAGCGGGATGCCCTGGTCGATGGGGACCGGCGAGCGGCTGATGATCTCGTCCAGGAAGCGGCTCGCCTGGCGGGCGTTGCGTGCCACCTCGGACACGCCCTTCTTGTTTGAATCCAGCTCCTCCAGCGTCATGATCGGCAGGAAGATGTCGTGTTCCTCGAAGCGGAACAGGCTGGTGGGGTCGTGCATCAGCACGTTCGTGTCGAGCACGAACAGCTTGGTCAGCGCGCCGGCGGCGCGCTGCTTCTTCTTTCGGGGCTGGGCGGCGCCGGTGGGGGCGCCGATGGAACTCGACGGTGCTGCAGACTGGGCGGATTGGGCGGGCGCGTCAGAGTGCTTTGACAACGTCGAGTACCTCCTGGGCATGTCCTGGGACCTTCACGCCGCGCCACTCGTGCCGGAGCACGCCCTTGGCGTCGATGACGAAGGTGCTGCGTTCGATGCCGCGGACCTGCTTGCCGTACATGTTCTTCATCTTGATGACCTTGAACACGTTGCAGGCGGTTTCTTCCGCATCGGAAAGGAGTTCGAACGGGAACTGGAGCTTGGTCTTGAAGTTCTCGTGCGACTTCAGGCTGTCGCGCGAGATGCCGTAGACCTCGGCGCCGGCCTTGAGGAACTCCGGGTGCAGGTCGCGGAACTGCGCGCCCTGGTTGGTGCAGCCCGGGGTGTTGTCCTTGGGGTAGAAGTACAACACCGTGAAGCGCGCCGTGGAGGCCGACAACTTGAACGTGGCGCCGCCGGTGGCGGGCAGGGAGAAGTCCGGAACCTTCTTGTTCAGCATCGGTGTCGTCACCGTGCCGCCGCGATGCTGCTGCGGACGGTCGGGAAAGCCGGGTTGCGCTGGTGCATGCAGTATTTGTCGCATATCCCGGGGGGGATTGCAAGCGCGGGGGAATGAAGCTTTTGTTTCATTTCGGGGTGCCTCCTTGTGGTGCTCGACTCGGTGCTCGACTCGGTATTCGGTTCGGTGTTAAACCCGTTGCACGGTCCAGTGCACGGCCCGGTACTCAGTCCGGCATTGCCGGGAGGAACTCCGGTCCCTGGATCGCGAGCCTGCCGCTGCGCCCGGGAATCTCCGCGTCCACCACTTCATGGCGCGGCAGGCGCTTGGCATCCAGGCCCTCGGCCATGCCGGCCATGGACATCAGGTCATAGCCCTGCGCCTTCCATCCGGCCAGCAACGACTCGAACGCGGGCGCGAATTTGCCGCCCTCGAGTTCGGCGTGCAGCGTGTACACATGCCCCGTTTCGGGCGGTGACTCGGTCGCGGCCAGCAGGTGCGACGCGACGTTGTCCGGGGTCACGCCGTTCAGTCCGACCATCTCGTCCAGCGTCGGGAGCGTGGTGGGCAGCTGCGGCACGGCGATGACCTCGGCGCGCACCACGGGGATGAAGGGGCAGGTGCCGCGCGTGTCCGAGCAGTAGGCATAGCCCATGCGCTGGGTCCGGCGCAGCGCGTGGATCGACGTCTGCCAGCCGGCCGAGCCGGTGACCAGCGCGTTCGTGTCGAACACCTCGGCGTAGCGCTCGTGCGCGAGCGACATCTGCCTGCCGGTCCACTCCGCGCCGGCTGTCGCGACGCCATCCTGCCAGGCGATGTGGTCCCAGCAGTGGATGCCGGTCTCGTATCCGGCCGCCGCGACGCCGCGCATCAGTTCGGCGCAGGTGCGGCCTATGTCGGGCCCGGGCAGCAGCGTGCCGTAGAGCAGGGTCTTCAGGCCGTAGTGCTCCAGCACCGAGGTGCGCGACACCTTCTTCATGAAGCCGGGCCGGAACACGCGCTTGAGCGCCCGGCCAGTGTGGTCGGGGCCGAGCGAGAACAGGAAGGTGGCCCCGGCGCCGTGGCGCGCGAGGATCTCCATCAGCCGCGGCACGCCCTCGCGGGTGCCGCGCCAGGTGTCCACGTCGATCTTGAGTGCGAGTTTCATGCGCGTTGCCGGGGCCCGCCCGCCTGCGGCCGGTGCGTGACCCGGGCGGGCGGCGTGCCGGCGGCGGTGCCGTTCAGTTGACCAGGTCGCGCGCTTCGGCGACGTGCTGGCGGTAGGCGTCGAATATGCGGCTGAGCGCCTGCGGCATGGCCACGCGCGGCTTCCAGTTCAGGTCGGCCATGGTGTTGGTGATGCGCGGCACGCGGTTCTGCACGTCCTGGTAGCCGCGGCCGTAGTAGTCCTGCGAGGAGACCCTGACCAGCTTCACCTTGCGCGCCGTGTCGCGGTACTCGGGGTAGTCCTTGGCCAGCTCCAGCATCATGGTGGCCAGCTCGCGCACCGAGAAGTTGTTCTTCGGGTTGCCGATGTTGTAGATCTTGCCGGTGGCGATGCCGCGCGGGTTGGCGATGATCTTCATCAGCGCGTCGATGCCGTCGTCGATGTAGGTGAAGGCGCGCTTCTGGCGCCCGCCGTCCACCAGCTTGATCGGCTCGCCGCGCACGATGTGGCCGAAGAACTGGGTGATCACGCGCGAGGAGCCTTCCTTGGCGGTGTGCATCGAGTCCAGGCCGCTGCCGATCCAGTTGAACGGGCGGAACAGGGTGTAGTCCAGCTTCTGCTGCATGCCGTAGGCGTGGATCACGCGGTCCATCAGCTGCTTGGAGCAGGCGTAGATCCAGCGTGGCTTGTTGATCGGCCCGTAGGTCAGCGGCGAGCTCTCCGGGTCGAACTGCGCGTCCGCGCTCATGCCGTACACCTCGGAGGTGGACGGGAACACCAGCCGGCGTCCGTAGCGCACCGCGGCGCGCACGATCGGCAGGTTGGCCTCGAAGTCCAGCTCGAACACGCGCAGCGGGTCCTTCACGTAGGTCGCCGGCGTGGCGATGGCCACCAGCGGCAGCACCGTGTCGCACTTGCGCACGTGGTACTCGATCCACTCCTTGTTGATGGTGATGTCGCCGTCGAAGAAGTGGAAGCGCGTCTCCTGCATCAGGTCGCCGATCCGGTCGGCCTGCATGTCCATGCCGTAGACCTCCCAGTCGGTGGTCTCGATGATGCGCTTGGACAGGTGGTGGCCGATGAAGCCGTTGACGCCGAGGATCAGGATTTTTTTCATGTTGGAGCCAGTGGAATGGGTTGCAGGCCGAATCGTGCCAGAAAGTCGCGTCCTGTCGCGGGGCGCCCGTCTATCGCCATGTCCTCGACGCGCAGCACCGCGCCGTCGCCGCAGGCCGCCAGGCAGTCGTGGCCCTGCACGAACAGGGCCGGGTGGGGCGGAGTGCCGGGGGGCGGGGAGGGCAGGCGGCGGGTGCGCAGCACCATGATGCGCGCGCCGCGCTGCTCGGTGAACGCGCCGGGATAGGGCGGCGCGACCGCGCGCACCAGGTTGTGCACCTCGGCGGCCGTGCGGGTCCAGTCGATGCGCCCGTCCTCCGGGCGCCTTCCGCCGAAATAGGCGCCCTGCGACAGGTCCTGGCCGCGCAGGACCAGGCTGCCGTCCACGAGCGCCGGCAGCAGGTCGCGCATCAGCGCCTCCGCGGCGTCCGCCACCCGGCCCATGACCTCGCCCGCGGTGTCGTCCGGGCCGATGGGCACGGCGCGCTGGCCGGCAATGCGCCCGGCATCGGGCTTGGCGACCATCTCGTGCAGGGTCGCGCCGGTCTCGGCCTCGCCGTGCAGCACCGCCCAGTTCACCGGCGCGCGGCCGCGGTACTTCGGCAGCAGCGAACCGTGCATGTTGAACGCGCCGCGGCGCGGGATGGCGAGCAGTTCCGTACCCAGCATGCGCCGGTAATAGAAGGAAAACAGGAAGTCCGGCCCGGCTTCGCGCACCCGCGCCACCGTGGCGGCGTCATTGGCGTCGGCCGGGGTGATCGCCGGGATGCAGTGCTTCGCGGCGAGTGCGGCGACGCTGGCGAAGAAGCGTTCCTCTCCCGGATCGTCCTCGTGCGTCACCACCAGCGGCACGCGCACCCCGTAGTCGAGCAGCGCCGCAAGGCAGCGCACGCCCACATCGTGGTAGCCGAAGACGACTGCGCTGGGCATGGGCCCCGGCGCGGCTGGCGTCACTCCCTCTTCTCCAGCACCGCCTGGATGAGGTAGCGCGGGCGGCCGCGCACCTGCTGGAAGATGCGCCCGACGTACTCGCCCAGCAGGCCGATGCCCAGCAGCGCGATGCCGATCAGGAAGAACATGATGCCGAACAGCGTGAACACGCCCTCCACTTCCGGGCCGTAGAACAGGCGCCGCCAGGCCAGGATGAGCACGAACACGAAGGACAGGAAGGCCACCGCCATGCCGATCAGCGAGAACACCTGCAGCGGCGCGAGCGAGAAGCCGGTGACCAGGTCGAAGTTCAGGCGCACCAGCTTGTAGAGCGAATACTTGGACTCGCCGGCGGCGCGCTCCTCGTGCGCCACCTCGACCTCGGCCGGGTTGCGCGCGAAGGTGTAGGCCAGCGCCGGGATGAAGGTGCTCACTTCGCGGCAGCTGTTGATCGCGTCCACGATGTCGCGGCTGTAGGCGCGCAGCATGCAGCCCTGGTCGGTCATGCGGATGTGGGTGATGCGCTCGCGCAGCCCGTTCATCGCCTTGGAGGCCCAGCGCCGGAACGCGCTGTCCTGGCGGTCGCGCCGGATCGAGCCGACGTAGTCGTGGCCGCGGTCCATCGCCGCGAGCAGCGCCGCGATCTCCTCGGGCGGGTTCTGCAGGTCCGCGTCCAGCGTCACCACGCGCTCGCCGCGCGACTGCTCGAAGCCGGCCATGATCGCCATGTGCTGGCCGAAGTTGCCGTTGAACAGCACCACCCGGGTCACGTCCGGGCGCGCGGCGAACTGCTCGCGCAGCATCGGCACCGAGCGGTCGCGGCTGCCGTCGTTGACGAACAGCACCTCGTAGGACAGGCCGAGCCCGTCCAGCGCCGGGTACAGGCGCGCGAACAGCGCGGGCAGCACCTGCTCCTCGTTGTAGACCGGGATGACGACCGACAGCGCGACCTGCGCGGCAGGGGCGTTCATGCGGAGAGCGCCTTGGTCGCGGCGGCGCAGACGCGGTCCACGTCGGCGTCGGCCATGGTGGGGAACAGCGGCAGGGTCACGATGGATCTTCCTATGCGCTCGGCGTGGGGAAACATGCCCTCGCGCCAGCCGAGCGACCGGTACAGGCTGAACAGGTGCAGCGCCGGGTAGTGCACGCCGATGCCGATGCCCATCCCGCGCATGGCCGCCATGAAGGCGGCGCGCGGCCGGTCCTCGGGCAGCACCACCTGGAACATGTGCCAGTTGGAGTCGTCGAAGTTGGCCGGCGGCAGGCCGCAGCCGAGCGAAGCGTCGAATTGCTCGAAATAGCGCAGCGCCAGCACCCGGCGCCGCGCGGTGAACTCGCCCACGCGCTTCAGCTGCCCGAGGCACACGCGCGCGGCGACGTCGCTCAGGTTCATCTTCCAGCCGGCTTCCTCGACGTCCATGCCGTCCTCGCCGAAGCGGCGCACGCCCTGCAGGCGCAGTCGCTCCACGCGCTGCGCCTCGGCCTCGCTGTTGAGCACGAGGGCGCCGCCCTCGATCGAGGTGATGTTCTTGTTGGCGTGGAAGCTGAAGGACACCAGGTCGCCGGTGGCGCCGATGCGCTGGCCCTGGCAGGTGGAACCGAATGCCTGGGCTGCGTCCTCCAGCACGCGCAGGCCGTGCTTCTGCGCCAGCGCGTACAGGCGCGCGCGGTCCACCGGCAGCCCCGCGAGGTCCACCGGCACGATGGCCCTGGTGCGCGGCGTGATCGCGGCGGCGACCGCGTCCAGGTCGATGTTGCGGGTCACCGGGTCCACGTCGGCGAACACCGGGCGCGCGCCGGCCTGCAGGATGGTGTTGGCGGTGGAGGCCCAGGTGAGCGGGGTGGTGATCACCTCGTCGCCCGCGCCCACGCCCGCGATGCGCAGGCCCAGTTCGAGCGTGGCCGTGCCCGAGTTCATCACCCGCACCGGGCGCCCGCCGCAGTACTCGGACAGCGCCGCTTCCAGCTCGCGCGCCTTCGGGCCGGTGGTGATCCATCCGGAGCGCAGGACTTCTGCGACGCCGGCGATGGTCTCCTCGTCGATGGTCGGGCGTGTGAAGGGGAGGAAGTCCGGGCTCATCGCGCGGTACTCAGGGCGAGGTACTCATGGCCGATGCTCATGGCTGCGGGCTCATCCGTTGCGCGCCACCAGCACCACGCCGATGACGATGAAGCCGATGCCCAGCAGTTTCTGCGCGGTGAGTGACTCGCCGAACAGCGACCAGGCGGCGAAGGCATTGATCACGTAGCCGATGGACAGCATCGGGTAGGCCACGCTCACCGGCACGCGCGACAGCCCCAGCAGCCACACCACCAGGCTCACCACGTAGCAGCCGATGCCGGCGACGATCCAGGGCTGGAAGGCGTACTTCATGCCGGCGTCGATGACGTTGCTGGCGTTGTACTCGAAGCTGCCGACGGCGGTGGTGCCGGCCTTGAGTAGCAGCTGCGCGGCGGCGTTCAGCAGCACGCCGGCCAGCAGGAAGGCGATGCTGGATGCGGTCATCGCGCGCCGCTCCCGGCTCCCGCCCCTGCCGGCTGCATGCCCGGCTTCTTGAGCAGCACGCGGCGCACGTCGGAGAACACCACCTCGAACTCGCCGGGCGGCGTGGCGCCCAGGCGCCGGAAATCGGTCTGCGATATCAGCGCCAGCGCGCGCGGCTGCGCGGCCCAGGCCTTCCAGAAATCGTTCACGTTGGCGATGAAGTCCCGCGGTTCCCAGCCTATCGGCATCGCCAGCTCGTCCTTGTAGGACACCATCGTGACCGTCCTGCCGAGGTAGAAGGGCAGGGTGTGGTCGAACGTGCCGACGACATAGAAGGGCGTGTCCGGCGCCAGCAGGGGCCGCGCACGCTCGGCCGTATGATAAGCGGAATGCAGCACCGACATGCTGCCGTGCCCGGTCATCGCGATCTGCGTGCAGGCCAGGCCCGCGATGCCCAGTGCGAGCACCGGCACATGCAACGGGGCGCGGCGGCACAGCAGCGCGCCGGCCAGCCCGCCCAGCGCCAGCACCACGCCCGCGGCCAGCACCCAGGGCGCGTAGGCCGCGAGCATGTCCGCCGGCACTTCCGGCTCGGCGCGGCGCTGCACCGTCAGCGCCACCGCGACCAGGGCGACGCCGCCGGCGAAGGCCAGCGCGCCGCACCCCGCCAGCCAGCGCCGCACCGCGTTCGTGCCCGCCGCAGAGGCCCCGGCCTGCGCCAGCCACGCCCCCAGCACCACGGCCGCGGCCGGCCACAGCGGCAGGATGTAGGCCGGCAGCTTGGAGCTGCTGGCCGAGAAGAACGCCATCACCACCGCGCACCACAGCAGCAGGAAACGCTCGGGCGGCATGGCCCGGCCTGCCTCGCGCGGCATCAAGCGGCCAACATCGGGCGCCGGCCTGCGCAGCACCCACGCGCCCGCCGGCAGCAGCGCCAGCGTCCACGGCATCAGGCCGATGCCCAGCACCGGCAGGAAGTACCACGGCGGCTCGTAGCGGTCGTGCACCTTGGTGAGGAAGCGCTGGAAGTGCTCGTGGATGAAGAAGAAGTCGAAGAACTCCGGGTTCGCCAGCGACACCGCGGTGAACCAGGGCGCCGTGATCGCGAGGAACAGCGCGCCGCCGCGCAGCAGCTCCAGCCGGCGCAGCGCCGCCCAGTCGCGCGAGGCGAGGATGGACAGGCCGACCGCCGCCACCGGCAGCACGATGCCGACCAGCCCCTTGGACAGCACCGCCAGCGCCATCGCCGCCCAGCCGGCCAGCATCCAGCGGCGCGCGCTGCGTGGATCGGCCGCATGGCGCGCCATCGGCCAGGCCAGCACCGCGAGCGACATGAACAGGGCCAGGCCCATGTCGAGCGACAGGAAGTGGCCGGTGAAGACGAACATCGCGGAGGACCCGAGCACCACGGCGGCGTACAGCCCGGCCGGCGCGCCGAACAGCCGGTTGCCGAACCAGAACGCCGCGAGCACGCCGAGGAAGCCGGTGATCGCCGGCCACAGCCGCGCGGTCCACTCATTGATGCCCAGCAGCGTGTAGCCGGCCGCGGTGGCCCAGTACTGCAGCGCGGGCTTCTCGAAGTACTTGTAGCCGTTCAGCCGCGGCGTGAGCCAGTCGCCGGTGGCGACCATCTCGCGCGCGATCTCGGCATAGCGCCCCTCGTCGGGCTTGATCAGGTGGCGCGCATCCAGCGTGGCGAACCAGGCGAGCGCGAACAGCGCCAGCAGCGCGAGCAGGGCGCCGCCGCCCAAGGCGTGGGCGCCGCCACCCGGGGGTCGGGCGTCGCCGCCCGGGGGGCGGGTGTCATGGCCCACGCGGCCGGCGCCGGCCTCAGCCAAGGAGCAGCGCCGCCGCGACCTGGCGTTCTTCGGCGAGCAGGATGTTGTAGGTGCGGCAGGCGGCGCGCACGTCCATCACCTCCACGCCGATGCGCGCCTCGGTGAGGGCGCGCAGCACCGACGGATGCGGGAAGCGCAGCCTGTCGCCGGTGCCCAGCAGGATGATGTCCGCGCCCAGGCCGGCCAGCGCCGCCATGTGCTCGGGCAGCAGGTCTTCGAAGCGTGCCGGCGGCCAGTCCGTCACCAGGTGCTCCGGCTGCACCACCAGGCTGCGCTGGTGGCGCTCGCCGTTGACCGCGACCCAGCCATCGCCGTAGGCGCTGAAGGTGTGGAGGGAGGTCTGCC
>CAIVVS010000325.1 GCA_903909415.1 uncultured Pseudomonadota bacterium | reverse complement strand
GGCGGCGTCTGCGCCCGAGGCGGCGTCCAAGCCCGCGCCCGCCGCGGCGCCCCGGCCCTGAACCCGCACTGGAGCATGGAATGAAGATCACGGTTGCCGGCGCAAGCGGCAAGATGGGGCGCAGCCTGCTGGAAGGGGTGATGCGCTCGACGGACCTGGCCCTGTCAGGCGCCCTGGACATCGCCGGCAGCCCGGCGCTGGGCCGGCCCGCGGGAGAACTCTCCGGCATGCCCGGCGGCCCGCTGGTCACCGCGGACCTCGATGCGGGCCTGTCCGGTGCGCAGTGCCTGATCGACTTCACCCGCCCCGCGGGCACGCTCGCGCACCTGGCGGCCTGCCGCAAGGCGGGCATCGCCATGGTCATCGGAACGACCGGCTTCACGCAGGCGCAGAAGGACGAGATCGCCGCGGCCGCATCCGGCCCGTCGGCCATTCCCATCGTGTTCTCGCCGAACATGGCCGTCGGCGTGAATGCCACCTTCAAGCTCGCCGAGGTCGCCGCGCGCATCCTGGGCGATGATTTCGACGTCGAGATCATCGAGGCGCACCACCGCCACAAGGTGGACGCGCCCTCGGGCACGGCGCTGCGCCTGGGCGAGGCGGTGGCCGGCGCGCTGGGCCGCGACCTCGCGAAGGTCGCGGTGCACGGGCGCGAAGGCGAGACCGGCGCCCGCGAGCGCAAGACCATCGGCTTCCACGCCATACGCGGCGGGGACATCATCGGCGACCACACCGTGGTGTTCGCCGGCGAGGGTGAGCGCGTGGAGATCACCATCCGCTCGCAGAGCCGCACCACGTATGCCGCGGGGGCCCTGCGCGCCGCGCGTTTCCTCGAAGGCCGCAAGCCGGGCCTGTACGACATGGCCGACGTGCTGGGGCTGAAGTGACGCGGGCCGTCGCCTTGCGCGCCGGCCTCGCGGCGTTCGCCTTCGCCGCGCTCGCTGTCGCCGCGCCCGTCGCGCGCGCCCAGCAGGGCGTGGGCAACGTGGTGTACGTGCCCACCCCGCAGGTCGTCGTGGACGCGATGCTGAAGATGGGCGCGGTCGGGCCGGCGGACAGGCTGATCGACCTGGGCTCGGGCGACGGGCGCATCGTCATCACCGCGGCCAAGCTGGGCGCGCGCGCCACGGGCGTGGACCTGGACCGCTACCTGCTCGGCCAGGCGCGCGAGGCCGCCCAGCGCGAGGGCGTGGCGGCGCGCGCGAACTTCCTCGAGCAGGACCTGTTCCAGACCGACCTGACCGGCGCCACGGTGGTCACCACCTACCTGCTGCCGTCGATGAACCTCAAGCTCAGGCCGAAGATCCTCGCGCTGCCGCCGGGCACGCGGGTGCTGGCGCACGACTACCACATGGGCGACTGGATCCCGGACGAGCGCGCCACCCTCGATGTGCCGGAGAAGAAGGTCGGCAGCGCCGGGCAGAGCTTCCTCTACATGTGGGTGGTGCCGGCACGCGTGGCCGGGCGCTGGCAGTCGCAACTCGCCCCGGGCGACGCGCGCGGCAAGCCGCAGGCCTTCGACTTCGAACTCGCGCAGAGCTTCCAGTACCTCGATGGCAGCGCGCGGCTGGGAGCGGAATCCGGCAAGCTCTATGCGCTCACCCTGCACGGCGACGTGATCCGGATGAACTTCGCCTCCGGTGCGGATTCGTCGGCGCGCGCGCCGCTGCGCCACGTCTTCGAGGGGAAGATCGACGGCGACCGCATCGACGGCACGGTCACCATCGGCGATGGTGCCAGGGCGAGGAAACTGCCCTGGCGCGCGATGCTCGTCGTCCGCGGCGCGGTCCCGGAGTAGCGCGCGGCGGGGCGTCCGGAGGGAGTGTCCGGCCTCCGTCAGGCGTTGCGCGCACCACAATTGGGCGCGTGGCCGGACCAGTCGGGTTCATCGCGTCGTGCGCGGAATGTGCGGTCGCGGTAAAATCGGCCGCTCAGCCAAAACGCGACGGGCCGCACCTCCAGCCGTCGCGTTTTTCACGGGCACCCGATCCACGACCGCCCAGGCAAACCAGTGTCAACTCCCTCCCTAGCCACGTCCGCCGAACTTGCGCCGGCGTTGCTCGCGCTGGCCGACGGAACCCTGTTCCGCGGCACTTCCTTCGGCGCCCACGGCCTCGCCACCGGCGAGGTGGTGTTCAACACCGCGATGACCGGCTACCAGGAGATCCTCACCGATCCCTCGTACAGCCGCCAGATCGTCACGCTGACCTATCCGCACATCGGCAACACCGGCACCAACCCGGAGGACGAGGAATCGTCCGGCGTGCATGCCGCGGGACTGGTGGTGCGCGACCTGCCGGTGCGCCTGTCCAGCTGGCGCAACCGCCAGGCGCTGCCCGAGTACCTCGCGCAGCGCAAGGTCGTGGGAATCGCCGGCATCGACACCCGCAAGCTCACCCGCATCCTGCGCGAGAAGGGCGCCCAGTCGGGCGCGCTGATGGCTGGCCGCGTGGACGAGGCCGAGGCGCTGGCCGCGGCGCGCGCCTTCCCGGGCCTGGCTGGCATGGACCTGGCCAAGGTGGTGTCCACGCCCAAGCCCTACGAATGGCGCGAGGGCACCTGGCGCCTGGGCGAGGGCTGCCGCACGCGCGGCGAGCCGCGCCACCACGTGGTGGCCTGGGACTACGGCATCAAGCGCAACATCCTGCGCATGCTGGCCGAGCGCGGCTGCAAGGTCACGGTGTTGCCGGCGCAGGCGCCGGCGTCCGAGGCGCTGTCGCTGCGCCCCGACGGCGTGTTCCTGTCCAACGGGCCGGGCGATCCCGAGCCCTGCGACTACGCGATCGCCGCGATCCGCGAGGTGCTCGACACCACGCGCCTGCCGGTGTTCGGCATCTGCCTGGGCCACCAGTTGATGGGCCTGGCCTCGGGGGCGCGGACCATGAAGATGAAGTTCGGCCACCACGGCGCCAACCACCCGGTGAAGGACCTGGACACCGGCCGCGTGGTGATTACCAGCCAGAACCACGGCTTCGCGGTCGACCCGGCGAGCCTGCCGCCGAACATGCGCGCCACGCACGTGTCGCTGTTCGACGGCTCGCTGCAGGGCCTGGCGCGCACCGACCGGCCGGCGTTCTGCTTCCAGGGCCACCCGGAGGCGAGCCCCGGGCCGCAGGACATCTCCTACCTGTTCGACCGCTTCGTCGCCATGATGCAGGGAGGCCGCCATGCCGCGTCGTGACGACATCAAGACCATCCTGATCATCGGCGCGGGCCCGATCATCATCGGCCAGGCCTGCGAGTTCGACTATTCCGGGGCGCAGGCCTGCAAGGCGCTGCGCGCCGAGGGCTACCGCGTGGTGCTGGTGAACTCCAACCCGGCCACAATCATGACCGACCCGGACACCGCGGACGTGGTGTACATCGAGCCGATCCACTGGACCACGGTGGCCGCCATCATCGAGCGCGAGCGTCCCGACGCGCTGCTGCCCACCATGGGTGGGCAGACCGCGCTCAACTGCGCGCTCGACCTCGCCGGCCACGGCGTGCTGGAGAAGTACGGCGTGGAGATGATCGGCGCCTCGCGCGAGGCGATCGACAAGGCCGAGGACCGCGAGAAGTTCAAGCAGGCGATGACGCGCATCGGGCTGGGCTCGGCGCGTTCGGCGGTGGCGCATTCCATGGACGAGGCGCTGAAGGTGCAGGCCACGCTCGGCTACCCGACAGTGATCCGGCCCTCGTTCACGATGGGCGGCTCGGGCGGGGGCATCGCCTATAACCGCGAGGAGTTCGTCGCCATCTGCGAGCGCGGCCTGGAGGCCTCGCCGACGAAGGAGCTGCTGATCGAGGAGTCGCTGATCGGCTGGAAGGAATTCGAGATGGAAGTGGTCCGCGACCGCGCGGACAACTGCATCATCGTGTGCTCGATCGAGAACCTCGACCCGATGGGCGTGCACACCGGCGACTCGATCACCGTGGCCCCGGCGCAGACCCTGACCGACCGCGAATACCAGATCATGCGCAACGCCTCGATCGCGGTGCTGCGCGAGATCGGCGTGGACACCGGCGGCTCGAACGTGCAGTTCGCGATCAACCCGGCCGACGGCCGCATGATCGTGATCGAGATGAACCCGCGCGTGTCGCGTTCTTCCGCGCTGGCGTCCAAGGCCACTGGCTTCCCGATCGCCAAGATCGCCGCCAAGCTTGCGGTGGGCTACACGCTGGACGAGCTGAAGAACGACATCACCGGCGGCGCCACGCCGGCGTCCTTCGAGCCGGCGCTGGACTACGTGGTGGTCAAGGTGCCGCGCTTCGCGTTCGAGAAATTCCCGCAGGCCAACGACCGGCTCACCACGCAGATGAAGTCGGTGGGCGAGGTGATGGCCATCGGCCGCTGTTTCCAGGAAGCCTTCCAGAAGGCGCTGCGCGGCCTGGAGGTCGGCGTGGACGGCATGAACCAGAAGACCACCGACCGCGAGACGCTGGAGAAGGAGCTCGGCCACCCGGGTCCGGAGCGCATCTGGTACGTGGGCGACGCCTTCGAGAACGGCTTCACGCTGGAGGAAGTGCAGCGCCTGACGCACATCGACCCGTGGTTCCTCGCGCAGATCGAGCAGATCATCGCCATCGAGATGGACCTGGACGACAGGCCGCTGTCCAGCATCGGGGAGGACGAGCTGCGCCGCCTGAAGCGCATGGGCTTTTCCGACCGGCGCCTGGCCTGGCTGACCGGGACCAAGGAGGCCGAGGTGCGCGCGCGCCGGCGCGAACTCAAGGTCCGGCCGGTGTACAAGCGCGTCGACACCTGCGCGGCCGAGTTCGCCACCGGCACCGCCTACCTGTACTCGACCTATGACGAGGAATGCGAGGCGGCGCCCACGGACAGGCGCAAGGTCATCGTGCTCGGCGGCGGCCCCAACCGCATCGGCCAGGGCATCGAGTTCGACTACTGCTGCGTGCACGCGGCGCTGGCGCTGCGCGAGGACGGCTTCGAGACCATCATGGTCAACTGCAACCCTGAGACCGTGTCCACCGACTACGACACCAGCGACCGGCTGTACTTCGAGCCGCTGACGCTGGAGGACGTGCTGGAGATCGTCGACCTGGAGAAGCCCGAGGGCGTGATCGTGCAGTACGGCGGGCAGACCCCGCTCAAGCTGGCGCGCGACCTGGCCGCCAACGGCGTGCCCATCATCGGCACCAGCCCGGACATGATCGACGCCGCCGAGGACCGCGAGCGCTTCCAGAAGCTGCTGGCCGAACTGGGCCTGCGCCAGCCGCCCAACCGCACCGCGCGCACCGAGGCGCAGGCGCTCGAGCTGGCCGACGAGATCGGCTACCCGCTGGTGGTGCGCCCGAGCTACGTGCTGGGCGGCCGCGCGATGGAGATCGTTCACGAGCGCTCGCAGCTGGAGCGCTACATGCGCGAGGCGGTGAAGGTGTCCAACGACAGCCCGGTGCTGCTGGACCGCTTCCTCAACGACGCGATCGAGATCGACGTGGACTGCATCGCCGACGGCACCGAGGTGCTGGTGGGCGGGATCATGGAGCACATCGAGCAGGCGGGCGTGCACTCGGGTGATTCGGCCTGCTCGCTGCCGCCGTACTCGCTGGCCTCGCACATCGAGCGCGAGATCAAGCGCCAGACCGCGCTGCTGGCGCGCGGCCTCAAGGTGGTCGGGCTGATGAACGTGCAGTTCGCGGTGCAGCGCGACACCGTGTTCGTGCTGGAAGTGAACCCGCGCGCCTCGCGTACCGTGCCCTTCGTGTCCAAGGCCACGGGCGTGGCGCTGGCCAAGATCGCGGCGCGCTGCATGGCCGGCATCACGCTCGCGCAGCAGCGCGAGCGCGGCGAGCTGGTGGCCGAGATCGTGCCGCGCTACTTCTCGGTGAAGGAGGCGGTGTTCCCGTTCGCCAAGTTCCCGGGCGTGGACCCCATCCTCGGGCCGGAGATGAAGTCCACCGGCGAGGTGATGGGGGTGGGCGACACCTTCGGCGAGGCCTTCATCAAGGCGCAGCTGGGCGCGGGCGTGCGCCTGCCCTCGGCGGGCAAGGTGTTCATCAGCGTGCGCAACGCCGACAAGCTGGCCGCCGTCGAGGTGGCGCGCGAGCTGGCCGGGCTGGGCTTCACGCTGGTGGCCACCCGGGGCACGGCCGCGGTGCTGGCCGCGCACGGCCTGTCTCCGGTGCACGTCAACAAGGTGGCCGAGGGCCGGCCACACATCGTCGACATGATCAAGAACGGCGAGGTCGCGCTGATCTTCAACACCGTCGAGGACAAACGCAACGCGGTGTCCGACTCGCGCTCGATACGCGTGTCCGCGGTGGCGCAGCGCGTCGCCTACTTCACCACCATGGCCGGGGCCTGGGCCGCGTGCGCCGGCATACGCCACATGCGCGACCCGCAGCCCTACGCCCTGCACGCCCTGCATGCCAGCCTGCACGACCCGCTCGGCGGATGGGCGCACGTGCGCAGCGACAAGGACGCGGTGGCGAAGACGGGCTGACGCCGGGCCGGGCCCGCGCCGGGCCGTCACGGCGCGGGCCCGCTGCGGGCGCCTGTGGTATCTTTGTTGCGAACCACCGGCGTCCCACTGACCCAGCCCGCCGGTCCGCTCCCGCGGGCCAGCCGCCGCCCGACAACGGGCGCAGCGCGAGGCAGGCACTGCCGGTTCCCGTTGCCTGATCCGCTGCACCGATGCCGTCCATGAAAGGCGGCGGGATGCGGCTTTTTCCTGGAAGCCGAAGATGGCCAAGACCCCCCTCACCGTTGCCGGCGCGGAGTTGCTGCGCGCGGAACTGCACCGGCTCAAGACCGTCGAGCGCCACGCCACCATCCAGGCGATCGCCGAGGCCCGTTCGCACGGCGACCTGTCCGAGAACGCCGAATACGACGCGGCCAAGGAGCGCCAGAGCTTCGTCGAGGGCCGCATCAACGAGCTCGAATCCAAACTGTCCAACGCGCAGATCATCAATCCGGCGGAGCTGGATGCCGACGGGCGCTGCGTGTTCGGCGCGACCGTGGAACTCGAGGACCTGGGCAACGGCGAGACCTCGACCTACCAGATCGTCGGCGAGGACGAGGCCGACATCAAGAAGGGCAAGATTTCCTTCAGCTCGCCGATCGCGCGCGCCATGATCGGCAAGTCGGCAGGCGACGCGGTGGACGTCCAGACGCCCGGCGGGCTGCGCCAGTACGAAATCGTGGACGTGCGCTACGCCTGATCCGGGGCGCCCGGCTCCCGGCCGGGCGGCTGTTGCATGGCGGCAGGATGCCGCGCGCCGTCCGTGCGCGGCCGGCAGCGCGGCTCAGCGCGAGCGGCGTGCCCCGCGACGCGCGCCGGCAGGCGGGCCATCCGCGGCGGCGGCAGCGCGCCGGGCCGAGCGGTTGCCGGTCGCAGAAGGCCTGGGCGAAGCCTTTTTCGGGCCGGACTTGCGAGCGGTCGTCGGCCGCTTCAGGGCATCGCGGCGCGTGCCGCGCGGACCCTGGCGTTCACCCGGACGGATCCCGGCTTCCTCGATTTCCTCGTAGGACTGGATTCGGATCAGGCCGACCCGGTCCGCCTCGCCGATTCCCCGCGGCGCGGGACGGCGCGGCGTGTTCTGGCCGCCATAGGCGGGCTTGGGTGCGGCGGCCTTCACCTTGGCAACGCGTTCGTAGGGCACCACCACGCGCGAGCGCGACGCCGCCCCGAGGGGACGCTTGCCCCCGGCAGGGCGGGAGCCCATGCCGGCGCCATCACGCTGGCGTGATGAGTCGGCCCCACGCTGGCGTGATGCATCGCCCCCGCGCTGGCCCGCGTCGCCGTCACGCGAACGCATGCCGGGCTGTGACGATTTCTCCCAGCGCGCCGGCGGGCGCCCGGGCGCGGCGCCGGGGCGGAAACCGCCGCCCGGCTTGCGCGGGCGCGAGGCGCGCGCGCGCGAATCCTGGATCGCCTGGCGGCGCGCCTTCTCGGCCTCCTCGGCGCGGCGCCGGGTGTTCTCGCGGTACACCACCAGCATCTTGCCGATGTGCTGCACCGGCGCGGCGCCGGTCCGTTCGCAGATCGCGCCGAACAACTCGTCGCGGTCGTCGCGTTCGGCGCCCGACACGCGTATCTTGATAAGCTCGTGGCTGTCGAGGCTGCGGTTGATCTCCGCGGCCACCGTGGGCGTCAGGCCCGCGTCACCGATCATCACCACCGGCTTGAGGTCGTGCGCCCGTGCCCTGAGTTCGCGGCGAAGGGCCGCATTCAACGGCGCCTGCGCGGAACGCACCGCGGGCAGGTCCTGGGCGGATACTTCGTCTTCATTGCCATCATTCATGGCCTGATTCTATCTTGAAGCGCCATCGCTCCAACCAATCCTGGATTCAGGCCCACCTGGCCGATCCCTACGTGCAGCGTTCCCAGAAGGACGGCTACCGCTCGCGCGCGGCCTACAAGCTGCTGGAGATCGACGAGCGCGACCGGCTGCTGGCGCCCGGGCAGGTGGTGGTGGACCTGGGCGCGGCCCCGGGCAGCTGGACCCAGGTGATCGTTCGCAAGGTCGGGCCCAAGGGCATGGTGGTGGCGCTGGACATCCTGGACATGGAGCCGCTGGACGGCGCGACCGTGCTCAAGGGCGACTTCCGCGAGCAGCCGGTGCTGGACGAACTGGAGGCGCTGCTGGCCGGGCGTCCGGTGGACCTGGTGGTCTCGGACATGGCGCCCAACCTCTCCGGGGTGGCCGCCAGCGACGCGGCGCGCAGCATCCACCTGTGCGAGCTGGCGCTGGACTTCGCGCTGGACCACCTCAAGCCGGGCGGCGCCTTCCTGGTCAAGACCTTCCAGGGCACGGACTACCCGGCCTTCCTCAAGGCGATGAAGGCCGCGTTCCGCCAGGTCAATTCGCGCAAGCCCGATGCCTCGCGCGAGCGCTCGGCCGAGATGTACCTGCTGGCGCGGGAACCCCGGCCGCGCTAGCCGGGTCCGCTTCCGGCCCGACGCCGCTCGCGGGCGCCTGCGGCAATGTGGAGAACGGCTTGAAATCCGCCCCATCCGGGGCCATGACCTGTACCGGGACCCGCATTTCGCGGGATCGGCCCCGGGAATTTGGATAGAATGGCTTCCAGTGATCCGGATCCCCTTCCGGCACGCCGGAATCCCTTTTCCGGCCAAGGAGATACGTTGAATAACCTGTTCAAGAACCTCGTGATCTGGCTGGTGATCGGCCTGGTCCTGATGACCGTCTTCAACCAGTTCAACACGCGCCAGGCGACCCAGTCGCCGATGGAGTACTCGCAGTTCATCGAGGACGTGAAGAACGGCCGCATCACCAAGGTGCTGATCGAGGGCCGCACGATCAAGGCCACGACCACCGAGGGCAAGCGCGTCAACATCTACTCGCCCGGCGACATCTGGCTGGTGTCGGACCTGCTCAAGTACGGCGTGAAGATCGAGGCGCGGCCCGAGGAAGAGCCCTCGCTGCTGATGAACATCTTCGTGTCCTGGTTCCCGATGCTGCTGCTGATCGGCGTGTGGGTGTTCTTCATGCGCCAGATGCAGGGCGGCGGCCGCGGCGGCGCCTTCTCCTTCGGCAAGTCGCGCGCGCGCATGATGGACGAGTCCAACAACAACGTGACCTTCGCCGACGTGGCGGGCTGCGAGGAAGCCAAGGAAGAGGTCTCCGAGCTGGTGGATTTCCTGAAGGACCCGTCCAAGTTCCAGAAGCTGGGCGGGCGCATCCCCAAGGGCGTGCTGATGGTCGGCAACCCCGGCACCGGCAAGACCTTGCTGGCGCGCGCCATCGCCGGCGAGGCCAAGGTGCCGTTCTTCTCGATCTCGGGCTCCGACTTCGTCGAGATGTTCGTCGGCGTGGGCGCGGCGCGCGTGCGCGACATGTTCGAGAACGCCAAGAAGCAGGCCCCCTGCATCCTGTTCATCGATGAAATCGATGCAGTCGGTCGACAGCGGGGCGCAGGACTGGGCGGTGGCAACGATGAGCGCGAGCAGACGCTCAACCAGCTGCTGGTCGAGATAG
>CAIVVS010000324.1 GCA_903909415.1 uncultured Pseudomonadota bacterium | reverse complement strand
TCTGCGCCAACCACCTGCATTTCCATGCCGCCGACGGTTCGGGCTATGCCTTCGGCGCGGCGCGGGTGATCGAGCTGGATGCGCTGAACCCGCAGGTGGCTTCGCGCGTGGCCCGGTCCTTCGACCGCTGGCGCCGCTTCGATGCCGGCCGGCAGGCGCATGCCAAGCGCGCGCTGGAGCAGATCCGCCGCACCGCCGGGCTGTCACGCGACGTGTCGGAGATCGTCACCAAGGCGCTGTTCGAATCATGAGGTTCGAGTCGTGAGGGTCGAATCATGACCGGGCCCAGCCTGGTCGATTTCAAGGGCGACATCGCCCCGGAATACGACCGTCCGAAGCCCGAGCGCCTGCTGCGCGGCAACCCGCTGCGCACCACCTGGGTCCACCACAGGAACGGGGACACCGAGTACGGCCTGTGGGCCTGCGAGCCGGGGGCGTGGCGCATCGAGTTCCACGCCGGACGCGAGGAGTTCTTCAAGATCATCGAGGGCCGCATCCGCATCACGTCCGAGGCGGGCGAGGCGCGCGAGTTCGGCCCCGGCGACGCCTGCGTGATCCCGCCGGGCTTTCGCGGCAGCTTCGAGGTGCTGGAGCCGGTGCGGAAGCACTTCATCATGAAGGACAGTCCGCAGGCTTGAGCGTGTCCCCGCTGATTCGGGGACGCCATGTTGCTCGCCGAAAGTCACTGGATTCCCGCTTTCGCGGGAATGACGATTCAATCACCGTCATTCCGGACGCGCGCAGCGCGAACCGGAATCCAGCGTCGTTGCCCTTCGTTGGAAGCAAGCCGTTCGTCCTGAGCCTGTCGAAGGACGAATGCCACGGAGCAGATTCGTGTTTCGACAGGCTCAACACGAACGGGGTGGGCGGGACTCTGGTTCGACTCCCGAAAGCCGCTAGATTCCCGCTTTGGCGGGAATGACGAGCGTTGTGGAATCCGGACGGTTCATCCACCAAGGCCAGGCCCTCCCACAGAGTGACGTCATCCCCGCGAACGCGGGGATCCAGTGTCGTTCGACCAAAACCGGCCTGATCCAGCCACCCTGCGTCCGGCCTCCCGCCACCACGCGGGCAGGCAAGGTCGGGCAGGTAAGATGGCGCGGTGATCCCGCGCCATCTTTCATTGCTGCTGCTTTCGTTGACGGCGCTTCCCTTGCTCGCCAGCTGCGACTACTTCCGCCCGCTGGAGCAGGTCTGCGAAAAGCGCCTCGGCCCGACCACGGTGAAGGTCGAGGCGGTACCGGTGGAGTTCCAGACCGACCTGTCGCTGTCCACCGACCAGCTCACTGCCAAGGGTGCCGCCTCGGTGGACCTGCGCGGCGGGCGCATGGTGCTGGGGCTCACCGCCACCACGCTGAAGACCTCCGTGTCCTTCGGCACCAACGGCATCACCCAGCGCTTCGGCGGGCGCCACTGCATGCGTCCCTCGGTGAGCGTGCGACTGGCCTTCGAGCCGATGACGGTGTACGTGACGCGCGCCCATCCGCAGGGCAGCTGCGAGTTCGACCTGACAATGGACCATGAGATGAAGCACGTGAACACCTATTCGCGCTTCCTCGCCGACATCGCGCCGGAAGTCGAGCGCGAGTTGCGCGAGCGTTTCGGCAACCAAGTGTTCTATTTCGACAGCGTGGCGCAGGCGGAACTGCACGTGCAGCGCGTCGCCCGCGAGTTCCTCGGGCCCTACGTGCAGGCGAGCATGGACAAGGTCACGCCGCTGCAGGCTCGGCTGGACACGCCCGAGGAGTACTTCCGGCTGGATCGCTTCCATGAGGCCTGTGCCAGCGGCAGGAGCCCCCGGTGAGTACCAGGACGAGCAGCAAGATCGACACCGTGCTCTGGGACCTGGGCAAGGTGCTGCTCGACTGGGACCCGCGCTACTACTACGCGCGCCACTTCCCGGATGACGAGGCGGGGCTGGAGCAGTTCGTGCGCCAGGTGGTGGGCGGGGACTGGATCCTGCAGATGGACGGGGGCAAGCCGGCCGAGCAGGCGATCGCCGAGCGCAGCCGCCAGTACCCGGAGCATGCGGCGCTGATCGGCCTGTGGCCGCGCGGCTGGCCCATCATGCTGCGCGGCGAGATCCCCGGCAGCCGCGACATCCTGCAACGCCAGCGCGAGGCCGGCCTCCGCCTCTGCGCGTTGACCAATTTCTCCACCGAGACCTGGCCGGTGGCGGTGGCGCGCTTCGATCTCCTGTCCTGGTTCGAGGACGTGGTGGTGTCGGGCGAGCACGGGCTGGTGAAGCCCGACGCGCGCATTTACCGATTGGCAATCGAGCGCTGCAGGCTGGACCCGGCGCGTACCGTGTTCATCGACGACTCGCTCGTGAACGTCGAAGGCGCGCGCGCCTGCGGCCTGCATGCGCTGCACTTCCGCGACGCCGACACCCTGCGCGCGGACCTCGGACGGCTCGGCGTGCCGGCTTGATGGGTGCCGGCGTGAAGGGGGAACCGGCCGCGCCCGCGGGACTGGCGCCGGCCCGCATAGCCTTCGGCGCCGATGGCGCGCAAGCCCCGCAGGCACCCGACTACGGCGACATCTACCACTCGCAGGCCGGCGCACTGGGGCAGGCGCAGCACGTCTTCCTCGGCGGCAACGGCCTGCCGCAGGCCTGGCGCGGGCGCGAGTGCTTCGTGGTCCTCGAGACGGGCTTCGGCCTCGGGTCGAACTTCCTCGCCACCTGGCGCGCCTGGCGCGAGGACCCGCAGGGCGCGCGGCGGCTGCACTACATCTCGGTGGAGAAGCATCCGGTGGCGACACCGGACCTGCAGCGCGCGCACGGCATGCTGGAGGGGGTTGCGGCGCCAGCCGGTGTCGCGGCGCCAGCCGGCGTAGAGAGGTTGGCGGCGCAACTGCGCGCGCAGCTGCCGCCGCCGCTGGCGGGCTTCCACCGCCTTGCCTTCGAGGGCGGGCGATTGCAGCTCACCCTGCTCTATGGCGACGCGGCCCCGCTGCTGGCGGACCTCGACGCCGAGGTGGACGCGACCTACCTCGACGGCTTCGCGCCGGCGCGCAACCCGGACATGTGGTCGGCGCCGGTGTTCGAACAACTCGCGCGGCTCGCGCGCCCCGGCGGCACGCTCGCGACCTGGTCGATCTCCGCCGACGTGCGCCACGGCCTGGCCGAGGCGGGCTTCGACTGCACGCGGGTGCGCGGCTTCGCGACCAAGCGCGACATGCTGGTCGGCCGGCGTCGCGGCGAGGTGATCGCGCCGACGATGCAGGACAAGCGCGCGCTGGTCATCGGCGCGGGCCTGGCCGGCTGCGGCATCGCCGATGCACTGGGCACGCGCGGCTGGACGGTGACGCTGCTGGAGCGGCACGCCGCGCCGGCGCGCGAGGCCTCGGGCAACCCGGCCGGCGCGCTGCGCCCCATCCTCAACCGCAGCGATGCGATGAACGCGAAGCTGTCGCGCGCCGCGCTGCTGCATGCCTGGCGCGTGCTGCACACCTTGGGGCCGGACGGCCCGCACTGGCAGCAATCCGGCGTGCTGCACGTGGCCACCGAGCCCGGCGAGCGCGACAAGCTGCATGCGCTGCTGCAGGGCCTGGCGATGCCCGAGGCCTTCGCGCGTGCCGTGGATGCGACCGAGGCAGGCGCCATCGCGGGACAGCCGGTGCGCGATGGCGGCGTGTGGTTCCCGGGCTGCGGCTGGGCCGATCCGGCGCAGGTCTGCACCGCGCTGCTGGCGCGTTCCGGGGCAGAGGCGCGCTTCAACGCCGCGGTCGATGCGCTGCACAGGGACGCGAACGGCGACTGGATCGCGAGCAACGCATCCGGACATGCACTCGCGCGCGCCCCGGTGGTGGTGCTGGCCGGGGCGAACGACACGGTGCGACTCGCGACATCGCAGGGCATCGACCTGCGGCTGGAAGCCGTGCGCGGCCAGGTGACGCAATTGCCGTCACGCGCCGGGCGCGCGCTGGCCGTCACGGTCTGCGGCGATGGCTACATCGCACCCGCGCCGGATGGCGGCTGCTGCGCCGGTGCGAGCTTCCAGCGCGGCGACCGGGATGGCGAGCCGCGCGTCGCGGACCACGTCGCCAACCTCGCGCGCATCGAAGCGATGCTGCCCGGCTACACCAGTGGTCTGGACGCAGCCTCCTTGCTGGGACGCGTGGCCTGGCGCGCCACCACGCCGGACCGGCTGCCGCTGCTGGGCGGGTTCGCGGCCGCGCCGGGACTGCACGGCTTCACCGGCCTGGGCGCGCGCGGACTGGTGTGGACGCCGCTGCTCGCGGAATGGCTCGCCTGCACCCTGAACGGCGAACCCCGGCCATTTGGCCGAAAAATGGCACAAGTGACTGATATTAATAGGGTTTTTTGAACCCCCCAGGGGAATCAACTACCGGGAATCAACTTCCCGGAATCAACCCCGGTGGCAGGGTCAGGCAGTAGTCGGCGATGTCGCCCGGCTTGGTCCACCACACGCTGCCCGCGTCCGGATGCGACAGGCAGTGCTTGAGCGCGCGGCGGAAGGCGCGCAGGCGGAACGGCTGGCCGAACACGTAGGGGTGCACCGAGACGTTCATCACCAGCGGGTGTCGGCGGCTCTGATCGATCATCTCGTCGAACTGCTCGACCACCATGTGGCAGAACTCCTCGCCGTCCTGCTTGCGGTGGATCACCACCTGCGAGTCGTTCAGCTCGATCGGGTACGGGATGGACAGCAAGGGCCCGGAGCGGGTGCGCAGCCACACCGGCTGGTCGTCCATCGGCCAGTCCATCAGGTAGGTGTAGCCCAATTCCTTCAGCAGGTCGGGCGTGTTCGCGGTCTCGTAGGCGCCCGAGCCCATCCAGCCGCGCGGTGCCCTGCCTTCATGCTTCGTGATGGTGTCCGTCACCTCGCGCAGGATGCGTTCCTCGTCCGGCTGCCACAGGCCGCGCAGGTTCTCGGCGTTGGTGCGGCCGTGCGCGACCACCTCGTCGCCGCGCTTCCTCATCGCGTCGGTGACCTGCGGCGCGTACTGGAAGACCAGGCTGTTGGTGTTGTGCGCGACCGGGAGCTTGAGCTCGTCGAACAGGTCGAACATGCGCCAGATGCCGATGCGGTTGCCGTAGTCGCGCCACGCGTAGTTGCGGTGCGTCTGCGGCTCGCCGGTCTTGGCCGGGTCGTGGCCCAGGCCCGCGC
>CAIVVS010000323.1 GCA_903909415.1 uncultured Pseudomonadota bacterium | reverse complement strand
GCGAAGTCCAGACCAAGGGCTCGGGTTCTGGCCTGGGCGCGGTGGGCGGCGCGGTGGCGGGCGGCCTGCTGGGCAACCAGGTCGGCGGCGGCCGCGGCCAGGACGTGGCGACCGTGGTCGGTGCGATCGGTGGCGGCCTCGCCGGCAACGAGGTCGAGAAGCGGATGAAGGCCTCCAGGTCCTACGTGGTCTCGATCCGCATGGACGACGGCAGCACCCGCACCCTCAGCGAGGCCAGCGCCCCCGGCTGGCGCGCCGGCGACAAGGTGCGCGTGGTCAACGGCGTCATCCAGTCCGGCAGCTAGCACCGGCCGGGAAACGCCGCCGCCCCCCGGCTGCGCGCCGGCTCAGAGTTTCTTGAGCTGGTAGAGCAGGTCCAGCGCCTCGCGCGGCGAGAGCTCGTCGGGATTCAGCTGCGCCATCGCATCGCGCAGCGGGTCGCTCGCTGGCTCGGGCTCCGGCGCAGGCGCCTGCGAGGCGGCAAACAGGTCAGACTGGTTGCCGCGCGCGAGGCTCGCGTCCTCCAGCTGCTGCAGCGTGCGCTGCGCCTGGCGGATCACCGGCTTGGGCACGCCGGCCAGCGCCGCCACCTGCAGGCCGTAGGACTGGCTGGCCGGGCCTTCCTCCACATGGTGCAGGAACACGATGCTGTCCTTGTGCTCCACCGCGTCCAGGTGCACGTTGGCGACCTCGCGGTACTCCACCGCCAGGCGCGTGAGCTCGAAGTAGTGTGTCGCGAACAGCGACAGCGAACGCGACTTCTCCACCAGGTGGCGCGCGATCGCCCAGGCCAGCGCCAGGCCGTCGAAGGTCGAGGTGCCGCGCCCGACCTCGTCCATCAGCACCAGGCTCTTCTCGGTGGCGTTGTGCAGGATGTTGGCCGACTCGGTCATCTCCACCATGAAGGTGGAACGCCCGCCGGCGAGGTCGTCCGAGGCGCCGATGCGGGTGAAGATCTGGTCCATCGGGCCGATGCGTGCCGCGGTGGCGGGCACGTAGGACCCGACATGCGCGAGCAGGGCGATCAGCGCCACCTGGCGCATGTAGGTCGACTTGCCGCCCATGTTCGGGCCGGTGATCAGCAGCATGCGGCGCGTGGGCGCGAGCCGGCAGTCGTTGGCGATGAACGTCGTGCCGCTCTCGCCCGAATCGGCGCGCGCGGCCAACTGCTGCTCCACCACCGGATGGCGGCCGCCCTCGATGTCCAGGCCTGGATCACCCGCGAACACCGGCCGGCACCAGTTGCGCCGCACTGCCACCGAACTTAGGCAGGCGAGCACGTCCACCGTGGCGATGGCGCGCGCGATGCGCTGCAGGCCGGTGACCTCGGGCGCGAGCAGGGTGAGCAGTTCCTCGTAGAGCGATTTTTCCAGCGCCAGCGAGCGATCCTTGGCCGACAGCGCCTTGTCCTCGTAGGCCTTGAGTTCGGGCGTGATGTAACGCTCGGCGTTCTTCAGCGTCTGGCGGCGGCGGTAGTCGGCCGGGATGCGGTCGGCCTGGGCGCGGTCCTGCGCGCTGCTCACCTCGATGAAAAAGCCGTGCACGTTGTTGTAGCCGACCTTGAGCGTAGTGATGCCGGTGCGCTCGCGCTCGCGTGCCTCCAGCTGCACCAGGTAGGCGCCGTCGTTGTTCTGCAGCGCGCGCAGCTCGTCCAGCTCCGCGCTGTAGCCGTCGGCGATGACGCCGCCCTCGCGCAGCACCGAGGACGGCTCGGGGCGCACCGCGCGCGCCAACAGGTCCAGGCACGCGGTGGGCGTCTCCAGCCAGCGGCGCAGTTCGTCCAGCAGGCCGTCGCCGGTGGGCATCGCCGCGCGCAGCTCGTCCAGCAGCGCGAGGCTGTCGCGCAACGACGACAGGTCGCGCGGGCGCGCCGAGCGCAGCGCGATGCGGCCGGTGATGCGTTCCACGTCGGCAAAGCGCGTGAGCACCTCGCCGATCGCGCGCCAGGCGTCGCCGCCGTTACTCCCCTCGGTGCGGCCCTCGATCAGGCGCGCGATCGCCGCATGGCGCGGCACGATGGCCTCGCGCTCGCGCAGCGGGTGGTGCAGCCAGTGGCGCAGCATGCGGCTGCCCATGGCGCCGGCGCATTCGTCCAGCAGCGAGAACAGCGTGGGCGCGGGCTCGCCGCGCAGGGTCTCGGTGAGTTCCAGGTTGCGCCGCGTGGCCGCGTCCATGCGCAGGTACTGGCTGACCGCCTCGGGCGTGATGGTGGTGACGTGCGACAGCGCGCCGTCCACACCCTGGCCCTGGGTCTTCTTCGCGTAGGACAGCAGCGCGCCGCAGGCGGCGATGGCCGGGCGCATCTCGTGCACGCCATAGCCCTCCAGCGAGGCCGCGCCCAGCTGGCGCAGCAGCGCGGCCCTGGCGCCGTCGTAGTCGAAATGCCAGGCGGGCAGGGGCGTGATCGCGTAGCCGGCGAGTTCCGGGTCGCTGGCGCCGGACTGCGCGACCAGCACCTCCGAGGGTGCGATGCGGCGCAGCTCGGAGGCGAGCAGGGGCGCGGCGAATTCGGTGACGCGCAGCTCGCCCGAGGCGAGGTTCAGCCACGCGAGGCCCACGCCGGCCTTGTCCGTGGACATCGCCAGCAGCACGTTGTCGGTCTTGTCCTCCAGCAGCGCCGAGTCGGTGAGGGTGCCGGGCGTGACGATGCGGGTGACGGCGCGCTCCACCGGCCCCTTGGCGGTGGCCACGTCGCCCACCTGCTCGCAGATCGCCACCGACTGGCCCAGGCGCACCAGCTTGGCGAGGTACTGCTCCACCGCGTGGTAGGGCACGCCCGCCATCTTGATCGGCTGGCCGGCCGACGCACCGCGCGTGGTCAGCGTGATGTCCAGCAGGCGCGCGGCCTTTTCGGCGTCCTCGAAGAACAACTCGTAGAAGTCGCCCATCCGGTAGAACAGCAGGATGTCGCCATGGTCGGCGTGTACCTGCGCCTTGAGGCGGTGGTACTGCTGCATCATGGGGGTGTGTTCTTGAATGCTTGGAGAATTCTTGGACATTTGGTACTGCTTTGGTGATCTGGCAACACCGCTTACGTCATGACAAGTACGAACCGAAATGAAGTTGTCCGTTCGCCCTCGCGGTCAATCGCTTGTCGGGAAATCGAAGGGAATGGCGCTGGATGTTGGAAGCGGTAATTGCATCAACGCCGACTCTGTCGCCGGCATGCATGATTCAATTGCCGCCGATGAACCTAACTAGCTCTTCGCCCTCAAGTGAATCATTCCAGAGCAATTGTCGGAACGGGCGCGACGACGCGCTGTGCAGTCCAATATGAAACCATTCCTCGAACGGAGACACGGCCGGTTCTCCAATTTGCCCGGGTTGGTAGGGCCTCATTTCGTACGCCAAGCGAGATCCTCTTGGGTCGATGACGAACATGCGTGTGCCGTGGTTCCTAACGCCATCTTCCAAGATGTCATTTATGTGCTTATCTCCGAAGCCATAGCCAATGATTGTTACGCGAGTGCCGCCCCGCCGTACTTCTTGACCGAAAATCTCATGGTAGTGGCGTAGCACAGGAATTGCCTGAATGGCTTCTGGTTTGCCGCCGCCCATGATTACCATGTCGGTGTCGGGTCCTGTGCCTTTCCAGTTTATTGAGCCGTGTAACTTGTAAATGGGCTGCGCATTGTTGGGCACGGCGAAATCGTCGGTCGGGTTCCAGATCCGGCCCGATACTTTCGCCCCTCCAAAGTCAGCGCGTCCTACAGCCGTCATTCCGGGCATAGGTGCGCCGTTCCATCGACGGCTGCTGGTTAGGGAATAAGCATCATGGTCCAAGTAATGGGTCTCAATCAGAAGGTCCTGATTGAGGGTGAAGATTGCATCAAAGCGCGCAAGAAACTCGACTACCGTGGCTTCCCTATACACCCTGCCATCTGGGCTTCGAAGCTCAAACTCTTGCCTCCTCAGAAGTTCGCTCATCCGGCCGAATATCTGGCCGAGAGCACGCTGCATGAGTAATAGGGGTTCCCTTCCTGTGTCGGCGTTTTGACGAAAATCATGTTGCAGAACGCCTAAAGCGTTCTCGAAGTTCTGTTGATTCGCCCATAGAAGGGTTCGCAACGCGGCATTGCCCTGTATCTCTTGGTTGGCAAGCAGCAAATTGAACATGCCGGACGCGACAGGTGCTCCCCAATTCGCGCTGAAGCCGGCGCCGAGTAATAGGATGCTTGCCACTAGCCGAGGCCTTTGTTCTTGATGATTGAGGCTATCAATATCCCAGCAATCAGAAACGGTATATACAACACTGCTGCTATCCATCCACTCACGAAGAAGAGTCCGATGATGGATGCGATATAGAGGGGGCCAGAGAAGGAGCGGAGGAGAAAGATTCCTCTCCTCACTCTTATTTCGGCATCAATCACCATGTAGATTGGGCCAAACACGGTGATCAGGATTGCCCATCCGTTGTAGACCCAAAAAATGTTCTCGGACATGTCCGCTCCTATCTACTACTGGGGATGGTTGCTGTTTTATCCGATCTTCAAAGCGCGGCTTTCTGGCGGGATCAGGGGCAAACTCGGCGCAGGCCGATTATCGCCGAGACCGGGCTATGCCTTGGCGGTGATCCGCAACAGTTCGGACAAACCCGCCCAATGCTGCGTCAGACTGGTGCGCAGGTGTTCCGGCAGGCCCAGTTCCATGATCGCGCTCGGCCAGTTGTTCCGGGCCAGGGCGACCGTTTCCCTCACCACGTCCAGCACAAACTTCGGCGGCGCCTCGGCACGCGTGGCCAGTTTCTCGAAGTGCTGCTCATTGAATGCCTGGAACCGCTTCTCGGCAGCAAGGTTCAGCGCGAGCCGGTCGCCCTGCACGTAGCGCACGGTCGACACCAGGTCATAGGCGGGCGCCAGTTGGGGCGTCACGCCGTCCCGGTAGATGACGGACCAGTTCTTCAGGTGCGCGTCGCCGTTGCCGATCAGGATGTTGACCACCAGCCGCCGTATGAAATCGGCCAGTTGGTCATGCCGGTTCGGGAATAGGTCGAATATCAGGCGAGCCATGGTGTCGTAATTGGTGGCTTTGTATTCCTGGTCGGCGTACACGCCGAACACCTGCGCGAAGTCCTCGGCGTGGATGCGGCCTGATGTCGATCGGTCATAGCGGCGCACGGCATAAGCCCAGGGTTCCCAATGCGGCACGGAGATGCCCATGTTCCCGGGCAGGTCCAGGGAGTCCAGTTTGATGATCCGGGCTTCCGGCACCTCCACGCCTGCGGTGGCCGCCAGCCTCATCATCGTGTACTCGTTGGCCGGTACATCCGGGTAGGTGGGGTGGGGCGGCTTGACGATCCATTCCTCCTGGCCGTCCTCCAGCGCGAAGCGTCCACCCCTTTCCACCATCGAGAACTTGAGCTGGGAGCCGCCCAGCGAGAACTTGAGCGGCTTGTTGTCGGCGGAGGCGAGCGCGGCGTTCGGTCGGTATTCCAGCGCAGCCTTGGGCAAGTCGCTCGCGGGAATCGCGCGCACCGCACCCGGGAGGCTGCCGCCCAGCGCCATCAGGATGTCGAACTCGTGGTCGTGGTGGACTTTGAGGTTCTTGACCATGTACTCGCGCAGTACGCCTTCGGGCAGCAGGTTGCTGAAGAAAGTCGGCAGCTTCATGCGGCTGGCGTGCACCTGCGTCAACTGCCGTTCCGTGGCCTGTTCGTCTTCGGGGATGTTGAATGACATGCTCAGCACAGGCCGGTCGCGGCCGAGTGCGACGTAGCTCTCTTCGAATGAAAACAGGTTCTTGCCGTCCCGGAATCCGGTGATGTGGCCGACCGGCGTGTCACCCAGCAGGATCTGCAGCACCCGTACGTCAGCCATTTGGATGCTCTCGCTCGTCTGCCTGCTTCGGGTCGTCCCGGACCTGATAGCGATCCAGCAGGGATGGCACCGGCGTTGAGGCGGCAGGTTCCTGCGCCGCGTTCGGCGGCGCGGTCACGCGCGCGACTTCGCCCCGTTGAACGGCAAGGAGTTCCATGTCCAAGGCCTGGGCCAGTCGCTTGAGCGTATTCAAGGTGACATCGCCGCCGCGCTCGAACACCGATACCTGCCGCTGCTGCAGGCCGCTGCGGCGTGCCACCTCGGCTTGGGACAACCCCAAGGATATGCGGCGCTGACGAATGGCTTCGTGGATGTTTGACATGGTGCAAAGAGTAGAGGCCAATGTAGAATAGAGTATCATTCTAAAGGAAAAGTAGTTATATACATAAACAAGGTCTCTGATGTCGAATTAAGCATTGAATCGCCTTGTTTTTAAGGGTGATCCCATGACGAAGGCTGCACCCCGCCGATGCGAAAAGGGGGGGGAATAGGATAAGTGTATGATAAATAAAGGAATTAATGGCCATCTGTCAAGCGCACCCAAGACGGCCCGACATCGGGCACCCTTTGCGTGTGCGCGCAGTTTTCGCAAACATCACCGGGTGTGCGACGCCGTCCGTCGGCGCGGCACGCAAGCGCCACGGCTGATCAATTGAGTACCCGGATGGAGAACTTGTTCCACAGGCTCTTTGCGTCGGCACGCCTGGACGTCAGCATCAATGACCGCTTCGGCAATCCGGTGCAGCCGAGGGAATGGTTTCTGGTGCCCTTGTTTGTCATTGACGTGGCTGTCGAGCGCATCAAGGACGGGACGATCACCCAATACGTCTACGATCCCAAAGCTGCGCGATTGGTGAAGGCGACTTCCCCTTTGCTCTAGAGGTCGTTTCGGGGTCAATCCCTTTGACATTAGACTTGATCTTCAAGGCGGCCCATGCACGCTGCAGGCAACTGGTTACAGGTCGCAGGTGGACTCGAAGGGCGCAATGGCCAAGGAATCAAGAGTGAATGTCAGGTTGCGTGACCACGCCAAGGGTATCCGCGCTTCCGGCGGAGCGGCGAAGGTTGGCGGAGCACCCAAGGACCGGCAGTTCGTCGTGGCGCTGTCACGCGGGCTGGATATCCTGAAGTGCTTCTCGCCCGGGCGGCAGGAACTGGGGTCGGGGGAAATCGCTGCCCTGGTGGGATTGCCCCAGCCGACCGTCTGGCGGCTGTGCCACACCTTGATGGCGCAGGGATACCTCGTCATGTCGCCCGCCAGCAAGAAGCTGCGCCTGGGCATCCCGGTATTGGGCCTTGGCTACGCCGTGCTGGCCAGCCAGCCGCTGGCGGTCGTTGCAGAACCGGAGATGCGGGTGATCGCCGACCGGTTCCAGGGAGCCGTCTCGCTGGCAGCCGCGGATGCGACGAGCATGGTGATACTCCAGCGATGCCATGGTTCCTCCGTCCGGTTGGGGGACATCAATGTGGGAGCGCGCATCCCGATGGCGTCAACCGCCACGGGCTGGGCCTACCTGGCGGGATTGCCCGCGGAACAACGGGCATCGGTCATCGGAACGCTGCGGTCCGGGGGCGGCGGGAAGGCGTGGGCTGGCGTCGAGCGACAGTTCGGCCAGGCCCTGGCGCTGTTCGAGCGGGAAGGGTTCATCGTCCTGAAGGGCATGCTCCACGAGCCCATCAATGCGGTGGCGGTGCCGGTGCGGACCCGTGGCGCGGCGCCGGGATACGCTCTGAACTCGGTGGGACTGAGTTCGATCTACACGGATGACATGCTCAGGCAGGTGGGGAAGGCGCTCCAGAAACTCGCCGCGTCCCTGCAATCGGGAACCTGAGCCGGACAACG